>CAZJQU010000012.1:0-4130 GCA_964548645.1 uncultured Muribaculaceae bacterium
GCCTCCATTAGCGATTTATTATAACATACTTTATAATAATGGTATAATTAATTAAGGAGAGTTAATGAAAAAGAAAATATTAATAATATCAATTATAGTTTTATTTTTAGTACTACTTATTCCAATACCTATGAGATTAAAAGATGGAGGATCTGTAGAATATAAATCTATTATATATAAAGTAACAAAAGTAAAACGATTAGTATTTGATGGAAAATATAATAAAGGTTTAATAATTGAAATCTTTGGAATACAAGTTTTTAATAATGTAGTAACAAATGTGAGCATAAAAAAAGTGTCAGATGGTAGCATTATAATGAAAATAAAAGAGGATACATTAACTAAAACAAGTGCCACTGTAATAATCACTGATTTTAGTAAAAAAGGTTATTTATATGGAGAAGAGTTCAAAATTGAAAGGAAAATTAACTCTGTGTGGAGCAATCTAGATCCAATTAATGAGAATTATGGTTTTGATGATATAGGTTATACTCTAAATAAAGAAAAAAAGTTGGAGTTAAAACAAGATTGGTCATATATATACGGTGAATTACCTGAAGGTGAATATAGATTAGTAAAATATGTTTTTAATAATAATGAAGGAACAATTCCAAAAGAAGATGATAAATTATACTTCTTTGTTGAGTTTTCTATAGATGGGTGAAAATATGTACTATACAGAATATAAATCTATAATTGGAAACTTAATATTAATAGCTAATGAAAATAGTTTAACTCAAATACTAATTAATGAATTTATACCCAAAGGTTTAGTAAAGAACGATAAATTACCTATATTGATAAAAACTAAAGCGTGGTTAGATAGTTATTTTAGTGGTAATAGACCCAATATAACAGATTTATCGCTAGAGTATAATGGTACTCCTTTTCAAAAGAAAGTATTAGAAATAACCTCTAATATACCTTTTGGTGAGACTTTGACTTATGGTGAGATTGCATATATGATATATAGCAAAATGTCGAGTAGGGCAGTAGGAGGAGCACTTGGTAGAAATCCAATACCAATAATAATCCCATGCCATCGTGTACTTGGTAAAAACAATAAATTAACGGGTTATACAGGAGGTATAGATATAAAAATAAAGTTATTAGAAATAGAAGGTATAACTTTTTATAAATAAATTGTTTTTTATGATAAAATATAAGTAGGTGGTGAACAATGGATAATTTGGAAATAAAATATAAAACTGAAAATGATAATTTAAGATGGGAAACAAGACAACAATTATACTACGCTGGTTTACTTTATTTAGGAAGTGTAATACTAAATAGTGATAAAGAACCTCTTTGGATGCCTTTAGTGTCTGGTGGCCTTCTAATCGCGTCATTAGTAAAAGCAAAAGACTATATAAAAACAAAAGTAATAAATGATAATAAAATAAAAGAAAATAATGCAAAAGTAAAGTCATTAAAAAAGGAGTAAATATGAAATATAATGTACAAGATGTAATAACTCTAGCAGACGATAAAAAGTATATGATAATGAGTAAAGCAAACCATGAAGATGTAACATATATGTTTTTAATGAATGTAGATAATGATAAGGATTTTAAGTTTTGTAATCTAGATAAGGAACAAAAATTATTTGAAATAAAAAATCAAGATTTAATTACTACCGTCGCACCTTTATTATATAAAAACTTACTTGAAGAAATAGAAAAGATATAATGAAAATAGATGTATTGGATTTTGATTTAAATAGTTCAATTACAAGTGGAGAATTCTTTAGATATGAAATATTTGATGATAGCTATATAATAATATTATCGGATAGAGTAATAAAGGTTAAACAAGAAGGAAGTTACTTGTATGTAGAGTCCAATAATGAAGTAAATTTAAAAGAAATTGTAGTAGATTTCTTTTCTTTAAATATAGACTATAATAAAATAAATAAAGAAATATTAAATATGGATAACTCTATAAAAGATATTATTGATAAATCTTATGGTTTTAGAATGCAAAAAATGCCAAAATTTGAAACATTAATATCATATATGATATCTATAAATAATAGTGTTCCAAACATAAAAAAATGTGTAGATAATATTTCTAATAAATATGGTAAAAAAGTAATATTTAATAAAAAAGAATATAGTTTATTTCCTAGTGTAATTGAATTAAAAGATATAACAGAAGAAGAATTAAGAGAGATGAAACTTGGATTTAGAGCTAAGTATGTAAAAGAAATAATAGATAAAATAAATAATAATGAGTTTGATTTAAATAAAATAGATAGTATGAATACACCAGATGCCTTTGAATACTTAATGAATGAAAAAGGAATTGGACTTAAGGTGGCTAGTTGTATATTATTATTCGCATATCAAAGATATGATTCATATCCAATTGATGTATGGGTAAAAAAGATAATAAAAGAAAGATATAATATAGAAGATATTATTGAAATAAAGAAATATATGGATATTAAGTTTGGTAAGTATTCTGGAATAGTTATACAGTATATGTTTAATTATAAAAGGAATCTATCATGAAAATAGGAGACATATTAGAAGTAGAAATCTTACAGCAAGATAACTTTGGAAAAGGTATAGCGAGATATAACAATTTTGTCATATTTGTAGATAAAGGTATAGTAAATGAAACATTAAAAATAAAGATTTATAATATCAAAAAAAATTATGCTAAAGCATCAATAGTAGATATAATCAATAGGATAGATAAAAGAATAGAATATCCTTGTACTTATTATGATAGATGTGGTGGGTGTAATATTGGACACTTAGATTATAACGCTCAACTAGAATATAAATTAAATAGGTTAAAAGAAACATTAAACATATCGAATATTGAGATATTTCCTATGAAGCAGTATAACTATAGAAATAAAGTGACGCTTAGAGTAAACAAGAGTGGGTTGGGTCTATATGAAAGTATGACAAATAAAATAGTAAATATAGATAATTGTTTAATATGTAATGAAAATATAAATAAAGTTATTTTCAGATTAAATAATATAAAATTAAATGATATTGAAGAAGTTACTATTAAAAGTTTAGATAAAACTATGCTAAATCTTATTGGTAATATAAATAAAGATTATATTATAGATCACTTTAAGGACATAGATTCAATATATTTAAATAATAATTTAATATACGGTAATGACTATATTGATGCAAATGTACTTGATTTAACTTTTAGAGTATCAAATAACTCTTTTTTTCAAGTTAATATTGAAGGTATGATAATGCTATATAAAACTATATTTAAATCTTTAGATTTAACTAAAAGTGATGTAATATTGGATTTATACTCAGGAGTTGGAACTATATCGTTATACTTGTCAAAACACGTTAAAAAGGTAATTGGAATAGAAATAGTAAAAGAAGCTGTAGAGTTATCAAATGTAAACAAACACATAAACAATATTAATAATGTAGAATTTATTTCTGATAAAGCTGAAAATGCAATAAATAATATAGAAAAAATAGATATTGTAATAGTAGACCCACCAAGAAATGGACTTAAAACCAATGTAATAAATAAGATATTAGAATTAAATCCAAGAAAAATAGTATATGTATCTTGTAATCCAGATACATTAAAAAGAGATATTGAAATGTTATATAATTATAGAATAGTTAAATCATATATAATAGATATGTTTCCAAACACATATCACATAGAAAGTTTAATTGTACTAGAAAAATTATATTAAAAGAAGATTAGATTTCTAAAATCTCATCTTCTTTTTTATCTTCCACAATGGGTTTTGACTCTGTTTCTTCCATAACAGATTTTGTCTCTTCAACTGGACTTTCCAATATTTCTTCTACAATAGGCTTCGTTTCTTCATTATTTGGTTTAACCTCTTCAACAGGAGTTTTTACTATATCTTCTACAACGGGTACAACTTCTACTGGTTTAGGTTCTACTGTAACATTGTTTAAAGGTATTGGTCTTTTTACAACCTTATCCTTTTTAATTATTTTTACTTTTTTATTTTTCTTAGCTGCTGTAATACTGATTATAATTATTACAATAGTAACAAGTACAAGTGGAATGATACCATTTAAATCTTTTGTTATCTTTATTGCATATTCGGTACTCGAACCATCTTCAGCAGATGCAATTATTTTTATTATTGA
>CAZJQU010000012.1:4230-16177 GCA_964548645.1 uncultured Muribaculaceae bacterium
GTTCCTTTTTCTTCTGTTATAGCTTCTATATTTAATTTTTCAACTAAATTAGATACTTCTAATTCATATTCTAACTTGTTTGGATCAAACTTAAAGTCCTCTACATCTATCTTTAAACTTTTTAGTACAGTATTATCCTTTGGGTCTTCTTTTGTAATATTTATTATGTATGTTTTTACTACACCCGTTTCGGATTTTACTTTTATTTCAACTTTATTTAATCCTGCTTCTAATGTAACTTTTCTATTACCAAAACCCTCTACATAAGTTGATTTAGTACTTGTCATGTTAGATTTTATTTCAATTTCTTTTACAGTACTAGATACTGTTAGAGAGTAGGTAAGTGTTTCTGGTATAAATTCAATTTTATTTTCATATCCAACAACACTTAGAGTTGATAAACTATTAACTGAACTTTTCCCATCGTTTTTTACTATATTTATAGTATATGTCTTTATATCTCCATTTTCAGCTTTTACTTTTATAATTACAGTATTTCTTCCCACTACTAAATTCTTACTTATACTATCAGTACCTTCTATATAACTAGATTTAGGATCTATTAAAGCAGACCTTATAGAAACAGAGTTAATCTCTTTATCTACCTCCAAATCATATCTTAAAGTGTTTGGTTTGAAAATAAATGATGTATTTGAAACCGTTAAACTTTTTAAACCATTTTCATTACTTCTATAGTCTTGTCTGGTTACTACAACAGTATATACTTTAGTAACACCTGTTTCACTTTTTACATTTATTTTAAATGTATTTTCACCATAATTTAAAGTCTTTTCTCCTGTATCTCCACTTAGAGTAGATGTATCACTAGTCATAGTTGGAACAATATTAACTTTAGATGTTTTTGTATCTAAGGTCAAAGTATAATTTAAAGTACTAGAATTAAATAATGGGTTTAAATTATATCCAGATATGTCTAGTTTTGACAATGTATTAATACTAGATTTTATTCTTAATACCTTAAAAGAAATGTTGCTTCCAATTAAATTAGCTTGTGTAAATATATTGTTTTCATTTTTTATTTCTATATTTGATATTGATATATTATATGAGGTATCTACACTAACTTCTTTAGCTTTTATTTTATATGTATATATAGTTCCTTCACTAATACCTGTCTCCCTAGAAAAGGTTAGGGTATCTGTTCCAGACTTAGTAAATCCACTACCTACAGTATCACTTGTAATAGGTAATGTATTAGGAGTATTTAATTTAAATGATATATCTTTTAATGTTTCAGAACTTGGAGTACAAGTTTCTTCTACAATTGTATTAAAAGCAATATTACAAGTTAATTCATCGTCTAAATTCATATTCATAAGTCCATTTGGTGCTGTACAAGTATGTTTAACTTCCAGTAGTTTGTTACAATCGACCTCTGCTTTTACGCCATAACTAAATAGTATAAGTAAAATAAATAGTATTTTTTTCATATAGACTCCTGTTATTATTCTAATAATATAATAGCATAAATTTTAAAATATGTGTTATTATTTTGAGTTATAAAAATGTATAACATAATAAAATATAAGACACAAAATTTGAAGTTTTTACAATAAAGAAGATTAATTACAATCTTCTTTATTTACTATTTGCTCTAATTTTGTTATAATTATTTATAGGGTAGGTGATAAAATGAATACAAAAGAAGTAAATGAAATGTATTGTGTAAAAAACGATGCAAATCACGGTCCTGCTCCAATTCCTGAAGAAGGAAAATGGATAAAAGCAAAGGAAATAAAGGACATTTCAGGATTAACACACGGAGTGGGTTGGTGTGCACCTCAACAAGGGGCTTGCAAATTAACTTTAAACATAAAAAGTGGAATAATAGAAGAGGCTTTAGTAGAGGTTATTGGATGCTCTGGTATGACTCATTCTGCAGCAATGGCAGGAGAAATACTAGTAGGTAAAACGATACTTGAAGCACTAAATACAGACTTAGTTTGTGATGCTATAAATACAGCAATGAGAGAGTTGTTTTTACAAATAGTATATGGTAGAAGTCAATCTGCATTTTCAGAAAATGGACTTCCAATAGGAGCTGGTTTAGAAGACTTAGGTAAAGGACATAGAAGTCAAGTAGCAACTATCTATTCCACTAAAGAAAAAGGACCTAGATATTTAGATTTAGCGGAAGGTTATATAGTAGAATTAGGTTTAGGAGAAGATGATTCTATAATAGGATATAAATATGTTAATTTAGGTAGAATGATGGATTATATTAAGTCTAACATGAATCCACTAGAAGCTATAGAAAAAGCAAGTGGTACATATGGAAGATTTAATGAGGCAGTAAAGAAAATAGATCCGAGGAAGGAGTAGTATATGATACATTTTGAAAGATATGAAGATAGAATAGAAAAAATAAATGCTACTTTGAATAAGTATGGGATTGAAAATCTAGAAGAAGCTAAACAAATATGCGATAACAAAAATATAGATGTACTTAGTATCGTAAAAGGAGTTCAATCAATATCTTTTGATGATGCTGGGTGGGCTTATGTTGTTGGTTGTGCTATAGCACTTAAACAGGGAGTTAGAACCGCAAAAGAAGCAGCAGTATATATTGGTGAGGGTTTACAATCATTTTGTTTACCTGGTTCTGTTGCTGAAGATAGAAAAGTTGGATTTGGTCATGGTAATTTAGCAGCTATGCTCTTAAGTGAAGAAACTAAATGTTTTGCATTCTTAGCAGGTCACGAATCGTTCGCTGCTGCTGAAGGAGCAATCGGAATAGCAAATTCTGCTAATAAGGTAAGAAAAGAACCACTTAGAGTAATATTAAATGGTTTAGGAAAAGATGCAGCACTTATAATATCCAGAATAAATGGTTTTACATATGTTAAAACAGAATATGATTTCTATGCATCAAAACTTAATGTAGTAGACGAAATAAGGTACTCTAATGGTGAGAAATCTAAAGTTAGATGTTATGGTGCTAACGATGTTAGAGAAGGGGTTGCAATAATGCATAAAGAGGGCGTAGATGTATCTATTACTGGTAACTCTACCAACCCAACTCGATTCCAACATCCGGTCGCAGGTACATACAAAAAAGAATGTAATGAAATGGGTAAAAAGTACTTTTCAGTTGCATCTGGTGGTGGAACTGGTAGAACATTACACCCTGATAATATGGGCTCGGGTCCTGCTTCTTATGGATTTACAGACACTTTAGGAAGAATGCATTCTGATGCACAATTTGCAGGTTCATCATCTGTTCCAGCACACGTAGAAATGATGGGATATATTGGTATGGGTAACAACCCTATGGTTGGTGCTACTGTATCTGTATCTGTCGCTATAGAAGAAGCTATGAGATAGGAGGTTATATGGAGGAAAAACCAATTAGCAAATTACAAGAAGCTTTACAAAATAAATTAAAAGCTAAAAAAACTACCTACAAAAACGTAAACAAAACAAATAGTAAATTAGATAAAAGTTTTAATAAGAAAAATAAAATCCACATAGATAATCTTGGTAAAAGACCTCAAAATAGGGGAGATTAATTAAAAGAGAGCAATCTCTTTTTATAAGTTGTATGGGAGGCTATATGGAAGATAATTTAAGATTAATCGTGCTGAATAACTTTTTAGATTTTGGACAAAAAGTAGACGATATTTTAGTTAATAAAAGAAAAGTAGATAAATCTTTTATAGTAAAAACTAATCAAGTAAGGTTCTCAAACGGAGAAGCAAAACTATCAATTAAAGAAACAATAAGAGATAAAGATGTTTATATATTATCTGATATTGGAAATAATGGGATAACATACAATATTGGTTCTTATACGAATCACATGAGTCCAGATGATCATATACAAGATATAAAAAGAGCAATAAGTGCTGTAGCAGGCCATGCAAGAAGAATAACATTAATAATGCCTCTTTTATATCAAAGTAGACAACATAGAAGAAAAGGTAGAGAATCATTAGATTGTGCTGTTATGCTTCAAGAAATGGTAAATATTGGGGTAGATGAAATAATAACATTTGATGCTCATGACCCAGACATACAAAATGCAATTCCAAATCATCCATTTACAAACTTTTTTGCAACCAGTGTAATGATTGAAGAATTTATAAAAAATGAAGATATGAACTTAGAAGACTTAATAATAGTAAGTCCAGATACAGGTGCTATGGATAGAGCTAGATACTTTTCAGATACATTTAGATTAAATAATGGAATTGGTCTATTTTATAAAAGAAGAGATTTTTCAAAAGTAATAAATGGTAAAAATCCAATAATTGACCATATTTATATCGGACCAGATCCTAAAGATAAAACAGCAATAGTAGTAGATGATATGATTTCATCTGGAGAATCTATGCTAGATGTCGCTAAACAACTAAAAGAAAAAGGAATAAAAGATGTGTATTTCTTTGCTACTTACTCTTTATTTACAAACGGTATAGAATACTTCAATGAAGCAAAAAATGAAAAACAATTCGAAAAAATATATACTACTAATTTATCTTATATAAGAGAAGATATATTAAAATCTAATTGGATTGAATCTGTAGACTGTACAAACTATATGGCAAATATAATAGATACATTAAATAAAAAAGAAACAATATCACAAATATTAGAAGAAAAACCTAAAATAAAATCTTTAAAAATGTAGGAGGAACATGAAAACAGATAACCAAATTACAAGAGAAATAAAATTAAAAAATATATTTGATATTGCAAAAAAAATAAATCTAAAAAAAGAAGATTTAGAACTATATGGAAATTATAAAGCTAAAATAAACTTTAAAAACATAAAAAACGAACACAAAGGTAAATTAATATTGGTAACTGCCATGTCTCCAACAAAATCAGGAGAAGGCAAAACAACGACCAGTATCGGTTTAGCAGATGCACTAAATAAAATAAACAAAAAAACAGTACTAGCACTTAGAGAGCCATCACTAGGACCCTCTTTTGGTATGAAAGGAGGTGCTTGTGGTGGTGGTTATGCACAAGTTGTTCCTATGGAAGATATAAATTTACACTTTACAGGAGATATGCACGCAGTAACAACAGCACATAACTTACTTGCTGCTATGATAGATAACTCTATTTTTCATGGTAATCCTTTAAATATAGATCCGAATAAAATAACATGGAAAAGAGTACTCGATATAAACGATAGGGCACTTAGAACAATAGATATTGGTTTAGGAGAAAAAAATGGTATAAAAAGAACTACAGGTTTCGATATTACTGTAGCGTCTGAAATAATGGCTATATTATGTTTAGCAAAGGATTTAAAAGACTTAAAAGAAAGATTTAAAAAGATAATAGTTGGATATACATTTGACGATAAAATTGTAACTGCATCTGATTTAAAAGCTGAAGAGGCAATGACTATAATAATGAAAGATGCTATTAAACCAAACTTAGTACAAACACTAGAGCATACCCCAACAATAATACATGGTGGACCATTTGCGAATATAGCACACGGTTGTAATAGTATAATCGCTACAAAAACCGCTTTAAAACTGGGAGATTATGTAGTTACTGAAGCTGGATTTGGAGCAGATTTAGGTGCTGAAAAGTTTTTTGATTTAAAGTGTAGAATAGGAAATTTAAAACCAAATGTAGCAGTCTTAGTTGCTACTATAAGAGCTCTTAAACTTCACGGTGGTGCATTAAAAGAAGAATTAAATAAAGTTAATATGGAAGCATTAATAAAAGGAATACCAAATCTAGAAAGACACGTAGAAAACATAAAGAAGTATAATATTCCTGTAGTTATTGCACTAAACAAATTTGAAACAGATAACAAAAAAGAATTAGATTTTGTAATAAACTATTTTAAAGAAAAAAACATAGAAATTGCTATTTCAGATGTATTCAAAAAGGGGAGTAAAGGTGCTATAGATTTAGCAGTAAAAGTAACAGATCAAATAAAAGATAGCAAGTTCAAATTGCTATATAAAGATGATTTAACTATAGAAGACAAAATAAATTTAATAGTAAGAGAAATATATAGAGGAAATAATGTAATATTCGAAGATGGTGCACTAAAGACATTAACTAAAATAAAAGACTTAAAATTAGAACACTTACCAGTAGTTATAGCAAAAACTCAATACTCATTTTCAGATAACGAAGCACTAATTGGTGCTCCAAATGATTTTGATATAACAATAAGAGAAATAAGAATAGCAAAAGGAGCAAACTTTATAGTTTGTATAGCGGGTAAAATAATGACTATGCCAGGATTGCCAAAAGAACCAGTTGCTACTAAAATGAAAATAACAGAAGATAATGATAAATATATAATAGAAGGATTATTTTAATATGAACAAACATTAAATTTTTTCAATTCTAAAGTTAAGTAATTTATATACTTTTTAATTTATGTGTTATAATATTATTGAAATAGTGTACTAAGGAGGATAAAATGGCATTTAAATTTAGAGAATTATGGGATAAGAAAGGTGATAGTTCTGTAGAAGACGATTATTACACAGTAACTACAGAAGAAGCACTAAAAAACTTAACAGGTGAAGGAACTAAACTAATACTTTTAGAACCACGTGCTTATTCAGAATCTCAACAAATTGCAGATCACTTAAAAAGTAGACATACAGTAATAGTTAACCTAAAAAGAGTAACTACAGATCAGGCAAAAAGAATAGTAGACTTTTTAACAGGAACTATTTATGCAATAGGAGGAGATTTCCAAAAAATAGGTGGTGGAATATTTCTATGTGCTCCAAGAAACATGAGCGTACAAGGTAAAATAGATGAAGATTCAAAAGATAAAATCCACGATAATAGCGATATAGACGTAGAATTATAATATTAATTTCAGAGGTGATTTATGAAAAAATTTAAAGTTTCTTTTAGAGGTTACGATACTTACGAAGTAAATGCCTTCTTAGATGATGTAATAATGAAATTAGAAAAGATAATATCAGATTCTAAAAGAAAAGATGAAATAGTCATCTCAAAAGATAAAACAATATTAGATTTACAAAGTGAATTAAATAGATATAAATCAATAGAACAAACTTTAAATTCTACAATTACAAATGTACAAGCAAATAGTGAGAAAATTCGCTTGCAAGCTAAGCAAGATAGTGATAATATATTAAACGAATCGAGAAGAAATGCAAATAGAATAATATCAGATGCATTAGATAGAGCAGAAAAAGTTGAATATAGAGCAGAACTACTTAAGAAAAATATCACAAGATATAAAAGTAGAATGAAAACAATGTTAGAACAACAATTAGACTTAATAAACGATATGGATACAGATGATAAAATAAATGATAGAGACGATATTTTATAATTGATATAGAGAACTTATGTATGGTGAAAATAAGTTCAATTATAAAATATAAATCACTCTTGATATTCTTTTTTAAATAATTAGAAAAAGACGTTGATTACGTTATAATTTAAAAGTTAAAACAAAGGATGGTACCGTCGTAAGACTCCTTGCCATTCTTTTTTATATTTAAGGGAGGTATAATGAAAAAAATATTTGAATCATTATCAAACGAAAGAGTAAATAAAATAGAAGATAAAATCTCGGATAAATGGGAAAAAGAAAACATATTAGAAGAAACAATTAAAAATAGAGAAGGAAAAGAGAACTTCGTATTTTATGAAGGACCACCAACTGCTAATGGTATGCCTGGTATTCATCACGTAGTATCTAGAGTTTTAAAAGACACAATTTGTAAATATCAAACTATGAAGGGTAAAAGAGTAATAAGAAAAGCGGGTTGGGATACACACGGTCTTCCTGTTGAAATTGAAGTAGAAAAAACATTAGGTTTAACTAGTAAAATAGATATAGAAGCATATGGAATAGAAAAATTTAATGAAAAATGTAGAGAATCAGTATTTAAAAATTTAGATGCTTTTAGTTTAATGACTAAAAAAATGGGATATTTTATAGATTTAGATAACCCATATGTAACTTTCCATAATGATTATATAGAAACCGAATGGTGGATATTAAATAAGTTTTTTAATGAAGGTTATTTATATGAAGGACATAAAATACTTCCATATTGTTCTAGATGTGGAACGGGTTTAGCATCTCATGAAGTAGCTCAAGGATATAAAGAAACTAATGCTGAAACAGTAATAGTTCCAATGAAAACAAAAGATAAAGATGAATATTTTTTAGTTTGGACAACAACACCTTGGACTCTTTTATCTAACGTTGCTTTAGCGGTTAATCCAAAAGAAGTATATGTAAAAGTTTTATCTAAAGGATATAAATTTATAGTTGCTAAAAAACTATTAAATAAAGTATTAGGAGACGAATTAGAAGTATTAGAAGAATTATTAGGAAAAGACTTAGAATATACAGAATACGAACAATTAATACCCGAACTTAAAGTAAATAAAAAAGCATTCTTTGTAACACTCGCGGATTATGTAACTACTGAAGATGGTACAGGAATAGTACATATCGCACCGGCATTCGGTGAAGATGACTATCAAATAGGAAAGAAATATGATTTACCAGTACTAAGTCCAGTAGGTGAGGATGGTAAATATACTGAAGGTCCTTGGAAAGATATGCTTGTTTTTGATGCTGATATAGAAGTTATAAAATACTTAAAAGAAAATGATAAACTATTTAAAAAAGAAAGAGTAAAGCACAACTATCCACACTGCTGGAGATGTTCTACACCTCTTTTATACTATGCTAAACCAAGCTGGTATATAGAAATGACTAAATTAAAAGATAAATTAATAGAAAATAATAATACCGTTAATTGGCATCCTGATTTTATAGGAGAAAAAAGATTTGGAAACTGGTTAGAAAACTTAAACGATTGGGCAATATCTAGAAGTAGATATTGGGGAACACCTCTTAATATATGGAGATGTGATTGTGGTCATTTAGAATCTATTTCATCAAGAAAAGAACTAGTAGAAAAATCAATAGAAAAAATAGATGAATCTATTGATTTACATAGACCTTATGTTGATAACGTTCATATAAAATGTATTAAATGTGGTAATACAATGTCTAGAGTCAAAGAAGTAATAGATTGTTGGTTTGACTCAGGAGCCATGCCTTTTGCACAATATCATTACCCATTTGAAAATAAAGAATTATTTGAATCACAATTTCCAGCAGACTTTATATGTGAAGGAATAGATCAAACTAGAGGTTGGTTTTATTCATTAATCGCAATATCTACATTTGTTAAAGGAGTATCTCCTTATAAAAATGTTTTAGTAAACGATTTATTATTAGATAAAAATGGTCAAAAGATGAGTAAAAGTAAAGGTAATGCTGTAGATCCCTTTGAAATGTTTGAAAAACATGGAGTAGATGCACTTAGATGGTATTTACTTTCAGTATCTCCAACATGGCTTCCAACAAAATTTGATATAGAAGGTTTAAAAGAAGTAGAATCTAAAATGTTTAATACACTAAAAAACACATATACATTCTTTGAATTATATGCAAATACAGATAATATCGATCCTAGAACATTTGAAATAGATTATAATTCTAGAGAAGAAATAGATAAATGGTTATTATCTAAATATAATAGATTAGTAAAAAATACAACACTAGCACTAGATGAATACGATTTAAATAGAGCAGTAAAACATATTCAAGTATTTTTAAATGATGATTTATCTAATTGGTATATAAGAAGAAATAGAAGAAGATTCTGGGATTCAGAACTAAACAATAGTAAAAAATCAGTATATAAGACAACTTATGAAGTATTATTAGGTCTATCTAAACTTATGGCTCCTATAATACCTTTTATAACAGAAGATTTATATATGAAATTAACCAATAATAAATCAGTTCATTTAGAAGACTACCCAATATCAAACGAGAACTATTTAAACGATAAATTAGAAGAGAAAATGGATCTTGTAAGGGATCTAATAAGCTTAGGTAGATTTGGTAGAGAAGAGGCTAAAATTAAGGTTAGACAGCCAATATCAAAAGTAATAATAAACGGTAAATACAAATCATTAATAAAAGATATAGTAAACCTAATAGAAGAAGAATTAAACGTAAAAGAAGTTGTATTTGAAGATAACTTAGATAAATATATGAACTTTACGGTACTACCTAATTATAAAGAAGCGGGTAGGGTATTTGGATCTAATATTAAAGAGTACGCTAATTATCTATCTAATATAACTGATTTAGAACTAAATAAAATAAACAATGAAGAATTAAATATAGAAATAAACGGTATCAAATATAATATAAATAAAGATATGATAGAGGTTAGAATAACATCAAAAGAAGGATACAATGCTCAAATGGAAAACAACAAGTTTATAATATTAGATACTCATTTAACTGAAGAATTAGTACACGAAGGAGTAGCAAGAGAATTAGTATCTAAGGTACAACAAATGAGAAAGAATAATGACTACAATGTAATAGATAGAATTAATATATATTATGATGGTAATCAAGAGTTTGAAAAAGTATTAAAAGAATTTAATGATTATATTAAAAATGATACTTTAACTATTAATATAATAAAAAAAGATATAGCTAATAAAGTAGATCTAAATGGTTTAGAAGTTGGAATAGAGTTAGAAAAAGTAAAGGACTATAATAAATAGTCTTTTATTTTTACTATAATTGACAAATAGAAAACGAAAAAATATATACTTATTAGATAAAATTGATACAATAAAACACAGGAGGAATAAATGGATAATTTAATTAACAATACCCAATACATAGAAAATTTAGCAAACTTTTTCGTGATTTTTATTCTTTTAATTGTACCATTTTTTTGGTATATTAATTATCTAATAAAGATAAGGATTGTAAGAGTTGGTACCTTACAAGCGTTAGAAAAATGGCATCAAAAAGAATTAGAAAATTATTCACAATTCAAAGAAAACAAACTAGAAACGGATGAGGATTTAATAGAATAATAATTGAAATTAAAGATGATATAAAATAAGACTTTCAATAAGAATAGAGTAGTAGTGTATATATATCTAATTATTTTCTTTATTTAAGAAGTTAACATAATATATATTATAATATTAAGTTGTTTTTTTATTCAAATAACAATAAAAGCCTTATAATTACTACTATTTTATATAAATTCATTATATAAGTTAACATAAATATATATTAAGATATATCAATTATTGGTTTGTTTATAATATTATATTCTATTATCTTAATCAAATATGATTAACACCTTATTTTATATACTATACATCTTAATTGAGATGGATAAATACCCATCTTTCTTATTCTCGATTAAGAATTTGAAACCTATGTTTTTATATATATTTCATTTATTAATAATAATTAACAATATATTTTTTTAAATTTATTAATTATTAATTATTCTTTATTAATTTATAAAAATATTTGTTTTTTATAATTATTTTTTAATTATTAATGTTTGAAAATTTTATTAATATTAAAAGTAGGGGGAGTCCCCTTCTCTCCCTATTGACATATAAATAGGTAGATGCTAGTATATACAACCATAACTATGTATTTAGGGGGAATTATGAAAACGGATAATGAAAAATATAAATCAAGAGCTAAAAAAGGAGCAATATTATTAGCCATGCTATTAGCAACCACTACACTATCAGGATGTATGAGAGAATCAGCTATACAAGATGATTTAGATATTTTATCTGCAAACGATGTTGATGAACATGGATTTGGTGGATTAAGACAAATTTTGGATGTTCCTGGAGAGGATTTCAAATTAATAACAGAATATAATACTGATCTATCATCTCAAAGAAGTTGGAAAATTACAGCAAATAAATTTTTATATATAAAAGTATATACAAAAGGACTTGGATCTACAAGAAAGGTATATATAGATAACATACATATAGATACATCTATAATATCTAAATATGCTACTGCTGATGGAGTTTTACAAGATACGATGGATGATAGAATTCATAATAGTTT
>CAZJQU010000013.1:0-2747 GCA_964548645.1 uncultured Muribaculaceae bacterium
TCTGGTGGCTCCGATTGGAATCGAACCAACGACACGAGGATTTTCAGTCCTCTGCTCTACCGACTGAGCTACAGAGCCAAATTGGCGGTTCCAACGGGACTCGAACCCGCGATCTCCTGCGTGACAGGCAGACATGTTAACCAACTACACCATGGAACCAATTTAATAATGCCCTTTTAGTATACTAAATTTAATATAAGTAGTCAATACAAATCTTATTAATTATTATATTTATCATACCATTCAGGATAACTATTAAAACTCATTAGTTCTTTTTTTATTGGATGAACAAATTCTAATTTATAAGCATATAGATGTATTTGAATACCTATATTATCTTTTCCATATTTCTGATCTCCATATATAGGATAACCCATATTAGATAACTGTACTCTTATTTGATGATGTCTTCCTGTTTTTAAATCTATCTCTAATAATGAAAAGTTATCTTTATACTGTATCTTATTATATTCTAATATAGCAATCTTTCCTATATCTTTTGTAGTAACCTTAGATTTATTAGTCTCTTTATCCTTTATTAAATAGTCTGTAATTGAATCTTTTTCTTTAGTGTTCCCATGAACTAAGGCAAGGTACTTTTTATTTATACTATTTGTTCTAAAGTTTTCACTAAGTCTACTTGCTGCTTTAGAGGTCTTTGCAAAAACCATAAGTCCTCCTACAGGTCTATCTAATCTGTGGACTAGTCCTAAATAAACGTTTCCTGGTTTATTGTATTTATTTTTTAAATAATTTTTTATAATTGTAACCATATCTAAATCTTTAGTATCATCTGACTGTACTAATACATTGTATGGTTTTATAACTACCATTATATGGTTATCTTCATATAATACATTTAAATTATTCATTACTTTCCCATCTTCCATATATTCCACATGGCAATATTAAACCATTATTTGATTCTAGTCCTATTTCATCAGAAGAAATAATACCTTTATATGGTATTGTCTTAATTAAAAGATTTTCTAATACTTTAGGAGATAATCCTGTAGTGTAAGAATTTATAAGTACGAATAATGGGTTATCACTTAATAACTTGCTACAAATATTAAGTAAATTATATAGGTCTTTTTCTATATCCCATACTTCCCCATTTATTCCTCTTCCATAAGATGGAGGATCCATTATTATAGCATCGTATTTATTACCTCTTCTTACTTCTCTTTCAGTAAATTTTATAACATCATCCACAATAAATCTTACTGGTTTATCATCTAATTTAGATGCTTTTACATTTTCTTTTGCCCACTCAACCATTCCTTTAGATGAATCTAAATGAACAACAGACGCTCCAGCATAAAGACACGCTAAGGTAGCTCCTCCAGTATATGCGAATAAATTTAATACTTTTATTTCTCTATTAATTTTTTTTATTTTATCTATCATGTAGTCCCAATTTATAGATTGCTCTGGAAATACTCCAGTATGTTTAAAACTCATTAATTTTACATTGAATACTAATTTATTATATTCTATTTTAAATGGTTCAATATCTTCTTTATTCCAAGAACCCCCTCCAGTAGAACTTCTACTATATTTAGCGTCATATTTAAAATCTTTTGAATCATTCCAAATTACTTGCGGATCAGGTCTTAAAAAGATGTGTTTACCCCATCTTTCTAATTTCATTCCATTATCTAAATCTATTAATTCATAATCTTTCCAAGATTTAGCTATTTTCATTTATTATCTTATTTCCTCTACCATCTCTTCTAGTAATTCTAAGTTGGCAAAACCTTGTTTATTAGATACTATTTTTCCATCCTTATATAGAAGAAGTGTCGGTATAGCCATTATTTCGTGTTCCATAGCTAACCCTTGTTCTTCATCAACATTAACCTTTAACACTTTAACATCTTCGTGTTTACTAGCAAATGTTTCTAAAATAGGTGCGATCATTTTACAAGGTCCACACCAATCGGCATAGAAATCCACCAATACGATTCCTTCTTTTACTTCTTCAGCATAATCTTTTTCAGTTACATATTTTAACATATTATTCCTCCTTTAACTTTCCTTTTTTAATTAATTCTACTATGTTATCTTTTGTAATTAATCCACTTTCTTTTATAACTTCTAATATCTTTTTATCCATATTATCTTTATCTATGTCCGTGGTTATTTGACCCTCTTTTATTTCAAACACCTTATCTAATGTAATAATGGTTTTATCTGTAACTTTAGATAAAAGAGGTGTATATTCTAACATTATTTGTCTTCCCTTTGATTCTTGTACGGATTTAATACTAAACATAGGAAATGACAGTATGAGTAAAACAATATATATTATAACATAAGAGTGCAAGGCCCCTACTATTAAACCTAATATTTTTGATGGTATAGCGAGTATTACTGTCATTTTAAGTATTGCCTCTATTATTCCAGATACTAATATAAGTACTTTTAATAGAATAAATAAACCAATTAAAAGCAATATAAATGCAATTCCTTCATATAATAGTAAATTTAAAGATTTTAAACCATTAAAGTCAAAAAATGGGAAATTCTTATATAAGAAAGCCGCTACTGGAGACTTAAATTTAAATGCTAAATAAAATACTAATATGGTTCCTAGGAATATTACAACAGATTTAATAAATCCTCTTTTAAAACCTACTAGAGCTCCTACTACAATTAATAGTATTATAACTATATCCACTATATTCATAATATCCTCCTATATTTATTATACTATAAATTAATTATAAATTATGATAAAATTG
>CAZJQU010000013.1:2847-15890 GCA_964548645.1 uncultured Muribaculaceae bacterium
TCAGATGAAGTTGGTACAGGAGACTATTTTGGACCTATAATAGTAACTGCAGCATATGTATCTAGAAAAGATATTTCATTTTTAGAAGATTTAGGAGTTAGAGATTCTAAAAAGGTTACGGATGATAAAATAATTAAAATAGCACCCTCAATAATAAAAAGAATACCCCATGTTACTATTAAGTTAACAAATGAAGAGTATAACGATACA
Source organism: uncultured Muribaculaceae bacterium (assembly GCA_964548645.1). GTDB lineage: Bacteria > Bacillota_I > Bacilli_A > RF39 > UBA660 > JAAYGD01. The sequence continues at coordinate 3,058 of CAZJQU010000013.1, forward strand.
TATGAACAAAATATAAATATGAATAAAATAAAAGCAATATTACATAACAAAGTATTATATCAATTACTAAATAAAGATAATTATTACTATGATATGATTGTAGTAGATGAATTTGCTAAGAAATTTGTATACTTTAGTTATTTAAAAGAAGTAAAGAATGTTGTAAGAAATATAACATTTACTACTAAAGCAGAGGATAAATGTTTATCTGTTGCGTGTGCTTCTATTATAAGTAGATATATTTTCTTAAAAGAAATGGATAAACTAAGTAAAGGTTTAGGCATTGAATTACCTAAGGGTGCTAGTACAAAGGTGGATTTAATTGGTAAAGAAATAGTAAAAAAATATGGAGAATCTAAACTTAGAAGTATAGCAAAAATAAACTTTAAGAATACTAATAAAATAAAAGAAGCATAAGCTTCTTTATTTTTCTACATATTTTTTGACATCATTTTATTTATAAACTTGATTGCTTTTTTAGAATTCAATGTATAAAATGAATGCATAAATTTCGAATCGTTACCCACATATAATTTGAATTTGTTTTTCTCTATACCAGAAATTATTTGTTTTGCCGCTTCATCAGCTGGTAACATCTTTATTTTACTTGTTTCTTCTGTCTGTTTTGATTCAACATTTGAATTTTTAGATATATCAGTTGCTATTGCTCCAGGGAACACTACCATAACTTTTAAATTTGATCCTTCTGCCTCAGCATATAATCCTTCAGTAAATATTTTTAATGCTGCCTTAGAAGCCCCATATATTGTTTGTCCAGGGAAAGGGAAAAATCCTCCCATACTAGATATATTTGTAATATTCGATATTGGTCTTTTCTTTAGTTCAGGTAAGAACATTCTTATTAGGTTTACTGGACCAAAGAAATTTACATCCATTACTCTATCTACTGTTTTATCATCTAATTGTTCTACGTGTACAAAGGGCTGAATTATACCAGCATTATTTATTAAACAATCAACTTCAGCATGAACTTTACTATAGTCTTCTTTAAACTTAATTAAAGATGCATTATCAGCCATATTAACTTCAAATACCGATAATCTTTCATTATTAATTTCTAACTTTAATTTTTCTAATCCTTCTTTATTTATATCTAAAGCTGCTACATATGCACCTTTTTGCAACAATTGCTTTACCATTTCCTTACCCATCCCTGCTGCTCCACCTGTTATTATTACCTTTTTATTTCGTAATTCCATAATTACCTCCTACCTTTACAGTATAACCTTAAAAAATATATTTGTAAAATATATTTGTAAAATAATTGTTAATAAAACGTAAAATAAAAAGATGATTTTAAATATCATCTTCTAAGGAGAATTCAACATTTTCTTCTATCCATTCTTTTCTTGGTTCTACATTATCTCCCATGAGTACACTTACTCTTTTTTCAGCAAGAACAGCATCTCCAATACTTACTTTTATTAAACTTCTAGTTTCTGGATTCATAGTAGTATCCCAAAGTTGTTCAGCATTCATTTCACCAAGTCCTTTATATCTTTGTTTAGACTTTACAGTTTCTGTTACTTCTTTTAATTCCTCATCTGTATATATATACTTGTGTTTTTTGTTTCCAAACTCTAATCTATATAGTGGAGGGAGTGCTATATAAAGCTTTCCCGCCTCTATTAAAGGTCTCATATATCTATAAAAGAATGTAAGTAGGAGAACTTGTATGTGAGCTCCATCATCGTCAGCATCTGTCATTATTATTACTTTATCATAGTTGCTATCTTCTGCATTAAAGTCATTACCAACTCCAGCACCAATTGTATATATCATTGTATTTATTTCTTCATTCTTAAATATATCCTCTAGTTTTGATTTTTCTGTATTTATTACTTTACCTCTTAGAGGTAATATAGCTTGAAATCTTCTATCTCTACCTTGTTTTGCAGAACCTCCAGCAGAGTCTCCTTCTACTAAAAACAATTCATTTTTAGATGGTTCTTTTGATTGACATGGAGTTAGTTTTCCACTTAAAACTCTTTCTTTTTTACCACCTTTATTTATTCTAGCTTCATCCCTTGCTTTTCTAGCAGCTTCTCTAGCCATTTTTCCTTTTAAAGCTTTATCTAATATAGAAGTCGCTATTTCTTTATTTTCTTCTAAATAGAATCTTATCTTTTCAAAAACCACACTTTCTACTACTGTCTTTGCAATAGGAGTTCCTAATTTTGATTTTGTTTGTCCTTCAAATTGTAGTATAGACTCTGGTATTCTAATCGATAAAATAGCAGTCAAACCCTCTCTAACATCTGAACCTTCAAAACCCTTTTCTTTACCTTTTACATAGTCATTTTCTTTAGCGTATTCATTAAATACTCTTGTTAATGCTGTTTTAAATCCAACCTCATGAGAACCTCCATCTGATGTTTTAACGTTGTTTACAAAAGATACTATACTTTCAGAATAACTATCTGTATATTGAAGTGCAACTTCTACTTCTATGTTATCCTTTCCACCTTCAAAGTGGAATACTTGATGAAGTGGAGATTTATCCTCATTTATATACTTAACAAAAGCTTCTAGTCCATTTTCATAGTTAAATTTCTCTTGCTTTTTATCTTCTTCATCTATTACCTCTATTGTTAAACCCTTAAGTAAAAATGCACTTTCTTGCATTCTTTCACATATAGTAGTAAAACTTATATGATTAGATGAAAATATTTCTGGGTCAGGTAAAAACCTTACCGTAGTACCCGTCTTATTAGTATTTCCTATCTTTGTAAGTGGTTTTGAAACGTGTCCACCATTTTCAAATCTTATTAAGTATTCTCCCCCATCTTTTCTAATGGTTACTTCCATCCACTTGCTAAGTGCGTTTACTACAGATGCTCCAACTCCATGAAGTCCTCCAGATATCTTGTATCCAGTGTCTGAAAACTTTCCACCTGCATGTAAAATAGTATAGATTACTTCGGGTGTGCTTTTTCCACTTTCGTGCTTTCCAACTGGAACACCTCTACCTTCGTCCATAATACTTATACTATAATCAGAGTGTATTATAATTTTTATATAATTACCAAAACCATTTATAACTTCATCTATAGAGTTATCTACTATTTCCCAAACTAAGTGATGCAATCCTCTTTTATCAGTAGAACCAATATACATACCTGGTCTTTTTCTAACTGATTCTAGTCCCTCTAATATTTTTATTGATTTTTCATCATATTGTAATGCCATATTAAGTCTCCTAACATTTAGATTATATCATAAAAAAAAGAAGATTAATCTTCCTTTTTAACAAAATGAGTTACATCTACTCCACATACTGGACATATATAATCTTCTGGTAATGGTCCTTCTGTTTCATATCCACATACTGTGCAAACATAAATTTCTTTTTTTTCTTCCATGTTTCCTCCTTACATTTGTTTCTTAAATGATTTCATTACTTGGTTAACTTGTTTTTGAGAGGGTGTTCTCCCCATTTGACTCATCATTGCTTTAACCATATCCTCGGTAATTGGGGGATTATCTTTCATATATTTCGTTGTAAAATATTTTGAAACAAAAAATCCTATTACTACCCCTATTACTAATCCGATTGCTATATATAATATATCCATCCACATATGTTTTTCCTCCCATATAAATAATACTAAAAATTAAGGTTTTTTACAAGATAATAAGTTTTATATATTATTTTCTTTTAAGATTTTTAAAATATCTATATTTACATATTTGTTTTTATCTTTTTGTAATTCTTGCTTTAATTTTTCCGCTGTTTTAAGTGCTTCATTATATTCTTTTTTTGTTATTATCTTTTCTTTTAAAGCTTCTTCTAATTCATCATTATCGTCATATATCACTAAGTTATCTCTATTTGGATAAAATAAAACATCCAAATATAAATCCACATAATAAGGAACTTTATCTAATACACCATTATATAAGGATATATCAAAATAGTAATCTATTATTTGCATTTTATCGTCTATAAATATTCTACAATTATATTTTTCTTTTAAAGGGGTAATTTCTACAACATAGTAACCTTGATCAATATGAACTATGTTTTTTCCAAAGTTAAAAAGCGAGAATGGTTCACTAGTTTTTAAAATCTTTTTTATTGTTATATAGTAATCTTCATTATTTTTTATAATTAATATTTTATAGTCTAAAACCTCTCTCATGTATGTTTTAGTAACTAATTTTGTTTTTTTAACTTCTATTGCTTTTTTCATGTTTTTCTCCTTAATATTTTGTTTATGAAGTTACTGCAACAACTTCTCTATTCTGTCAGTTATAGATTTTAAATCTATCTTTTTTATACTATATATATCTTCTTTAGTTCCACTTAATCCAAAATCATCTAGTGTAATTAAATATTTTTTATTGTATACATATTTATACCAGCTTTGACTAGATGCAAACTCTATTACTATTGTTTTAATTCCTATTGGTAATAATTCCTCTTTATATTCTTCAGGTTGTTCTTCAAATAAACTCATACATGGCATACTTATAACTCTTATATCCAATCCTTTTGCAGATAAAGAGTTTGCTACTTGAACCGCTATATCTAACTCACTACCAGTAGCAATTATTATTCCGTGTTTTTTCTTATTTTCTTTTCTTACTATATAAGCACCCTTAGATACTAATAAAGCATCTGTTCCATCTAGAGTATTAACTTCATTTCTAGATAATATCAAAGCTGTAGGTTTCTTTTCTTTTAACATGTAATTCCATACACCGATTACCTCTTTAGCGTCTGCTGGCCTATACACTCTCAAATTAGGTATAGCACGAAGGGATGCAAGATGCTCTATTGGTTGATGAGTTGGACCATCCTGTCCAATATTTATACTGTCATGTGTAAATATATAAATTGAAAACAAATTCATTAAACTGGCAAGTCTAATACTAGGTCTCATGTAATCTGAAAAAACTAAGAATGTAGACGAAAATGGAACTAGATTAGACAATGCCATTCCATTCATTATCGCACCCATCGCATGCTCTCTAACTCCAAAATATATGTTTCTTCCGGTTGGATTATTACTTGAAAATGTTCCATAATTATTTAAATATGTTTTAGTAGAAGTAACTAAATCAGCAGAACCACCCATTAAATTATTAATAAACTTATCTGCCACATTCATTACCTTTGAATTTATATCTCTTAATGAAATATTATCCATATCAGATATATCTTGAAACATATTAAGTATATTGTATGTTTTCTTACTTTCAAACATAGATTCATATAAGTCCTTATCAGGAGATGTTTCTTTAAACTCCTTATACATGCTTAAATAACTTCTATATTCTATTTCTACTCTTTCGAAAAAATCACTTTGAAATGCTTCTATTGCTTCTTTGGATACTGCAAATGGTACATTTCTAATACCCATAGAATCCTTTAATTGACTTATATCTTCTTCCTTTAAAGGAGAACCATGCACTAAATTTGTGCCTTGATTAATAGATCCTTTTCCTATTATTGTTTTAATTTCTATTATTGTTGGTTTATCTAAAGAAGATTTTGCTTTATATATTGCTTTATCTATATCCTCTAACTTTTCAGAATCGCTTACTAAATCATAGTTCCATCCCATAGATTCAAATCTATCTTTTATATTTTCAGAAAAAGATAAATTAGTACTTCCATCCAAAGAGATATTGTTAGAATCATATAACACAATTAACTTATTGAGTTTAAGATGACCCGCTAAAGAAGATGCTTCATATGAAATACCCTCCATTAGATCTCCATCGCTTACTAAAACATAAGTATAATGATTAATAGTACTAAATAAGTTAGAATAATATTTTTCAGATATAGCCATACCAACAGCATTGGCAAGGCCTTGTCCAAGCGGTCCTGTAGTTGACTCTACACCCTCTGTAAGACCATATTCTGGATGCCCCGGTGTAATAGACTTAGCTTTTCTAAAATTTCTTAAATCATCGATAGATATGTCATGTCCACTAAAATAAAGCATACTGTATAGTAAGGCAGAACCATGACCTGCAGATAATACAAACCTATCTCTATTTACCCAATTATTATCCTTTGGATATACTTTTAAATGTCTAAGATATAAAGTATAAAGTATTGGAGCAGCACCCAAAACAATTCCTGGATGTCCACTTTTCGCACTATCAATCATATCTAGTGCTAAACACTTAATATTGTCTATTATCTTTTTATCAGTTACAGTACTACTTCTTATCACATTATCACATCCCTATTATTAGACAATTATAACATGTAAGTATTTATAAAACAATTTATTTTTCGTTCATGACAACAACATTATCGTATGTATTCTTTGGCATTTCTTCTGTCCTATTCGCGTTCCAAATACAAAACATTGTCATAGCAGCAACTCCAAAATATAATTTTAAAACAAATCCTAATTCCTTTTTCATATACCCTCTCTTTCTATAACTCCATTAAAACACGAACAATTGTTTGTGTCAATTTGTTTTCGAACAAACGTTTGACATTTTACATTTATTGTGTTAATATCTTTTTATATAAATAGGAGGAATATGGAAAAATTAACTAAAAGACAAGATGAAATCTTACAATTTATTAAAAAACATATTGTAAATAATGGTTATCCACCTACAGTAAGAGAAATAGGTTCGTCTTTAGGTTTATCATCACCCGCTACTATACATTCACATCTATCCAACTTAGAAGAAAAAGGATATATAAAAAAAGATACAAATAAAAATAGAGCGTTAGAACTACTAATAGATAATGAGTTTGCTAAAAATGAGGATTCTTTAGTAAATGTTCCATTACTTGGTAAAGTTACAGCAGGTTCTCCAATAGAAGCAATACATAATCCAAACGAATATTTTCAACTACCCGCTTATATGATTCCAAACAGAAAAGAAGTATTTACTTTAAAGGTAAGCGGTGAATCCATGATAAATGCAGGCATATTTGATAATGATATAGTTATAGTAGAAAGAACTAATGATGCTAGAAATGGCGAAATAGTGGTTGCTATGACAGACGAAAATGAAGTAACATTAAAAAGATTTTTTAAAGAAAAAACATATATAAGACTTCAACCAGAAAACGATACCATGGAAGATATAATATTAGCTAATGTTACCATATTAGGTAAAGCAATTGGTTTATATAGAAAATTTTAAAAAAACAAGAAAATTATTTCTTGTTTTTTGAAAAAATCTTACTGCAAAGCATACATTCGCCATATAACTCTATATATTTTTTATTATCTTTAGAAAAATTTTCTATATTTATCGCTCTTAATATTTCTCCTTTAAGAACATAATTATTAAAGTCTTCTTTTAACCTTGATTCTATATCTGAAAATTTTTCATTTATTAAATTCCCAATATGGGGTATTATTTTCCAAGTACATAAAGAAACGTTTCCATCAACATCTATAAATAAATATGGATTTTTAACTGTACTTTTTTTATTCATACAATTTTTTATTTCTTTGTACTTACTTTCTAAATTTGTGGCATTTCCTATTGATAATACTTTTTCTTGAACTAAAAACTTGATTTTTACTGTATCTTCATCTTCTAAAAGGGCTAAATCTCTAACTTTTTTTAAATTAATTCCACCAGATTCGTGAAAAAGATCATCAGAAAATCTTATTGAACTAACTCCTAGTTTTTTTAATTTTTTTAAGTCCAATTTTGGATCTTCTTTATCATACAAAATTTTTCCATTTGATTCTAATTCTATTTTTATGTCTTTGTTTTTTAATTTAATTTTTTTTATTGTATAAATTAATAAGTCCATAAACAATAAAATTTCTCCTCCAGTTAAAACAATACTTTCGGTATTTTGTGGAATAGATTCAATAATTTTGTCTATATCCACTATACTCATAGTTTTTTTTAATTTTTCACCATTTTGTTTCATATAACAATGAGAACAATTGGCATTACACACCTCTGTAAGTATTATATTAAATCTATACATATGTTTCCTAATATGTTAATAAAAACTCTACATCATCTAGATTTGTTACTAATGTTAATTGAGCTTTTATCATCTCAAAAACTTGATTATCAAATATTGAGCAGCAAGATGAACACTTATCTGGTATTGCTTTTCTTAATTTTTGTGCATGATCGTCGAACATTATTTTTTCAAGTTCATTTTCTTTTCCTGTTAGCTTTCCATAATAAGATCCCTTTTGATCCTTTATTTTTTCCCAGTGAGTACAAACTACTAGGTTTGGGCCATACAATATAGGAGATACCAGAGAACTATAACATTTACTTGGTTTTTTCAAGTTTTCTATGCTCCTGTCGTAATACATGTAATCTAGGTCATGAGGTACTTGAATATGCATCAATCCATATTTATCATAATTTTTATGTAACTTCTTCAATTCTAATATTGAATCTTTTGAAAGACTATAATTTTCTATATTTTTTCCTAAAGGAACTAATATTTTTACTATTTGAAAACTATCCGCCCCTATTTTCCCTAATTTTTTAGCTGTTTTTATGTAATTACCTTCATTTTCGGGTCTTATGCAACATCTAGCTCCTATGAGTAATTCTCCCTCTCTGCCATACTCTTTTCGCTTTTTTACTAACTTTTCTATTAAATTAATTGAATCATCATAAGTAAACTCTTTATTTGTTTTTTGATTTGAATATTTACTATATGCTTCATTTGAAATACCAGGTAAGCTTATCCTTATGTAGTATGCATATTTTGCTAAAGAATCTATTGTTTCTTCATCAAGCATACTCCCAGATGAGACATATACACATTTCATGTTACATTTTTTTGATGCATATTTAATAAGTCTTGCGCGATGTTTATACATATCTGGATTTCCCTCTCCAGACATTTCAAACCTTATGCTATCTAGGCCCCTTTCTTTAGAATATCTAGATATTTCTTTTAAGACTTTTTCATATTTTTCTATATCAAAATTTGTAAACCCTAAATTTTCTTCTGCCCATGCTCTCGTATCTACTGCAAGACAATCTTCACAATTAAAATCACAAAAATTATAGTCATGAGAATCCAAAGACATAATAGGCAAATCTTTAATTTCTTTTTTCATATACCTAAGCATCATATTGGCATAATCTAATATGCTAAGAGGATAATAGTGTTGATTTTGAATCATATTTAACTCAAAAACAACCCTATTTGTTTTTTTATATACTAAAATTAAGCTTTTTGCTTTTATTTTTTTAGATTTATATGAAAGAGTACTAATTCCTTTTTCTATATATTTATTTTGTGTTTTCTCTATTTTTAATTTAGATAATTCATATATTTTTCCATCGTTTCCTAAAACAAGTTGCATATATCCTCCTAATAATATCTACTTATATAACTTATTATATCCATATTTAAATATTTATTTTTATTCTCTTTAATTTCATTTAATAATTTATTACCAATCTTATAAGCAAAATCAAAATCTTTTTTGCTTATTATTTTTTCTTCTAAGGCATCCTTAAGCTCATCTTCATCACAAAATACCACTTCTTTTAATTTTGGATAATGAAGAATATCTAAATATAAGTCAACATAATATGGTATTTTATACTCTATTCCATTTTTTAAAGAAATATCTATGTAGTAATCTATAATCTTCTTCTTATCATCAACATAAAATCTTATGTTGTAACACTCCTTAATTGGAGTTAATTCTACTACATAGTATCCCTCTTTTATATAGTCTATTTCTACTCCCTCATCGCTTTTTATAGAGAATTTTCCATTCATTTCGTTATATTTTTTTATTGTTATAAACAGGTCATCTTCTTTTATAATGTTTATTTCATAGTTTAATGCCTCTTTCATATATGTATTTGTCGTAAATTTTGTCCTTTTTTGTATATACTTTTTTCTCATTTTTTTCTCCTTATATAAATATATCTAATATTTTTTTTACTTCATTTATTTTTTCTATTATACTATCTTTTGATCTTATTTCATAATAATTTTTATGTTTATTCCACATTTTATTTATATAAATATCTTGTTTATAAATATCATTTAATAATTTAGGTGGTTTATCATAATATTTTTTATAATTGAATAACATAGTATTTAGGTGTATTACAACGTCGTATTCTTTCTTTATCATATTTTCTGTTATATTCAGTGTTTTTAATAATTTTTTCCATTCAAAGTCCAAAAATAAAGGTTTATAATCTAGCAAAGAAGCCGTAAATAATAATGTGCCACTTGTGTTTTTTATTTCATCGTATAATTTAATAAACTGTTTTTTCTTTTTTATATAATTATCTTCTTTTTTTATTTCAAATTTTAAGTTATAAACAGAAATTCCATAATCATTTAAAATGCTATCTATAACATTTTTTTGTCCACTATATTTGTTTGATATTAATAAAATTTTTATATCTTTTTTTATTTTCAAACATTTAAAAGATGTTTCAATTGTATTTTTATCTATTAAATTTCCTGTTTTTAAATCATATATAGGAATATCTTTTTTTATATCATAAATATATTTAATAGCAAAAATATATTCTAAGGCCTGTTTTGAATATTTTTGCAAACTAAGTTTTTCTTTTAAACAACCTATTCCTATTATTTTTTCTTTATCTATTTTGTCTTTTACCAAAAACTCTCCATCAATTAAATTTTCTTTAATCATAATATCAACATTTTTGTTTAATATTATTGTTATGTTTGGAAGAGAATAAATATAAAATGAAAGGGTATCATATTTTGATATGCTTACATAATCTAAACCATTTGAACCAGTATCTTCTAAAAAATCTTTATTTGATGAAAAATTATCAAATTTTTCTTTTCTCTGCTGTCTCCTAGATAAAATTCCATAATTAAAAATGCTTAATATATTTTGATGATTAATTAATCCATGATAATAGTAGTCTTCTAATATAATTTTTTTCACTTTTTTGGTACCAATATTTTGCTTTTTATGGTTTTATTTCCAAATCTTATATTATAGTGTTCGTCAAGCTCTTCGTAACAAAAACCACCATCTTTTAAAAAACTAGATATTTTTTCTTTATAATAATCTTTATTGAGGTTGTCTTCCAAATACAGTACCCTAAGCAAGTATTCTTCATATAACAAAAAACTTAATAACTGGTTTTTTTTAAAAACTCTAGGGTCGTATTTATTTATCTCATCCATTATAATTTTTTTAAATAATTCTCTATTTTTTTTCTCTGGGTTATCTAAAACATCCAAAACTTCAAGAACAATATCAGTAGAATGATCATTGTAAAATGTTTTTGTAGGATAATCAAATAAATATTCAAAATTTTCGCCATGAATTCTATAAAACATTGTGTGAATATCAAATTTTCTTTTTAACATACCATTATATCTAATTTCAAGTGGAGTATTTATAAAAAACATATCATCTAAATAAGGAACAATTTCGGGACTAATATTTCCACCACTTAAAAATATAGACGCTTCCTTTAAGCTATCTTTATGAGTTCCATAATAATTACCGTTAAATTCTTTGTATTCTAAAAACTCACCATTTGCAATCATTTTCTCAAAAACATCTCTTTTAACAAAGTAGTAATCAATTCCTTCTACTTCCATTGGCCTTTTTTCTCTAGTAGAAAAACTAATGGATTTTTTATATCCCAAATCATTTAAATGATTAGAAATATATGTCTTTCCAGAACCGTTTTTTCCTAATAATAAAATCATATTATTTCCTTTCTAATGTTATTTCAACATTATTACTTAGTTTTTTCTTATTTATAAAATCTAATATATCGTTTTCATATAACGAAGCACAATCGTCACACTCAATACCATAATTATCAAATTTGTTAATTTCATCCAGATTATCTAAACCCCATTTTTGTATATTGTTTATTACTTTATCAACTTTGCATGGGATCAAATATTTTCCGTACAAATAAGGCTTTAATTTACAAGCATAGCAGCATCGTGAATTTCTTTCATCTATTTCAAATTTTGGATAAAATAAGGTTGTTATATCTTTTACGACTATAAATTTTATATTTTTAACTATTTCTTTATTACTTTTTAAATTTTCTATTTTATCTATATATTTTTTAGGAACATTTTTGTTTTTTTCTCCGCCCTCTAACAGTTTCTTTGATAAATGAAAAATATCAACTCCTATAATATTAAAATCAGTTAAATATTTCTCATATAAATCAACATTATTTAAATTCAAATAACTTTTTATAAGAACTAAAGAGTCTTCTATTTTATTATTCATAATAATTTTTACTTTTTTTAAAAATTCTTCATACTTTTTATAATCAAAAAAAAGTTTAAAATAACATATCTTTGGTGAAACTTTTTTTAAAAAAGTACAAGAACAACTTGTTATTTTTTTAATATTTAATATTATTTTTACTTTCTTTTCAAAAAAAATATTAATTATATTTTCAAAGACATCATAATTAGCTTCACTTTCAATCAATATCTCTATACCCATCAAATTATCAAAAAAAGTATTTGAAAACAATTCTAAATAGTCAATTTCTTTATCAATATTAATTATATTTAACATTATTGGTTTTTGACTTTTTAAATTATTAGTATAATCCTTTAATGTAAGAGGATATAAGTATAGGGGTTGAATATCTTTTATGGATAGCAATTCAAATCCATTTTCCTTAAAAACTAATTTATAATTTATATATATATAGTCTTTTTTCATAATCCCCCCGCTTTAATAATCGCTTATATATTAACAATTATGTTTATTATTGTCAAACATAATTTCTAATATGATTTTAGATTTTTTATTGTATAATAATTATAGGAGGTTATATGTTTGTAGGTACTACTGTTAGAGGTATTCGTTCCCCTATTATAAAGGAAA
>CAZJQU010000014.1:0-15411 GCA_964548645.1 uncultured Muribaculaceae bacterium
TTATCTATTAGACATTATATCACAGTTTCTTTAGTTAGTCATTATATGAAGTGTGCTATAATATATGTAGGTGATATAATGAAAGAATATATTTTTAGGGCATACGACATTAGAGGAATCTATGAAACAGAAATAGATTTAAATTTGGCTTATAAGATTGGTAGGGCTTTTGGCACTAAATTAATAAACGATAAAAAGTATATTACTATAGTTGGTTATGATAATAGAACATCTTCTTTAGATATATTCAATAGTTTATCTAAAGGTATTATAGACAGCGGTGTAGATGTTATAAATATTGGATTAGTTACTACTCCAATGTATTATTATGCACTACATATGTTTAATGCTACTAGTGGAATTATGATTACAGCGTCTCATAATCCTAAAGAGTATAATGGGTTTAAAATCACATTTAATGGGAAATATAATGCTTATGGAGAACAAATTCAAGAATTTAAAGAACTAGTAAAAAGCGAAGTGTTTAAAAATGGAAAAGGTTCAATTATAAATCAAGATATAACAGAAAGATATGTTTCTTTTACTTTAGGAAGTATAAGATTGGGTCAAAGAAAATTGAAGGTAGTAATAGATAGCGGTAATGGAACTTCATCTGTAGTAGTAAAAGATATATTTGATAAATTAGATTTAGAATATATTCCTTTATTTACAGATTCTGATCCTGATTTTCCTAATCATCATCCAGACCCTAGCGTAAGAGAAAATACAAAGGATTTATCTGAAACTGTAATAAGAGAAAAAGCAGACATAGGTTTTGCTTATGATGGGGATGCAGATAGAATTGGATTAGTAGACGAACTTGGCGAGTTGGTACCTATAGATAAGTTCATGATAGTAATACTTCATAATATTTTTCATAAATTGGATGATAAAAGAATACTATACGATGTTAAATGTTCTAAAGCATTAGAAGATGAAATAGATAGGCTTGGTGGTATTAAAGTTTGTTCTAGAACAGGAAATTCATATCTTAGAGCTAGAATAGAAGTAGACAAAATAGAGTTTGGAGGAGAACTATCAGGACACGTATTCTTTAATGATAAATTTGCAGGTTATGATGATGGAATATATGCATCTCTTAGAATGATAGAGATATTAAGTAATACAGATAAAACTATGAGTGAATTATTAAAAGATATTCCTAAATATTATTCTACAGATGAATTAAAGATGGCAATTGAAGAGGACAAAAAGGAATATTTAATAAGTCATCTTATAACCTACTCAAAAGAAAAAGGATATGATTATTTAGATATAGATGGGTGTAAGGTAATATTTAAAGATGGATTTGCACTTGTTAGACCCTCTAATACTGGTCCAAATATTACTATGAGATTTGAAGCAAAAACAGAAGATAGATTAAAAGAAATACAAAAAGAGTTTGAAGATAAAATAAAAGAAATACTTAAATAGTACTTCTTTTTTTATTTATCTCCTCTATTTTTAAATACTAATATTATTGGAGTTCCTTCTAAGTCAAAAGATTCTCTAATTTTGTTTTCTAAATATCTTTCATAAGAAAAATGTATCAATGTTTTATCGTTAACTTGAAATAAAAACTTAGGAGGTCTATTATCTATTTGATTAACATAATAGATTTTTAATCTTTTTCCTTTATAAGATGGAGGTTGCATTAAAGATACAGCATCATTTATTACGTTATTTAATGGACTTGTTTGTAATTGTTTTATCCAGTTATCGTATACTTTTACTACTTCTGGCATAAGTGTGTGCATTCTTTTTTTTGTTAATGCTGATAAGTAAACAATTGGAGCATATGGCATAAACGCAAAATTATTTCTTATTTCCTTTTCAAATTCATTTATTGTTGTTTCTGCTTTATCCCATTTATTTACTACCAATATTACTGCTTTACCACTATCTAGCGCATAACCCGCAATATGTTTATCTTGTTCTATTATTCCTTCTTCTGCATTTATTAATATTAAACAAACATCGCTTCTATCTATTGCTTTTAGAGATCTAAGTGCACTATATCTTTCTATATTTTCGTATACTTTTCCTCTTTTTCTAATACCGGCAGTATCTATTACCACAAATTTTCTATCGTTATAAGTAAAAGGTGTATCTACTGAGTCTCTAGTAGTGTTTGCTATTTCTGATACTATTAATCTATCTTCATTTAATATTGCGTTTACCAAACTAGATTTACCCACATTTGGTCTACCGATTACACTAAACTTTAATATGTTGTCATCGTATTCAACTTCTCTTATTTGATTGAAGTTAGATATTACTATATCTAGTAGACTATTGGTATTGTCTCCATGTTCAGCACTTATTTCTATATAATTATCAAAACCAAACTTATAAAAATCATATATATTTTCATTAGATTTTTTATTATCAACTTTATTTATTGCTACGATTACTTTTTTATTTGCCTTCCTAAGTAAGTTTGCTATTAATTCATCTTCTAAAGTTAGACCGTTTTTTCCATCTACTATAAATACTATTACATCTGCTTCTTCTATTGCTAACTCTGCTTGTAATTTTATTTCTTTATTAAATTTTTCATCTTCTATTGTAATACCACCAGTATCAATTAGGTGAAATTTATGAGATTGATAAGTACATAAACTATATATTCTATCTCTAGTTACTCCAGGAACATCATCTACTATAGATATTCTTTTTCCAGCATAACGATTAAATAAAGTAGATTTACCCACATTAGGTTTACCAATTAATGCGACTGTTGGAATTTTCATAATATCACCCCTTAAACTTAGTAGATTATAGCACAAATACAAAAAAAAACAAAGATTTGTTATTCAATGAAATCTAAGTATTTTTCTATTATATCATGTACTTCTTTTTTGCCCTCTTTAGAAACACTAGAGAATGTTATAAGTGAATCTCCTACGACTAAGTCTAATGCGTTATTTAGTGTTTTTAGAGTTTTTTGTTTTTGATTATTAGATACTTTATCTGTTTTTGTTGCGACTACTACTACTTTTAAATTGTAGTACTTTAAAAAGTTATACATTATAAGGTCATCTTTAGTTGGTTTATGTCTAAAGTCTATTATTAAAAATACTTCTTTTAAATTTTCTCTATTTTCTATATATTCTTCTATCATTTTACCAAATTTTAATTGTTTTTTCTTATTTGTATTTGCATAACCATATCCAGGAACATCTACTAAATAAAAGTCTTTATTTACTAAATAAAAATTTAATGTTTGAGTTCTACCTGGTCTAGATGATGTTCTAGCAAGGCTCTTTCTATTCATAACTGTGTTTATAAAACTACTTTTACCGACGTTAGAACGTCCCACTACTAAGAATTCTGGTAGTGACGCTAAAGGATATTGACTTTGTCTAACAGCACTTATTACTATATCTGCACTAGTTATTTTCATTGCTCCTCCTTGTTATACTCTTTATATTCTTTCGCTTTTTTATCTAAGTGTTTTATTATCTCATCTACTTGGTCAAAGTTTTTTATTCTTATACCAGCAGCGTACTTATGTCCACCACCATTATATATACTCGCTATATCATTTATTACAGGTCCCCTAGATCTAATAGATACTCTTATTTGATTTTGTTTCTTATCTTCAGAAAATGTTACCCACACTAATAATTCACTTACATAAGAAAAATTATTCACCATATTTCCAGCAGATGCTGCATCTACATTGTACTCTTTTATTATATCATCTGTTATACAAACATAACCCACATTGTTTTCTGTTATTGTCATATTCATAGAGATATATCCTTGTAGTTTTAACTCTTTCATATCTCTCATATATACTTTTTCATATATATCTTTTTTTTCTATTTTAAATTCATCTATTAAATCAGATACTAAACGCATAGTTTTCGTTGTAGCATTTTCATATAAGAATCTATTTGAATCTGATACTATTCCTAGTATTATGAATTCTGCTGTTTTTTTATTCATAACAAGTTTGGTATTAAGTGCTAAGTCTGCTATCATTTCACTAGCACTCGAATATGAATCATCTATCCATTCTATATTACAAAACTCTTCATCAAATGGATGATGGTCTATTTTTATTGAGGTTTTGTATAATTCTATATTTTCTATATCTACTCTTTTTTTAATTGGAGTATCTAATATGATTAAAAGAGAATTTTCATAATTAAAGTCACCTTTAATTATATCTGTATTCCCTATTACTTTAAATTTAGACGATCTGCTTCCTGCAGCATATACTTTTTTGTTTGGAAATGTATTTAGTATTAGCTCTTTAAGCGCAAATTGAGAGCCTAAAGCATCTGGATCTGCTCCAATATGTCTTGCTATTACTATATTTTCATGTCTTTTTATTTCTTTGTATATATTTTTATACATAATACCTCTTAACTAATTAATTTATATGTATCTCTAGCTATCATTACTTCTTCATCAGTAGGAACTACGTAACATAGTACCTCAGAATCATCTCTTGATATTTTGGTAAGTTTTCCTCTAACATTGTTAGCGTTTTCATCTAAATATATATTTAGACTACTTAATTTATCTACTATTTCTTTTCTAGTAAGAGGAGAGTTTTCTCCTATACCTGCTGAAAATACTATAACATCTGGTTTGTTTAATAGCAAATAGTAGTGTCCAATGAACGCAATTATTCTATTTACAAATATATCTTGAGCAAGTCTACATCTTTTGTTTCCTGCCATTATTCCATCTTCTATATCTCTAGAATCAGCACCCACTCCACTCATTCCTAAAAAACCACTTTTTTTATTTAATTCATTGGTAACTTCATCTATTGATTTGCCGGTTTCTCTCATCATATAAGCTATTATAGAAGGATCTATATCTCCACATCTAGTACCCATAGTAATACCTCCTAATGGAGTAAAACCCATAGATGTTGCTACTACTTTGTTATTATCTATTGCTGTTATGCTTGAACCACTTCCTAAATGACAAGTGATAACCTTAATATCATTTTTATTTAATAGTTTTTGCATGCTGTTATATAAGTATTTATGACTAGTGCCATGAAAACCATATCTTCTTACTTTGTGGTCTTCATACCATTCATAAGGTACTGGATATATATATTGTTCTTCTTCCATACTTTGATGAAATGCTGTATCAAAAACCGCTATATTTTGTAGCTTAGGAAGCATCTTCTTTGCAACCCTTATACCCATTAAATTTCCAGGATTATGAAGTGGTGCTAATGGTACAAAGTCTTCTATATCTTTTATTACAGCATCATCTATTAGAATACTTTTATCGTATTTACTACCACCTTGAACTACCCTGTGTCCAATTGCTTCTATATCATCTAAAGACTTGATAACATTGAAATTTATTAATTCTTCTAAGAATATTTTTACAGCACTTTCATGATTTTCTAAATATATTTCTTTTTTAGTTTTTTCTCCATTAAATTTTATAGAGTAGAAACTCGTCTTATCTCCTATTTTTTCAAAGTTGGCTGAAACCAACACCTTTTCTTCTGGCATTTCAAACATTTGAAATTTTACAGTTGAACTACCAGCATTTATACATAGAACTTTCATACTTCCTCCAATATCTATACTATATATTATAAACCATTAAAGCAAATCTTCAAAGTTATTATGTTCACTTATATTAATTTTATGTATATTTTCTATAGATTCTTTAATTAACGATTCATACTCTATTTTTGATTCTTCTATTTCACATTTTTCTAGTGTTGGATTTAATATTGGGTGCTCTGGAACAAATATAGTACAACAATCCTCATATGGCAAAATGCTTATATCGTATGTTTTTATATCTTTGGATATATTTATTATATCCACTTTATCTAAACACGCTAGAGGTCTAATAACTGGCATATTAGTAACGCTATTTATTACACTTAAGTTTGATAATGTTTGACTAGATACTTGACCTATAGATTCACCATTTATTATTATTTTTAAATTTAATTTGTTTGCTAATTGTTCTGTTATTCTATACATCATTCTTCTCATTATAGTTATTGTGTATGATTTATCTATGTTTTTATATATAGATTCTTGAAGTTTTGTAAATGGAACAATATATAAATTTATGTCATTAGAATATTGATTTAATATCTTACACAGATTTGTTACTTTATTTCTAGCATTTAAACTAGTATGTGGGATAGATTCAAAGTATATCGCATCTAGTGAAACCCCTCTTTTTATCGATAAAAATCCCGCAACAGGAGAATCTATACCCCCACTTATCATTAATAATCCTCTACCATTTGATGAAACTGGATAACCACCCAAACCTTTATATTCATTAAAGTATATATATGTATTTTCTTTATCTCTTATCTCAATATTTATTGTTAAATCCGGATTATGTACATCTACTTTTTTACCCAAGTTTTTTAATACATAAGATCCTACAAGGTTATTTATTTGAGGTGTATCATATAAAAATGATTTATATATTCTTTTTGTAGACACTTTAAATGTATTAAATTCTCTATCTTTTATAAATGACAGTATGTTATTTGAAATATCATCTATATCTGTTTTTACAATATAAGATATAGAAAAACCTATTATTCCCGGAATGTTTTTTAGTTTTTCTAATATAAAAGTCTCATCATCATAAAGATAATCTATGTACATTCTAGATTTATATTTTGTAATTTTTATTTTATAATTTGATAAAGATTTTTTAATATTAGATTCTAACGAATCTAAAAAATATATAATATTTTCTTTTTTAGTAGATAATTCACCATATCTAATCATAATAAGTTTTTTCATATGCCCTCTTTTTCGTTATGATTATATCACTTAAAAGAAATAAAAAAAAGAGACTAGAAGTCTCTTATAATTTTATGCTGATTTTTGATATCCACCAAGTGCTTCATTTATAGCGTTTGTCATTTCGTTAAGTTGTTGTCTTAACTGATCGTTTTCTGTTTTTAAACTTTTTGCAGCTTCACCAAATTCTATAATTTGAGCATTTGCTTTATTTAACTCTTCTTTTGCCTCAGTTGCCTCTAACTTGTTAGCATTTAATTCTTCTTTTACAGCATCAACTTCCGCTTTAACAGTCGTAAGATCCTCTTCTAAAGATTCATTTTTTTCAACTAACATAGAGTTTTCTTCTTTCAAACTCTTATTTTCAGAAACAAGCGATTGTAACCCTTCTATTGCTTCTAAAGGGTTTGCAACTTCTTCTTTTACTTCTAATTCATTTGACTTAGTTTGTTCTACTTCCACTTCTGCAACTTCTGTATACTCTGGAAATGGTAACTCTGTTGAAGTAAATGATGCTTCTTTTTTATCTTCTACTTCTGGAACATCTTCAACATACTCAGGAAACGGTAGTGGTGTACTTTTCGAAATTTCCATAGCATTATCTAACTCTGGAAATGGCAGTGATGTTGTTTGAGAAGTTTCCATAACCATATCTGTGTGATCTGGAAATGGTAGTGGTGAAGGACCGAATGGTGTTGCTTGAACAACTTCTTTTGTATCCTCTACACTATCTACATATTCTGGGAATGGCAAAGTTGCCAAATTAAGTCCTGATGATTGAACAGGTTCAACATTAGGATTATCTATAACTTGTGGAACTGGTTCCAATTCTGGTGTTTGAACAGGTAATGGTTCAACATTATTTACAACTTGTTCTTTAGTAGAAGATACATTCATATCAACTTTATTTTCACCTTTTTTAATTAATAAATGAATTGGACTAGCTGCTGATACAGATCTTGCTCCAGCAACACTAGGCAATTGAGCAGTCACATCAACAGTAGGAACCTCTACAACTTGTGGTATTTCCACAGTTTGTTCTACTACAGGTGATGGAGCAACTTGCGCTATAACTGGTTGTTCTACTTGTGGTACAACAGTTTCTATAGTTTGTTCTACATTAGTTTCTACAACAATCCCACTTGCTTTTCTTGAAAACGCTCTAATTGCTTGAAGCGCTTTATTTCTTGAAAGAATTGAACGAACAGTATTTTCAACTTTTTGTTCCACCTTATATAAATCTTTTGAAAATTGTTTTAAAACAACTCCAGGTAATACTTCATTGTAACTTGCCACAGCCTCCATAAAACAGCCTCCTTATTATTTATTAATTTGTATTTTCTTCTTGGCCAGCTTTTGCCATTTGTTTCATTATTTCTTTTACTTGAGCCCACTCATCATCTGAATCTATAATTTCAAATGAATAAGTTCCATCTTTTTCAACTAAGACAGAAGCATATATTCTAACCATATCGTTTTCATCTGGTTCATTTAGAGTATATAATATATAGTCTTTTCCTGTTGATTTCATATTAAATACTGTTAGTACTTCTGCTTCTTTTTGAGTACCATCTTCCGCCAAAACGATTATTGTTTGCTTTTCTTCCATATAGTTCACCTCTTTATTCTTTTATATATTTGATTATAACATACTTTATTTATTTTTGTATACCTTTTTTACTATAAAATGCTTACAATTATAAGCACAATTGTTTTTTATATAGCTATCAACGTTTTTATAATCGTTGATTTTATTTGAGTTCTTATTGCTTGAATCATAAAAGCCTTTTAACCTTAATTTTCCGTAAGCCCAGTCTCCTACTATATAGTCATAATTATAAAAATATTCTGTATATTTATTTTTTAATTCTTCTAAGTCGAAACCTTCTCTTTCATCTTTTATTAATTCATATTCTTTGTCTTCTAATAATATTTTCATCTATACTCCTTTATGTATGCGTTATTCCTATTTCTGTAACCTTGTAAACTTCCAGATGATGCCCATGTCATATATCCTCCTGTTAATTTTGCATCATATAGACCTTGTATTTGTGCTGATATTTGTTCTGAATTGTATGGATATCCTTGCATTGTATTTTGAGCAAGTATCCACGTTCTAACGATTGCTGGAGTTGGTATTTCGAGTTGTCTATCGTATGCTGTTTTTCCCCAACTATTCATCACTACATATGGGTTTTCCCATGGTTTAGGTAAACCATATGAATTTTTAGCAAAATGATCTGGATAAGGCATTCCGCTTATTACATCTACTACGTTTGATATTGCCGGCCAATACTGACCATACGCTGTTATATATTTGTTTACTGATTCTCCAAATACATCTGCTGCTACATACACATTTAACTTGTGTAATTCATCTGTAGCATACATTAAAAATCTTTGTATTGCTTGTATTTTTTCTTCATTATATGTGTTTTTAAAGTCTAGATAATTATTTCTTTCGTAACTAACTATTCTATCTGGGAATCTCACATAATCAAATTGTATTTCATTAAAACCAATTTCTGTGGCTGCCTCTTTTGCAAGAAGTACATTAAATTCCCATACTTTTCTGTTATATGCACTTGGCCATCTTCCATTATCAAATGGTTTGTCTTGTCTTTTATCAAAAATGGCTACCTCTGGGTTATCTCTTACAAACCAAGAGTCTTTAAATACTGTTATTCTTCCTATAGTATAAAATCCAGCATCCTTTAACTTTTTTATAGCATTTTTGTATTCCTCCAAAGAATTATTAGCGTATTTAAAATTTGTTGGTGACAGTTCTTCGAATACTTTTGATTTGTATCCCGCGGATTCATTATCTTTTATATCTACTACAAATGCATTTACTTTTGTTGTTTTAGCATATTCAATATATCTATCTATATCTTTCATAACAAAGTTCGCACTAGTAAGATAAAATGCATTTACTACTTCTGGCATTATATTGTTTTCAAATTTAGGTTTTTCTCTTGGGTAGTAATCTAAACTAGAACCATTACCACCAACTCCACTATGAATATCTTTTCTATCCTTATGAATATTATAATATTCTTCGTTATTTAAAATTGATTCTTCTAATGTTGGAACAGTATATTTTTTATACACATAACTTTCTGTTTCATTTTTTAATATTTTGTATATCTGAACAGAACCATCATCTAATAAGTTTTCATATCCTATTATATCTAGTTTATCTCCCTTGTTAGAAACTCCATTTATTAAACCTTTTTCATAATCACTATATAGTGTTGCATGAGTCTTTATATATGCTTCTTTTTCCTTCACTATATTTATTCTTTCTTTTTCTAAATTATCCTTTAAAACATAAAATGTTTCTTTGTCTATTTTTATTGGTATAAGTGTTTTTTCTTCTTTACCTAAATCACTAGTTTTAAGTAAAACTTCTGTTCCTCTTGGCATACTGTTTTGCTTGTTACCTTCTATATCGTAAAGGTCTACCGTTTGTTTAGTACTCGATAGATAGTATGTATCTTCTTTTTCTTTTACTATGATTTTTTTATTTGTTAATAAAAAGAAACCTATAAGGATTAATATAACTAAAAATAAAAATATTAGTAATATTTTTAATTTATTTTTCATTTTAACTTCCCATAAACCTTGATAATAGATAAAATATTAAAGAAACTAATAATATAGATCCTAAGAATATTAGAGTTATTTTTAATCCAAATGGGAACTTAGAACTTTGTTTATTTAAGTCCTCAAAATCGCCTTGTTCAAATTCAAATGTATTAGACAATGGTTGTTTAACTTTTATTTCTCTTTGGACAATCGCTGGGGTTATCTCTTCTGTGTCATCTCCTTTTAAGTTGTTAAATAAATCAATTGTTTTATCTTCTTCAAAAGATGTTGTTTTTACTAGGGTATTTAATTCTCTTTCTAAATCAAAAAATTCTGATTTATCTTCTCTTAGAGAAAGTCCTTTTAGTATATCGTATTGAGTATTAGATATTTTTCTTACTCTATCCTCTTTTTCTACACCATCTTTTTTCTTTTTTATTAATTCATTTATATCGTAATCTTTTTGAACGGGTTCAATATAATCTATTTGTCTATCTTGAGTTTCTTCTCTTTTTCCAATTATCTCTTTATATTCTCTAGTTCTTTTATATGTTTCTCTATCTTGTAATAGTTCTTTTATAGCGTTTATATCTATTTCTCTGGCGTTATCTGATAGTGTTATATTGTTATCTTCTTCTTTTTTATTCTCATAAATTTCGTCATATAAAAAACTGTTTTTAGACTCTCTTTTAGGAGTATTTACAGTTTTATTATGATATTTTTCCATTCTAGATTTCATATAATCACCAGCCTATTATAATGATAACACATTTTTTACGTTTTTTAAATATTATGGATTGATTTTATAGGGTTTTGTTTATATAATTATTATGGTGGTGATAAAATGTTTTATGTAGATAAAGATAATTGTATTGGATGTGGTGCTTGCGTAAGTATTGCTCCTGAAATATTCGTATTTGATGAGAATGGACTTGCAGAAGCTAAGAATGTTCCCTTTCCAAAAGAAGCAGGAATACAAGCTTTAGAAAGTTGTCCAACAGAAACAATTAGTTATACAGAAAAAGAGTAAATGTTACTCTTTTTTTATGTATGAATATAACTTTTTTATTTCTTTTGGTTTTAATTTCCTTTTTTTACCAGAAATTAAACCTTCTAGTGTTAGGAAGGCTATTCTAATTCTAGTTAGTTTTAATACCTCAAAACCGATTGATTCAAACATTCTTTTTACTACGTGATTCTTTCCTTCATGAATTGTTATTTCAACTATAGATGTGTTTTTTTCTGTTGTTTTTAATTTAACTCTATCAGGTATAGTTAATGTTCCATCTAGCATAATACCTTGTTTTAATGCTCTTATATGCTCTCCTTTTATAATAGGAGTTACTTTTGCTATATAGACTTTTTCTATATCGTTTTTAGGATGTGTTAATAGATTTGCAAACTCACCATCGTTAGTTACAATTATTAAACCTGTAGTATCGTAGTCCAATCTGCCTACTGGATACAACCTTTTGTCTCCTTCGAAGTAATCGATTATAGTTTTTCTTTTTTTATCATCGGATGTAGTACTAACTACACCTCTTGGTTTATTGAATAAATAGTATTCTTTGTCCTCTTTTTCTAGCTTTAATCCATCAATTATTACAATATCTGTTGGATTTATTTTTGTTCCAAGTTCAGTTATAACTTTATCATTTACTTTTACTTTACCTTTGATTATTAATTCTTCTGCTTTTCTTCTAGATGAATATCCTGATTCCGCGATAAATTTTTGTAATCTTATCATCTAAAACTCACAGTTTCCAGGAGTTCTTGGATATGGAATTACATCTCTTATGTTCTCTACTCCAGTTAGATATATTAATAATCTTTCAAATCCCATTCCAAACCCAGAGTGTTTTGTTCCACCATATCTTCTTAGATTTAAGTACCAGTCCATTCCCTCAAATGGAATTTGTTTATTTTCCATTGTTTTAACAAGTAAATCTAGTCTTTCTTCTCTTTGAGAACCTCCCATTAATTCACCTGCTCCAGGAACTAGAAGGTCTACTGCTGCGACGGTTTTATTATCGTCATTTAATCTCATATAAAATGCTTTAATATCTTTAGGCCAATCTGTTATAAATACTGGAGACTTAAAGTGTTCTTCTGTTAAGAATTTTTCATGTTCTGTAGCAATGTCTTCTCCTTGAATTGGTTTAGTTTCAAACTTTTTGTTTGCATTTAACAGTATATTTATTGCTTCTTCGTGTGTTACTCTTGCAAATGAACTCTCTAATATTTTATTTAATTTATCTAATAAATTATTCTCTACAAACTTATCTAAAAATTCCATCTCTATATGCGCTTTTTCCATAACGTATTTTATTACATATTTTAAAAAGTCTTCTTCTAGATTCATTAATCCATTTAAATCACAAAAAGCAACTTCTGGCTCTATCATCCAAAATTCAGAAGCATGTATCTTTGTATTAGATACCTCTGCTCTAAATGTAGGACCAAATGTGTATATTTTCTTAAAAGCGTGAGCAAATGTTTCACCTTCTAATTGTCCAGTTACACAAAGACCGACTTTCTTACCGAAGAAGTCTTTTTCATAATCTACCTTACCAGTTTTCGCTATTTTATCTAAATCTAGGGTTGTAACTTGAAATACTTCTCCTGCACCTTCTCCATCATTTGAGGTAATTATTGGAGTATGTACATATACATAGTTTCTTTCTTGAAAATAACTATGTATTGCCATTGCAGCGATGCTTCTTATTTTGAATACTGCTTGAAATAAGTTAACCCTAGGTCTAAGGTATGCGATTTCTCTTAAATACTCTCTAGAGTGGTTTTTCGGTTGTATAGGATAGTCTTCATCAGAGTCTCCTTCTAGTTCTATTTTATTTAGCTTTACTTCAAAATCTTGTCCTTTAGATGGAGATTTTATTAATGTTCCAAAGATTCTAACTGCACTTCCTAATTTAAATTTTTGAATATTATCAAAATCTTCGTTTGTATTGTCGTATACTATTTGAATAGGTTTAAAATACGTTCCATCATAAACATCTATAAATCCATATTCCTTTTGTTTTCTATGATTTTTAATCCAACCTTCTATTATTACATCTTTATTTATATAATCATTTTCATATAAATCTTTAATATCTTTTAACATGTCTCCTCCGCTTTTCATATTATATCATTTTTATATGTTTTTTCTATAAAATCGCATATATCTTTGGTAGAATTTTTATTTATATTTTCTTTTTGACTTTTAGAAATTTCTTTTAAGAGTTTTTTATCTTTTAAGAGTTTTTCTACAAGGCGGTGTATTTCTTTATCTGTATATACAGACATTCCTTTATCATTAAAAAAAGTTTTATTAAAAGGTTCTACTCCAGGAATTGGTTTCGTATGAATTATGGGTATTTCTTTTGCAGCTCCTTCAGTTGTAGATAGTCCTCCAGGCTTTGTAACCAAAATATCACAAGCACTCATATATTCGTCTATATTATTTACAAATGGAAGAGGTATTATATTCTTTTGATTTAAATTTTTTACCTTATTATATAAATCAATGTTATTACCACACGCCACAATAAGAATTGTATCAGACTTAAAACCTTTTATTTGATTTAAAACATCTCCATATCCAGTTCCTCCAGACATAAATAAAACAATATGTTTTTTTAAAGGTAAGTTTAATATTTTTCTTGTATCATTTTTATCTAAAACCTCACTAAATTTACGCTCTATTGGTATTCCAAATGGTAATAGTTTTGATTTAGATATGTTTTTATTAACAAAATCATCGATTAAATCCTTATGTGGTATAACATAATAGTCTGGAGTTATTTCATTTAAAAAAGGAATATAGCAATAATCTGTAGATATGTTTATAAAGTTGATTTTTTTATAATTCTTATTTACTGCAGTCATACATTCTGATGGGAAAAGATGTGTACATATTACCAAATCGAATTTATTTTCCTTTATATATGTATAAAGTCTTTTACTCGCACTCTTATTAAATAAATAAACTGATGACTTTATATTAAATTCATCCATATTGTTAGATACTTTATATAGTGCTTGATTTAGTCTGCCCTTACCCATCAAAAGAAAATTTCCAATATTTTTTATTAATGCTTCTTTACTTCTATTCATAACCATTTCAAAAGACATTTTATAACAAAAAATGTTTCTAGATTTTAATTCTTTTTCTATCGATCTTGCAGCCGAGTTATGACCCTCTCCAAAATTATAAGTTAATATTAATATTCTCATATATCACCATTTTTAATATATTAACACATATTTTTCATATTTTAAAGTATCTTGGTGTATAATAAATAAGAGGTGAATATGAAAATAATACAATATATAATTCTTGGTATAATACAAGGATTTACTGAACCAATACCGGTTTCTTCTAGTGGACATTTGTTAATATTTAAAGAACTATTTAATATGAGAGTTCTAAATGATTTAAACTTTGAAATAATAGTAAATTTTGGAAGTTTAATGGCAATAATGTTTATATATAGAAAAGAAATATTAGAATTGCTTGATGGAGTTTTAAAATATATAAAAACTAAGAATAAAAAATATAAGAATTATTTTGATTATTTTATGTTCATAATAATTGCTACTATTCCTGTTGGAATACTAGGATACATATTTAAAGATTTTATAGAATCTTTTAGCAGTATAAAAGCTATAGGTATATCGTTACTGGTAACTGCTGGATTGTTATATTTAATAAGTAAGATTAAAGGAAAAAAAGAAGAAAAGAATATAACTTATAAGGATGCTTTATTTGTTGGTTTATTTCAAGTATTTGCACTTATTCCTGGAATAAGTAGAAGTGGAATAACTTTAACTGCTGGTATGTTTAGGGATTTAAAAAAAGAGGTAGCATTAAAATATAGTTTTATGCTATATATTCCAATAAGTTTGGCAACTATGGTTCTTGGAGTTAATGACTTTGTAAAAAGTACTACATTTAATACCTTATGGTTACCATACTTACTAGGTATGGTTGCATCTACCATAGTTACATATTTCGCATTTAAATGGTTTAGAAATATCCTTTTAAAAG
>CAZJQU010000015.1:0-14178 GCA_964548645.1 uncultured Muribaculaceae bacterium
GAAGATGAAGTAATAAATGAATTAGATGAATTGACCGTGGTGGATGAAGAAGACTTAGAATCAGACGATATAATATAAGGAGAACTTATGATAGATAGACTAGAAGAAATTTTAAAAAAATATAAATATTTAGAAGAAGAACTTTTAAAACCAGAAGTTCTATCTAATGTAAGTAATTTAAAGTCATTATCTAAGGAAAAAAGTTTACTAGAAGATGTAGTACTAGAATACAACAAATATAAATTAGTAATACAATCTATAAAAGAAGCAGAAGAACTTTTAAATGAAAAAGATTTAGAAGACTTTGCTAAAGAAGAATTGGGAAAATTAAACATAGAAAAAGATAAAATAGAAGAATCTTTAGAAATATTATTAGTTCCTAAAGATCCAAATGATGAAAAAAATGTAATCTTTGAAATAAGAGGTGCTGCTGGTGGTGATGAAGCAAACATATTCGCAGGTAATCTTTTTGAAATGTATTATAGATATGTAGAAGAGATGAACTGGAAATTAGAAATAATAAACGAAGTTAAAGGTTCTTCTGGAGGATATTCTCAAATAGAATTCATAATAAAAGGTAATGGTGCCTATTCAAAACTCAAATATGAAAGTGGTACACACAGAGTTCAAAGAGTTCCAGAAACAGAATCGCAAGGAAGAGTTCACACTTCAACAGCAACCGTAATAGTATTACCAGAACACGAAGAAGTAGATATAGACATAAAAGAAACAGATGTAAAAGTAGATGTTTATAGATCTGGCGGAGCTGGTGGACAGTCTGTAAATACTACAGACAGTGCTGTTAGAATGACACATATTCCAACAGGAATAGTAGTAACTTGTCAAAATGAAAGAAGTCAAATACAAAACAGAGAAAAAGCATTTCAAATATTAAAAAGCAAAGTATACGAAGAAATGATGAGAAGACAAGAAGAAAAAGAAGATGCTGAAAGAAAATCAAAAATAGGAAGCGGAGATAGATCTGAAAAAATAAGAACATATAACTATCCACAAAACAGAGTAACAGATCATAGAATAAATTTAACATTGATGAACTTAGATCGAATAATGTTAGGAGATTTAGGAGATTTAATAGAAGGATTAATAAATGAAGATCAAAAGAGAAAATTACAAAACAATTGATCTTTTTTCTTATATAAAGTCGTTAAATATTAGTGATAATGATGCTAATTATTTTATAGATAGTTTAAATTTGCCAACAATTATAGATAAAAAAACATATACTAAAGCTATTAAAAAAATAAATAGACTAAAAAAAGAACCAATTCAATATGTTTTAGGTAATACCAACTTTTATGGGCATGAGTTTAAAGTTAATAAACACACACTAATTCCAAGATTTGAAACAGAAGAATTAGTCGAAAACACTATAACATTAATAAAAGAGCATTTAAAAGATAATATTAATATACTAGATGTTGGTACGGGATCTGGATGTATTGGTATAACCTTAAAAAGAAAACTACCCAAATCAAATGTAACTATATCAGATATAAGTAAAAAAACACTAAAAGTGGCAAAAGAAAATGTAAAAGAATTAGATATCAAAATAATAAAAGGAAATCTACTTAAACCATTTATAAATAGTCAAAACAAATATAATGTAATAATAAGCAATCCTCCATATATATCATATAAAGAAAATATAGATAAAAAAGTAAAAAATAATGAACCACATAGAGCATTATTTGCAAAAAACAATGGATTATTTTATTATGAAGAAATTTTAAAGGATATAAAACATATATTAGATAAAGAATTTATAATTGCTTTTGAAATAGGTACGACTCAAAAAGAAGACATAATAAGCCTCATAAATAAATATTTAACCAATATAAAAATAATTTCAAAGCAAGATTTACAGGAAAGAGATAGAATGATATTTGTCAAAAACTTGACAAACTCGTAAAAATGTGTATAATAACGAACAAATTATTCAAAAAAGGGGGAAATTTTATGAATAAGAAATTTAAAGCATTAGCACTAGCGGCACTATTAACTATATCAGCACCCGCAATATCAAAAGCATCTGAAATAAAAGATGAAAGAAAAATTGATTTATCTATATCGGATATAAAATATCCAGTTAGAAACTATGATCAAAGAGTAACAACTCTTGTTTCAGAGTTCTCAAGATTAAAACAATTAGAAGCAGCATCATACAATATGGATGCAGATCCAAGATATAACATAGAAAATATATCTTTAGATACTGTATATAATGCAATAAGCGTTTTAAACTTTAGATTTCCATTCGATGGTTTAAATAAGGATGAATTAGATAGAGCATCTTTAGAAACATTTATGTTCTTACATGATTGGGGATTCCTTGCTGGTAAGTACGGAACTGAAGGTATTAAATTTTCTACATACTTAGAAGATTCTAGAGACTATCAATCAGTATTAGATGTTGAAAACCTAGTTGAAATATTTAACAATATAGTTCCAACAGAAGACCAAATAAGAAATGGTAACGTTGAAGATTGGAACAACATAATATTCGCAACAAGAGAATTCGATAGAAATGCATACATTCCACCAGTAGAACTTATGAGTTTACTAGTATTAAATGGTGCATTATCCGCAATACCATCAAATTATATTATAACTGATTCACTTAATGATGTTTTAATTCCAATGGAAGGAAGAGCAAGAAACGATATAATGGAAGATGGAACTGAAAATAGAGTAGATTTTTATGCTACAAACGAAGCAGGAAGCTTATTTACACAATGGTCAATATATCCAGAAAAATCTTCAATAGAAGATTACTATGGTGGAGAATATACTGAACAAGAATTATTAAATTTACAAGCACCACCAAAAGTAAGAGAAATGGGAGAATTTTATAGATATGGCGTAAGAAGCGATGCTGAAGAGATATTAAATAAAGCAATGGATTCACTTCTAAGTCGTATGCGTGCTCAAGCAATAAGCAAAGACATAATAAATGTAGAAGCAATAGAAATAGATGCACCAAAAGTAAAAAAATTAGTGTAATAAAATAAAAGGGGGAAATAGTGATGAAAATAGATTTAAGAAAAGTTTTATATTATGAAACATTTAAAAACAACCAAAGAGTTAAACTTTATATATTAGATAAAAATGAACCATCTAATTATAGAATTGAGCTAATAAGTGATTATGACGAAATAAAACGCATATTACCAATAATAAATAAAGACATGATAAAAATAGAAGGCATTGCAAAGAACGGTATAAAAACATATCTTACTCATAAATATAATGATGGAACAGAACAAAAATTAGAATACGAAAGAATAGATATTAATCATGTAAATAAAGTTTATAAAGACCAAAATCGTATGTTATTAGAAGAAAAAAACAAAGAAATTGAAAAGGCAAATAAAAAGAAAACAAAAGCATATGTTGCACTTGCTTTATCAGCAATGATTTTACTTGGAACATACGCACTAAAAAACAATAAGGATAAAGAATACAAAGAACCTTTAACAATTTCGACAATAGAACCAACCATGGTTCCAACAGTAAGACCTACAGTAAAACCAACTACAGTTCCAACGGTAAAACCTACAGCAATCCCAACCATTGCTCCAACGGTAGCACCAACTGTTAATCCAACACAAGTACCTAGTACAATTGAACAAGAAAGAAAAATAGACTTTGGAATAGTTTCAACTCCAATGCCTATAGCAGCTAAAGATATTCCAAATGTAGAAAAATTAACTAAAGCAGCAAACGAAGTTGCAAAGTTAGATACAGTAGGAACAAGAGTTATAAATAAAGAAATATTTACAGATCCAACAGCAATTGCGGCAGCAATAAAAATAATAAATGGAGACTTTGATTTTAAAGAAACTGTAGTAGATGAAAACAATGCTTTTAAAGGAATTTTATTTATACACGCAGCAACATCAGCATATGCACTTAATGATATAGAAGATATGAGATTATCTAAATATATAGAAGATGATGTAAAAGCTAGTGAAGTAAGAAAAGTTGAAGAAATGTTAAGAACTAATAACGAAAAGGGAATGATAGATCAAGCAAAGATTATAGAAAGAACAACATCTTATGATACAAAAGAAATAGACTTCATAAACGTTTCATATATAGCGTCTGCTTCTGGAAATTTCTATAAAGAAAAGTCAGAGGGTGAATTCTTATCAAAACTTCAAAATGATTTAATGGTTGAAATAAATATGTATTGTTTTGACCAAAATCCAAAAACTAGATAATGTGTAGACATCCTAATGTAAAAGGATGTCTTTTTTATTTGACAATATCTTTATTTAAGAATAATATTAAAGTAAGGAGATAATGATGGTAAATTCAAATGAAATATTATTAAATGCTTTTAATTTTGGATATGCAATTCCTCAATTTAATATAACTAATTTAGAGTGGGTAAAATATATACTCGAAAAATGTAATGAACTAAGAAGTCCTGTTATATTAGGAGCTAGTGAGGGTGCTGTTAAATATATGGGCGGATATAATGTAATATATTCTTTAGTAAATTCTTTATATAAAGACCTAAATATAACAATACCAGTGGTTCTTCACTTAGATCATGGAACTAGTGTTGAATCTTGTAAAAAAGCAATAGATGCTGGATTCAATTCAGTAATGATAGATGCATCAAAATATGAACTATCTGAAAATATAAGGATAACAAAAGAAGTAGTAGAATACGCAAGATTAAATAATGTATCAGTAGAAGCAGAAGTTGGCTCTATTGGTGGAGTAGAGGATAATATCACAGCAAATATAAAGTATGCTGAGGTAGATGATTGTAATACTTTCGTAATTGAAACAAAGGTAAATTCTTTTGCACCAGCTTTAGGAACTGTACATGGATTTTTTAAAGGAGAATTAGATATAGACTTTGATAGAATGCAACAAATAAAAGACACAGTAAATATTCCTTTAGTACTACATGGTGGAACAGGTGTAGATGATGAATTAATAAAAAAATCAATAACAAATGGAATATCTAAAATAAATATAGATACCGAATTAAAAAGTTCATGGAATAAAGCCGTTAGAGAGTTTGT
Source organism: uncultured Muribaculaceae bacterium (assembly GCA_964548645.1). GTDB lineage: Bacteria > Bacillota_I > Bacilli_A > RF39 > UBA660 > JAAYGD01. The sequence goes on from CAZJQU010000015.1 coordinate 5,061, forward strand.
TTCTATAGATACAAAAGAATATGATCCAAGAAAAATAATAGGTTCAGGCGAATTAGCACTAAAAGAAGTTATAACAAAAAAAGTTACTCTTTTTGGGAGTATAAATAGAGTTTAGGAGGTTGTTGTGTCAAAGATAATTATAGAGGGAAATCATAGTTTAACTGGAAAAATAGAAATAAGTGGTGCTAAAAATAGTACAGTAGCGCTTATTCCTGCTGCGATATTATCAGATGATGAAGTAACTATAATGAATGTTCCAGAAATTTCAGATACTATAGCTATGGAAGAAATATTAACCTTTCTAGGAGCAAAAGTCGAAGGAAAGAGTGGAACTATTAAAATAAATCCAAAAAATATGGAATCTAAAGAAATACCAGAAGATATTTCTAAGAAGTTAAGAGCTTCTTATTATTTCATGTCTGCATTATTAGCAAAGTATAAACATGCATGCATGTATTTCCCTGGAGGTTGTTCTATAGGTTCTCGCCCAATAGATCAAACATTAAAAGGATATAGAGCTCTTGGAGCAACTGTAATAGAAGAGGGTAATAAATACACTGTGTTTGCAGATAAATTGGTAGGAGCAGATGTATATTTAGATATGCCTAGTGTTGGAGCAACAGTTAATACTATGTTAGTAGCAGTTAAAGCAGAGGGCTTAACTACAATAAATAACGCTGCTAAAGAACCAGAAATAGTAAATATTGCAAGTTTATTAAACAATATGGGAGCAAAAATAAAAGGAGCAGGAACATCTGAAATAAAAATAGAAGGTGTAAAAAAATTACATAAAGCAACAATAGAAGTAATACCAGATAGAATAGAGGCTGGAACTTATATGATAATCGCAGCTCTAACTGGTAATAATCTTACAGTAGAAAACATAATACCAGAACACTTGGAATCTTTAATATTAAAACTTAAAGAATCTGGTGTCAATATAAAAGTTAAAGAAGATTATTGTATTTTAAATAAAGTAGATTATTTGAAATCCATAAAAATTAAAACTTTAGGTTTTCCCGGATTTCCAACAGACTTACAGCAACCACTTGCTACTTTTTTGACTCAATGTAATGGCGTAAGCATAATTGAAGAGACTCTATATGAAAATAGATTTAAAAATTTAGAACAGTTAGAAATAATGGGTGCAAAATATAAAATAGATGGTAAGAAAGCTTATATAACTGGAAAAACACCATTAAATGGAATGACAGTCGAAGCAACAGATTTAAGAGGCGGGGCTTGCTTAATAGTAGCAGGTCTAATAAGTGAAGGAGTAACTACTATAGAAAGTGCAGAACACATACTTAGAGGATATTCAAATATAATAGAAAAATTACAAGATGTGGGTGCAAAAATAAGAATAGAGGATTAAGTTAAATCAATAAATACAGAACAAAAACAATATAAAAATTGCTTGATAAATACATTTCATAGTGATATACTATATAAAGTTTATTTATCAAGGAGGAATATTATGAAGAAAAAAGCAGATTTCTATAAAGATTCTAAAGTTACTTGTGCATGTGGATCATCATTTGATACTAAATCTACTCAAGATGAAATACGTGTTGAGGTATGTTCGGAGTGTCATCCATTTTATACGGGTAAACAAGTTAGAGCATCAAAAACTGGACGTGTAGAAAAATTTAATCAAAAACATGGTTTAGAATAAAAGGTAATGTAAATTATCTTTTTTTATTGTATAATACTTTTGGAGGCACATATGAAAATAGGTATAACTTCAGATCATGGTGGATATAGCTTAAAAACTAAGTTAATAAAATATTTAAAATCAAAATATGAAGTAATAGATTTTGGAACAGATAGCACCAATTCTACTGATTATCCTGATTTTGCTTTTAAATTAGCAGAGTCTGTATCAAAAGAAGATATAAACTATGGGATAGCAATATGTAAAACAGGTATTGGAATGTCTATAGCAGCTAATAAAGTAAAAGGAGTTAGATGTGCTAAAATAGACAATTTAAATGATGCTAAATGTGCAAAGAATCACAATGATGCTAATATGTTAGCAATCGGTGGAGATATGTCATTTATGAAAGCAAGAAAATTAATAACTTCTTTTTTAAATAGTGAACAATCAAAAGAAGAAAGACACATTAGAAGAGTAAACAAAATAAAGGAATATGAAAATGAGCATTAAACTAATAATATATTTAATAATATTACCATTTACGATATGGAGTGTATCTTCTATTAATATAGAAAGTATATTTAAAAAGGGTAGTATTAATCAAATAAAATTATTCTACTTATTAATATCATTAAGTATATCTTATTTAGTAAGTAACTTTATATTAGATTTTTATCAAATAACATCTTCTATAAAATGAAAGGAAATATATGACTTTAGATACAAGAGAAATAATATTAATTTTAATTTCTACATTCATGTTTACTTTATTTATAACACCATTTATAAAAAAAATTGCAATTCATATTGGTTCTGTAGATAAACCAAATAAAAGAAGAATAAATAAAGTTATAATGCCAACGCTAGGAGGACTTGCAATATTTTTATCCTTTATTTTGGGATATATGCTTTTTTCAAGTAAATTAACAGATATGATTCCCATAATACTAGGAGGAATACTTATTCTTTTAACTGGCATGGTAGATGATTTAAACCCTATTAAAGCAAGATATAAGTTGATAGGTCAGATAGCATCAGCAATGATAGTAGTGCTTTATGGTGGGCTCGTAATTGAACATGTAGATGCTTTTGGAATATTTTTAGACTTTGGTATATTTAAGGAATTAATTACTATAATATTTATATTAGGTATGATAAATGCTGTAAATTTTATAGATGGATTAGATGGTCTCGCATCAGGCTTATCTTTAATATTTTTTGTGACAATAGCTATAATCGCATTAATTCAAGGAAAGAACTATGGCTTGGATATATATTTATCTCTTATAATGATAGGTTCTACTACAGGCTTTTTAGTACATAATTTTAATCCTGCAAAGATATACTTAGGAGATAGTGGTGCGATGTTTTTAGGATATATAATCGCAGTAATAGGTATATTAGGATTTAAAGTTGTTACTCTTACTTCTTTTGTAGTTCCAATATTTATAATGGCAATACCAATATTTGATACTGTATGTGCTATATTAAGACGTATTAAAAAGAAACAATCGGTAGCAACCCCAGATAAAGATCATCTACATCACAGATTGTTAAGTTTAGGATTAAATCATAGAAATACAGTATTAGTCTTATACTTAATTAATGCACTCTTTGCTATAGCTTCAATAATATATGCTCTAATTGATCAAAAAATAGGAATAATAATATATGTAATACTTCTTACATTCATCATATTATTTGTAGTAAAAGTTAGTACTAGAAAGAAAAAACTATTTAAATGATATAGTTTTTTTTGTCATTTTGTGCTAATATTCTGTTAAGGAGGATAATGATGAAAAGTATAATTAGAAGTAAAGATATAGAGGTTACTAACTCGATAAAAGAATACATTGAAGAAAAACTTAGTAAGGTAGATAAATTCTTCAAAAAGCCAGAAGAAATAACTGCTAATGTATTATTGAAAGTTAGAGGCCATGAACAAACAATAGAAGTAACAATTCCAACTAAAAATATTTTGATAAGAAATGAGGTAACAGATACAGATTTATATTCGGCAATAGATTTAGTGATGGATAAAATAGAAAGACAAATAAGAAAGAACAAAGAAAAAATTACTAAGGTAGATAAAGATAAAGTATTAGACTTTGAAATGATAGAAGAGGATATAAAAGAAAAGGTAAGCAAAGTATCTAAAAGGAAAAGTATTGATACAAAACCGATGAGTGAAGAAGAAGCAATATTGCAAATGGAAATGTTAGGACACGATTTTTATATATTTAAAGATGGGTTTGACGACAAGATTAAAGTCATTTATTTAAGAAAAGATAACGACTATGGAATAATAGAGGTTGAGTAATCATACTAGGTTAACAGGTTAAAAAGTGAATTAAGTTCACTTTTTCTTTTATTAATAGTATAATTATTGTGGTGGTAATATGAAAATAAATTCTAAGAAAATTGAGGAGATAGTAAAAAATTCAGATAATATTGTAATAACAGCACATAAAAATCTAGATTTAGATGCACTTGGTTCTGTGCTTGGTTTTTATTATATATGTTCTAAATTAGACAAAAAAGCAACTATATTAATAGAGGACACTACTCATGAACACGGCGTTTTAACAGCGCTCACTACTATACAAAATTTAGAGTACAACATAGATATAAGTAATTTATCTAATATAAAAATAAGTAAAAACACTCTGTTTGTAATAATAGATACTAATAAAAAAGAAAGAATACAAAACGAAAAAGCATTCGATAGAATAGCAAATAAAATAGTCATAGATCATCATATAAAAGAAAATTTTAAAGAGGAAGATTTTTTATATTCGTATATAAATACAGAAGAATCTAGTAGTTCTGAGATTATATCTGATATTTTAGTAGAACTTAATGTGTATATACCAAAATATATTGCATCTATTATGTTATCTGGAATAATGGTGGATACCAATAGATTTTATTTAAAAACAACTAAAAATACATTTGATGCAGCATCACTTTTAAAGAAAATGGGTGCTAGTACGAATGATATTCAGTACTTATTTAAACAGGACTTTAATGAATATATTCATAGAGGAGAAATAATAAAAAATACAACATTTATAACTGAAAATATAGTGCTCGCAATTGCGGATGAATTAAAAATTTTTGATAATGATGAACTAGCAAAGGCAGCAGATACTATCTCTACATTTAACTATGTAGAAGCAGCATTTGTAATTGGAAGGATATCTAAAGATGAAATAGGTATAAGTGCTAGGTCTTTAGGTAAAATTGATGTACAAAGTATAATGAAAGAACTAAATGGTGGTGGTCATAAGACAGAGGCCGCAACACAAATAAAAGGTCATAATTTATATCAAGCAAAAGAGATGTTAGTTAATATTATAACAAAGTAACTTTGGTTACTTTTTATTTTATAAATGTAGTATAATATTAATACGAAGAAATCTGGAGGTTTATAATGAAAGTGATATTCATAAAAGACTTAAAAGGACAAGCAAAAAAAGACGAAATAAAGGAAGTAAAAGATGGGTATGCTAACAACTTTTTAATAAAAGAAGGATATGCAGTTAAATACACGGAGTTTAGTAAGGAAAAATTAGATACTCAAATAGAAAAAAGAGAAATAGATAAAGTAGAAGAAATAAAAAGATGTAATAAAATAAAGTTAGAGTTAGAAAATAAAATAATAAAGTTTAAAGTTAAAACTGGTAAGGAAGATAAAGTATTTGGAAGTATATCTTCTAAGCAAATATCAGAAGAACTAAAGACAATGGGTTATGATATAGATAAGAAAAAAATAATAACTAATGAAATATCTACTTTGGGATTTCACAGTGTTAAGATAATATTACATAAGGAAGTAGAGTTAAATTTAAGAGTACAACTAATTAAGGAGTAGGATCATATGAATGAAAGAAAATTACCACACAATTTAGATGCTGAACAATCTGTACTTGGATCTAGTTTTATATCTAAAGATGCACTTCAAAAAGTAACTGAAGATTTAGATAAAAGCTCTTTTTATTCTAGTGATAATTCTAAGGTTTATGAGGTATTAAAAGAACTTTATTTAGAGGATGTAGCAGTAGATGTTACAACGGTATCAGATAAATTAAAGAAAAAGAAGTATGTTTCTTCTTCTTTAAATGCCGAATACATATTAGATTTAGTAAACTCTGTTCCTACAGCCGCTAATATAGATTACTATATTAACATAGTAAAAGAAAAGGCGGTATTAAGAAAACTAATAGATACTGCAACGAATATAGTTACAAATGCATATTCTGAAGCAGATGAAATAGGAGAAATGTTAGATGATGCTGAAAGAAAAATACTTAATGTAGTAAAAAACAGAAGATCTACAGAGTTTAAAAACATTCAAGATGTATTATTTAGAGCACAAGCTAACCTTGAAAAATTATCAGAAGCAGGAAGCGATATAACAGGAGTAGCAAGTGGATTTCACGATATAGATAAAATTACAACAGGATTTCATGAAAATGAACTTGTAATAGTAGCAGCTCGTCCAGGTATGGGAAAAACTGCATTTGTTCTTAACATAGCAACGAATGTAGCAGCATATACTAAAAAAGCAGTAGCAGTATTTAACTTAGAGATGAATGCAGAACAATTAGCAATGCGTATGATAAGTTCTGTTGGTCAAATAGATGGTTATAAAATCAGAACAGGAAAACTAGAAAATAATGATTGGAAAAGAGTAAATGAAGCTATAAGTCAGTTAGCCAATACTAATCTTAAAATAGATGATACTCCAGGTATAACAATAGGAGAAATAAGAGCAAAATGTAGAAGATTAGCAGCATCTGATGAAGGATTAGAAATAATAATAATAGACTACCTTCAATTAGTTAATCTTGGAAGAAGCGGAGATAATAGACAACAAGAAGTAGCAGAAATATCAAGGTCATTAAAAGAACTATCATTAGAACTAAATGTTCCAATAATTGCATGTGCTCAGTTATCTAGAGCGGTAGATTCAAGAGAAGATAAAAGACCATTGATGAGTGACTTAAGAGAATCTGGTTCTATAGAACAAGATGCCGATATAGTAGCGTTCCTTTATAGAGATGATTACTATAATAAAGAAGCTAGAATGGATAACAATAATAGTGTAGTAGAGTTTATAATTGGTAAGAATAGAAATGGTATAGTAGCAACTGTTAATTTACTGTTTAAAAAGAATACATCTACATTTATAGGATATGTAGAAGAAGAATGAAAATAATAGTACTTGCAAGTGGTTCAAAAGGAAATTCAACTTATATAGAACACGATAATGTGAAGATACTCATAGATTTAGGAGTATCCTCTAATTATGTAGAAGAGAAATTAAAAAATATAAATGTAGACCCAAAAGATATAAATATAATACTAATAACTCATACACATTCTGATCATATATTGGGTTTAAAAAACTTTGTTAAAAAATATGAAACATCTATACTAATAAGTCCAAAAATGGAAGAAAATATAAGAAAAACTATAAAAAATCCTAATATAATATACTTTAGAAAAGAAATGGATTTAGATGGTCTTTCTATAAAAATAATTAAGAATTCTCACGATTCAGAATCTTATGGTTTTATAATAAATGAAAAACTAGTATATATAACAGATACTGGATATATCAATACAAAACACTTTAATTTAATATCAAACAAAGAAGTATATATCATGGAAAGTAATCACGATGTTGAAATGCTCATGAATGGTAAGTATCCCCATTACTTAAAACAAAGAATCTTAAGTGATAAAGGACATCTATCAAATGAGGCATCTAGTTATTACTTATCTAAAGTAATAGGAGATAAAACTAAATACATTGTGCTTTCTCATTTAAGTGAAGAAAATAATACCGAAGAAAAAGCATTAGAAGAATTAAATAATAAGGTAACTAATGAATCAATAAAAAAACTAGTAGCAAAACAAAATGAGTCTTTAGAGGTAATAGAAATATGATAAAAATTATATGTGTTGGAAGCATAAAAGAAACATATTTAAAAGATGCGATAAAAGAATATGAAAAAAGATTATCTAAGTATACCAAACTAGAAATAATAGAAGTAGATTCACTAGAAACAAACGATATAAATAAAAATTTAAAAGAAGAATCCAATAACATATTAAAGTATATAAATAAAAAAGATTATATTATTTCTTTAGATATAAAAGGAGAAGAAATTGATTCGATAGAACTATCAAAAAAGATAGAAAATATTTTATCTCAAAATAATATAACATTTATAATAGGAGGTTCAAACGGACTTGATAAATCTATCAAAAATATGTCAAAAGACATGGTGTCATTTTCAAAGTTGACATTTCCTCATCAACTCTTTAGAGTCCTTCTATTAGAACAAATATATAGAAGTTTTAAGATATTAAATAACGAGTCTTATCACAAGTAGGTGTAAAATGTTTGGAAATAATTGGGATAAAATTTTAAGAGAAGAAATTGATAAAGATTACTTTAAAACATTAATAAAATTTTTAAATAATGAGAATAAAACTAAAACTATATATCCCCAAAAAGAAGATTTATTTAAAGCTTTAAAGTACACAGATTATAATGATGTTAAAGTTGTAATATTGGGTCAAGATCCTTACCATGGAGAAGGGGAAGCAAATGGACTTTGTTTTTCAGTTAATAAAGGAGTAAAAATTCCACCTTCTTTAAGAAACATATTTAAAGAGTTAAAAGAGGACTTAAATGTAGATAGAACAGATACAGATTTATCAGATTGGTCTAAGCAAGGAATATTATTATTAAATACGGTATTAACAGTAGAAAAAGATAAAGCATTCTCTCACAGAAATAAAGGATGGGAAATATTTACTGATACTATAATATCTAAACTAAATGATAGAAAAGAGGGCATAGTATTTGTACTATGGGGTAATGCTGCAAAGAGTAAAAATAAGTTAATAGATAATAAAATCCATAAAATAGTGGAATCAGCACATCCTTCACCTCTCTCATATGGAGCATTTAGAGGTAGTAAACCCTTTTCAAAGGTTAATAATTACCTAAAAGAGTTAAATAACAAAGAAATTGAATGGTAATGCTTGCGTTTTTAGAAAAATGTGTTATTATTATTAATAGATTTTAAATTTGATCCGAACCTCCTTTATTTAATTGGAAAGTAAGATAATTATAAGATCCAATATTTTAAGAAGGAGGATTCAAATGGAAAAGAAAGAATTCAAAGACAAAGCTATGACTTGTAAAGACTGTGGTAAAGAATTTACTTTTACTGCTGGTGAACAAGAATTTTACGCAGAAAAAGGTTTTCAAAACGAACCAAGTAGATGCAAACCTTGCAGAGATGCAAACAAAGCTTCAAGAAACGGTAGAAGATAATTATTGTATTTCTTGGGTAACAATGCTATAATAGCGTTGTTACTTTTTATATGGCGGCATTGGTGAAGTGGTTAACACGCTAGATTGTGGCTCTAGTATACATG
>CAZJQU010000016.1:0-13125 GCA_964548645.1 uncultured Muribaculaceae bacterium
ATCAATCAAAATATAAAGGTCATGTTGGAGATATATCTACAATACTTAGAATTGCCCTAACATCTAGAGATAAGACCATTGATTTATATTCTATAATGCAGTTACTAGGAAAAGATAGAATAGAGAAAAGATTTAACAAGATTATAAATGAGTGATTAACTATATCAATTAATTTAACTTTGTAATAATAAGAAAAGTAATAAAATTATTGCTTTTTTATTTTTATGTTAGTATAATTAACCGTATGCACTTTTATAATACCTAAGATTTAATATAAGGAGGTTTAATGTTAGTCTTAGATAAAAAAGAAATTCAACTTGAAAAAGAAAACTTAAAATATGTGAGTGGCGTAATAAAAGAAACACTATCTAAAATGAGTGGAAGAGTAGTAAAACAACAAGAAAAAATCAAAGAGTTTCAAGACTATAGATGGAGTAACACTGGACACTTAGATGTACAAGAACTCGCTGTAATCAGAACTGCAAGTGAAATGGAAGCAAACATATTACTTAGAGAACACAGATACTTCTTAAATCTATACAAAATAGAACACAATCCTTACTTTGGATCTATAACATTTAAAGAAGATGATAACAAACCTCAAAATATTTATATTGGAATGACACACCTAAGAAATAGAGATTCACTTGACAACATCATATTTGATTGGAGAAGTCCCATATGTAGTTTATTTTACGATTACGAAGTTGGATTATGCGAATACGAAGCTCCAATTGGAGTAATAAAAGGAGAATTAAAAAGAAAGCGTCAATATAATATAAAAGAAGGAAAACTTATTAGAATGTTTGATAACTCTTTAAGTATAAGCGATGATGTACTTCAAGAGGTATTAGAAAAAGAATCCTCTGAAAAGATGGAAAACATAGTAAATACTATACAAAAAGAACAAAATCAAATAATAAGGGGTAATGAAAAAAGAAATCTTATAATTCAAGGAGTTGCAGGCTCTGGTAAAACCTCAGTAGCACTTCATAGAATTGCATATCTCTTATATAAAATAGAAAATCTAACCTCAAGAAATGTATTAATATTTTCACCAAACGATGTATTTACAGAATATATATCAAATGTACTACCAGAAATAGGTGAAGAAAATACACTTCAAACTACATTTAGTGATTACTTAAAATATCAAGTAACTGAATATAAAGATGTAGAATCATTCTCGGACTTTATATCTAGATATTATAGTTATTTAGAAACCAATCCAGAGCTAGTAAAATATAAACAAAGTGATGAAATAATAAGCGATTTAGAACACTATGTAAAAGATTTAGAGAATAACGCTAAATTCTTAAAAAACATTATTGAAAACGATGTATACGAATATACAAAAGAAGAACTAAATGAGATGATGCAGGATAGATACTCAACCATTCCACTTATGACTAGAACAATTGAAATGGCAAATAAACTCTGTGAAAGTAATTATAAAGGTAAAAGAACAAGAGCAAAAATATATCAAAGGTTATTAAACGAATCCTCAAACTTTAAAAAAGATTATAAAACTTTATATAAAGAATTCTTTATGAGTAAATATTTTAAATTAGAATTAACTGAAAACGAAATAAATAATTTTGTAAATAAAAAGAAATTAAACTATGAAGATGCACTCTTGTTTTCATATATGAAAGGATTATTAAAAGGATTTCATTATGAACCAAATATACTTCAAGTAGTAATAGATGAAGCTCAAGATTATAATAAATTACAATACAAAATAATATCCAAAATATTTAAAAAATCAAACTTCACAATACTTGGAGATATAAATCAAACTATAAATCCATATTATAAATATAATAACTTAAATATATTATTGGACATATTTAAAAGTAACTACTTAGAATTAAATAAGTCATATAGATCTAGTACAGAAATAATAGAATATACAAACAATTTATTAAACCTAAAAAATGTGTCTGCAATTAGAAGTAAAGATGGAACACCAATTATATATAAAGATATACATAGTGATTTAAAAGAAGATATAAATTACTTAACAAATAAATATAAATCAATTGCAATAATAACAAAAGATGACTTTATAGCAGATTCACTATATCAAAACTTACATCATAACTTTAACATTACTAAAATAGATAGTAATACACAAGGGTTTACAAGAAGTCTAATAGTAATACCAGCATATATGTCAAAAGGTTTAGAGTTCGATAGCGTAATTGTATACGATAAGAAATCATATAAAAAAGATGAAGAAAACCTATTATATGTTGCATGTACTAGAGCTCAGCACGAATTAATAATATATGAATAATATATTATTTTTTATGTTATAATTTTATATGTTCGAGGTGATGTTATGATTTGTGATTTACATATACATACTAAGTTTTCAGATGGATGGACTTCTTTAGAAGACGTTTTAATGATGGCGAAAGAAAATGGAGTAGGCCCTATATCTATAACAGATCACAATGTATTTGAAGCACATAAACTAATAAAAGATAAAAATATAATTACAGGTATAGAAATATGTGTAGAACATAATAATTATGAATATCATTTTTTAATGTATGGTTTTGATGTAAATAACAAATATATGAAAGAATATGAAAAAAGAGTAAAAGATTTTGATGTAATAGGCTTTAAAGAAAGAGTAAACATGTTAAGAAATTTATATAATCTACATATAGATGAAGATAAACTAAATGAATTTATAGATAAAAATGTATATTTTGATAGAGTAAGATTAAATAACTTATTAGTAGAACTCAATATAATAGATGATCCTGAAAAAGCATTTTATAAATATACAAGCGTAATTCCAGAAAACAAAAGATTAATGCTATCTTTAAAAGAACTGTTCGAACTCGAAAAAAACACTAATTCTGTAGTATCTTTAGCACACCCCACTAAATACTTTAGTGATATAGAAGATATAAAAGAATTTATTAAAATGTTAAAAGATGAATATAATTTAAGATGCGTAGAAGCAATTACTTCTAGAGCATCATTAGAAGCACAAGAAGAATTATTAGAATTTTGTAAAGATAATAACCTTTATATAAGTGGTGGTTCTGATTATCATGGAAAGAAGAGTTACTCTGGTGTGAAAAAACTTGGTTTTGGAAATAAAGATATATTAAAAGAAGAATTAACTATATTTGATATATTGTAGGTGATACATGGTAAAAATAAATGATAACTTATTTAATTTAAATAATGAATACACTTTTTCAAGTGTTTTAAAAGTAGTAAACGAATATAAATCTAAAAATCCTAATAAAGAATTTTTAAACTTAGGAGTAGGTGATGTATCAAAACCAATTATAAAGCCAATAATAGATGAAATGATTAAAGCCTCTAATGAACTTGGAAACATAGATACATTTAAAGGTTATGGCTATTATTATGGACACGATTTCTTAAAAGAAAAAATAGTAAAAGAGCATAAAGGTATAGAAATAGATGAAATATATATATCAAACGGTGCGAAGAGTGATACTACAAACATATTAGAACTTTTTTCAAAAGATTCATTAGTGTGTTTATTCAACCCAACATATCCCGTCTATAGAGATGCATTAGATATAATGGGTATGAAATATGAATATGTAGACGCTACTATAGAAAATAACTTTATGCCTATTCCAAACAAGAAATATGATTTAGTTTATATATGCTCACCAAGTAATCCTTTAGGAATTGCATATTCAAAAGAATATTTAAAAAAATGGATAGATTATGCAATTAAAAATAATTGTATTATTCTTTACGACAATGTATATAATGCTTTTATAACATCAGATATACCAAAAAGTATATACGAAATAGAAGGTTCTAAAAAAGTAGCAATAGAATTCAATTCATACTCTAAAAAAGCCTCATTTACAGGTGTAAGATGTTCTTACTATATAATTCCAAATGAATTGATTATAGAGGGTGCAAATAAGTATTGGAAAAAAAGGACAATGATAAAATTTAATGGTGTGGATTATATTGCTCAAAGGGGAGCACTTGCTACATATTTTGATGAATCAAAGAAATATATAAATGAAAATATATTAGATTATTTAAATGGTGCTAAATATATGAAAGAAGTATTAGAGAGTTTAAACTATACAGTTATTGGAGGAATAGATTCTCCATATTTATGGGTCACTAAAGATGGTTTAGATTCTTATGAGTATTTTAAGTACATGTTAGAGGAGTTAAATATAATTGTAATTCCTGGTATAATATTTGGGACTAATGGTAAAAACTTTTTTAGATTATCTGCTCTAGCGGATATGGATACTATAAAAAAGTCTATGGAAAGGATGATAAAGCATGAAAAACAAACTTAATATATATATTTTTATGGGTTTTATAATTGGAATTTTAGGAGGATTATTTCTTCCAAATTTAATGAGTTCTATAGATTTTATTGGAAATATTTACATTAATTTATTAAAATTTATTATAATACCAGTTCTATTTACTACAATATCAGTTTCTATATATAAAAACACTAAATCTAAATTACTACTTAAAACAATAATACTTTTTGTAGTTATGTTTATAAGTGTGTTTTTAGTATCTTCTTTTATAGTGTACATAGTAAGCACCTTTTTACAAATCGATCTAAAAGTAATAGAAAATACTGTACTACCAACAACTATTAATATATCAGATTTCTTTTTAAATATATTTCCATCAAATCCAATAGATATAATTGCAAAAAACAATATAATATTTATAATTCTATTTGCGTCTTTTTTTGGATATTCAGCATCTAAAGTAAAAAAAGGAAAAGAAGTAATAGAATTTATGGAGACAATATCTTCGATATTTAACAAATTATTGGAGTATATAATAAATTTAACCCCACTTGCAGTTTTCTCTTTAATAGGTACATCCATATCTGTTTATGGTGTTAATATCCTAAGCAATGCTTTAATATATGTAGTGCTTGCTTATGTAATATCTATATTAATAATATTTCTATTTCTAATAATAATGAAAAAAAGAATAAAACCAGTTCAATACTTAAAAAACATGTCTAAACTTTGGGTCATATCTTTATCTACTTGTTCTTCTGTAGCAACTCTTCCATATACATTAAAAACATGTAAGGAAGATTTGAACTTAAATGAAGAAAATGTAGATCTAATCGTACCACTTGGTACTACGATAAATAAGATTGGAGGAGCAATATCTTTTGCAATCCTAAGTATTTGGACAACAAAACTATTTGGTATAGAAATAAACGCTATGATGTTTATAACAATGATACTTATATCGCTCCTATTAAATATGGCAGCAGTAGGAATTCCAAGCGGAGGAATAGTTTTAGGAGCTACTTATTTATCTATGCTTGGAATACCACTATCATTTATGGGTGTTTATAGTGCAATATATAGGCTGTTAGATATGGCATATACTACACTAAATGTAACAGGAAATGTAAATGCATCTATATTGTTAGAGGTTAAAGAAAAAGCATAATACATGCTGTTTAATACTGTGCTATAATAATTAAAGGTGATATTATGAATTTTATTGCAGTTTCGGAAACGAATTTAAAGAATATAATTAATCAATTTGAATTTAATGTAGATTCAGTTGTTTTAATACCCTCTAAAAAACCAGAGTATGGTGAATATCAATATAATGGTGTTATGGAACTTGCTAAAAGAGTTGGTGAAAATCCAATAGAACTTGCAAATAAAATAGTAGAAAAAATGAAAGAAACAGATTATTACACTAATGTTTCCGTTGCGGGCCCTGGTTTTATTAATATTAAGTTCAACGATAAATATTTAATAGACTATATGAATGAAATAAATAAAGATATAAACATAAATAAACCCTTAAATAAATCTAAAACTATAATTGTAGATTATGGTGGAGCGAATGTAGCAAAAGCACTCCATGTAGGACATTTAAGAAGTGCCAATATTGGAGAGGCATTAAAAAGACTATCTAATGAATTTGGTAATACATCATATGGAGATGTACATTTAGGAGATTACGGTAGACCAATGGGATTAGTAATATTAGAAATAAAGAAAAGATATCCTAATCTCAATTATTTTGATTCTAATTATAAAGGAGTATATGGACCTTGTCCTATTACTAATAAGGACTTAGAAGAACTATATCCAATCGCATCAATTAAAGGAAAAGAAGATGAAACCTATATGGAAGAATCTAGAGTTATAACAACTAAGATACAAGAAAAAGTACCAGGTTATTATGATTTATGGAAAGAAATAGTGAAAATATCTTCAAAAGATATAAAAGACATATACGATAGATTAAATGCAACATTTGAATTTTGGTATGGTGAATCAGATTCAGAACAATACATAGATGAAATGATTTTCTATTTAAAAGAAAACAACATAATAAAACTAGATGAAGGAGCATACATAATAGATGTCTCAAAACCCACAGATAATTCACCAATGCCTCCATTATTACTTGTTAAATCTAACGGTTCGGTATCATATGAAACAACTGACCTTGCTACCATATGGGGACATATGAAAAATACAAATCCTGATGAAATATGGTATGTAATAGATCAAAGACAATATCTTCATTTTGAACAAGTATTTAGGGCAGCATATAAATCAAACATAGTAAGTAAGGATAAAGTGTTAGAATTTATTGGATTTGGTACTATGAATGGAGTAGATGGTAAACCATTTAAAACAAGAGATGGTGGTACTATGAAACTTATAGATTTAATAGATTTAGTAAAAGAAGAAACAAGAAAAAATATATCTCCTAACGTAGAAGATATAGAAAAAACTTCAGAACTTGTCGCAATTGCTGCTTTAAAATATGCTGACTTCCTATCAAACAGATCTACTGATTATATATTTGACCCAATAAAATTTACCGACTTAAATGGTAAAACAGGAGTATATATACTATATTCGAACATAAGAATGAAATCTCTATTAGAAAAAGCAAGTGATATTAAATACAATAATTTAACTATATTAAATGAAATAGATAGAAGTATTGCTATTAAACTTTTAGAAGTACCTAAAGTACTAGAAACATCTTATAACACTAAATCTTTAAATGCTATTGCAGATTATTTATATGAACTATCTAATTTATATAACAATATGTACTCTAATAATAGAATACTTACAGAAGAAAATAACGATATAAGAGAATCTAGACTGGTTTTAACAGAAATAGTATATAAGACAACTAGTAAGTTAATAGATATTTTGGGAATTGAAGTACCAGAGAGGATATAATATATAAAAAAAATAGACTATAAAGTTCTATTTTTTTCTTTCATAAATTCTAATGCATGTTTATTATAATAACTGTACCCATGAATATTAAATGTTTCCTCGGTTTCGATTGATTTTCTATATTTATCTTCTATAACATTTATATCTTCATCTATATTTATTAAATTATACTTACTTGGATTAAATTTATCTACAAAGTTTTCTTCTATTTCCTTAGATGTTCCAATATACTTCTCATTCTTTATAAAGTATACATTATCTTTACTGGTTACTACACACCCCGCTATTAATTCTGGTGGAAGCAATTTATTATCTATTACATATCTATTTATTGGATTAAATTTAACTTCTCTTGCAATTTCATCATCTAAACCTCTATTTGAGGAATCAAGCTCATCTTTAGTTCTGGGTAAACATCCTAAAAAGTAAGTTTCTCCAGTTCTACTAGTAATCGTACTTGGAATAGATACAACAATATTGTAATCATCTAAAGACAAATTAGATGGATAACTATAACTTTGTACTTCAAAAAATGTAAAGTCCTCTTTATTACCAAGTAAAACAACATTACTAAGTAATCCTCCCCAATCTGTTACATTAAGTCCATTATCTAATATACTTTTAGTAACTTCCTCGATTGTTTGATCGTGGTTATAATTTCTTTTACCGGATACACCATGTACTCCAATAAAAGAATCTTCCAATATAAACTCATCAAAAACTTGCTTTGCTTCCATAGTTACCTCATTCTTATTATACCAAATAAAATCTTAATTATGATATAATTTAAGTGGTGATTTAAATGAATGTAATAAAAATAATGGATGAAATACTTGCAAATAAAATTTCGGCAGGGGAAGTAGTAGAAAAATGTGTTTCTGTAGTAAAGGAGTTAGTAGAGAACTCTATAGATGCTTCTAGTAATAAAATAAAAATTGAACTAATAGAATCAGGTGTAAAAGAAATAAAAGTAACGGACGATGGAGTAGGTATGGAAAAAGAAGATGCATTAAATGCATTTGAAAGGCACGCTACTAGCAAGTTACTTAAAGAAGAAGACCTATTTAGAATAGACACTTTAGGTTTTAGAGGAGAAGCACTTCCTTCTATTGCCTCTGTATCAGAAGTAACATTAAAAACTAGTACAGGCTCTGTTGGTACAGAAATAGTAATAAAAGGTGGAAAACTTATTAGTGAATCAAAAAGTGATGCTAGAAGAGGAACTACCATATCAGTAAAGAACCTATTTTATAACACTCCTGCAAGACTTAAACACTTAAAGAGTTTATATACTGAGCTTGCTAATATAACAGAATATGTAGATAAGATGGCTCTAGCGAATCCACACATATCATTTTCTTTATATAACGATAATAAATTATTATTTAATACTGATGGTTCTAACGATTTACTTAAAGTAATAAACGAAGTTTATGGTTTAAGTGTGTCTAAGAAGATGATAAAAATAAGTGGTAGTGATGAAGAATACGATATATATGGATATATTTCATATCCAGAAGTAACTAAATCTAATAGAAATCATATCATTACGTTTGTAAATGGAAGATTAGTAAAAAACTATGAAATAATAAAATCTATAAACGATAGTTATCATACATATAAACCGGAAGATAAGTTTCCAATAGTGATTTTAAATATAAATGTAGATTTTAGTCTAGTAGACGTAAATATACATCCAACCAAACAAGATATTAAATTTGGTAAGATAGAAGAAATAAAGACCTTAATATCTAACACAATATCAAGTGCTTTAAAGAGAGTTCTTTTAATTCCTGAAATAGAGCAAAAAGAAGAAGAAAGTATACTTACATATGAGGAGATTCCATTAGAATTTAATGATTTTAAAGTAGAGGAAAAAGAATTAAAAGAAATATCAATAGATAAAGAAGAAGTTAAAACAGTAAATAAAATAGAACTTCCTATGATGTATCCTGTAGGATTAGTTAAAGGAACATATATTGTGTGTCAAAATGACTTAGGAATGTATTTAATTGACCAACATGCAGCGAATGAAAGAATAAACTACGAATACTACCTAAAGAAAGTTCCTTCGAATAAGGACATAGAAACTCTTTTAATCCCTATAACTGTAGAATTAACAAAAAATGAGTTTATAATTGTAAAAGAAAATATAAACATATTAAAAGATTTAGGGTTTGAAGTAGAAGAATTTGGAAGTAATTCATTTATATTTAGAAGTCATCCAATATGGTTAAAGAAAGATTACGAAGAAGAAGCAATAAGAAAATTATTAGATTTAATATCTACTATAGAGAAGAACTTTAGTAAAGAAAAATTTATGGAAAATATTGCTATAACTATGAGTTGTAAACTTAGTATAAAAGCTAATCAAAATATAAGTATAGAAGAGATGGAAAACTTAATAAATAACCTAAGAAATTGTGACAATCCTTATACTTGTCCACACGGTAGACCGACTATAATATCTTTTAGTAATTATGAGTTAGAAAAATTATTTAAGAGGGCAATGTAATGATAATAGTAATAACAGGACCTACTGGAGTAGGAAAGACAAGATTAAGTTTAGAATTAGCTAAGAAATATGATGCTGAAATAATTAATGCTGATAGTATGCAAATATATAAAGGGTTAGATATTGGAACAGCAAAAGTAGAAGATAAAGAAAACATTAAACATCATTTATTGGATATAGTAGAAGTAAATGAATATTATTCTGTTTTTAATTATCAAAAAGATGGTAGAAAGATATTAGATGAACTTATAAAGAATAATAAAAACGTTATAATAGTAGGAGGAACTGGTTTATATATTTCAGCACTCCTATACGATTATAGATTTAGTGATTCATCGAATATAAGTAACTATGATGATTTAACTAATGAGGAAATATATGAAAAAATATTAAAGCTAGATAAAAACACAAAAACACACGTTAATAATAGACAAAGATTAGTTAGAGAATTAAATAGATTATTAATTGATAATAAGGACGATAATAGTGGTAGTAAACTATTATATGATGCTCACTTTATAGGACTTACTACATCAAGAGATAACCTGTACTCTATTATAGACAAAAGGGTAGATAAAATGATAGAATTAGGGTTGCTGGATGAGGTAAAAGATTTATACGATAAAGGTATAAAATCCAGATCTATAATGACTGGAATAGGTTATAAAGAATTATACTTATATTTTGATAAAGTGTTATCTTTAGAAGAGTCTATAGACTTAATAAAGAAAAATACTAGACACTACGCTAAAAGACAATACACATGGTTTAAAAATAAGATGAATATAACTTGGTTTGATGTAGATTTTAATAACTTTGAAAGAACAATAAACGAAGTAGTTTACTATATAGAGGAGAAGTAATGAAAAGAAGATTAAAACTATCTATTAAAATAATAATATTAATATTAATACTTTTATTAGTAATGCTTTTAGTATACGGATATAATTTATCTAGTGTAAAAAGTGAAGCTAATAAAGAAAAAATAGTTTTTGAGGTAAAAAAAGGAGATACCTTAAATAAGATAATAAAGAATTTAAAAGAAGAAAACTTGATAAGAAGTACTTTCTTCAGTCAAATTCATGTTACCTTAAATAAATTATATAATTTACAGGCAGGTAAATATAATTTAGATAACTCAATGAATACACAAGAAATATTAAAAATAATAGAAAGTGGAAAGGTAATAAATACTGAAGAAATAAAAATAACATTCCCAGAAGGAAAAAACATGAGGGGTGTTGCTAAGATAATAAAAGATAACACCAATAATAAGGAAGAAGATGTATTTGCTTTAAATAAAGATAAAGAATATTTAAAATCTTTAAAAAAAGACTATTGGTTTATAACAGACACAATAGATAATCCAGATATTTATTATCCTTTAGAGGGTTATTTATCTATGAATACATATATATTTAAGGATAAAGATGTAACAGTAAAAGAAATATTTAAAAAGATGTTAGATCAAACTAATAAACTTTTAACTAAATATAAGAGTGATATTGAAAAGTCAGAATTTTCTATTCACGAAATGCTTACATTCGCATCTATCGCACAATCTGAAGGTATAGATTTAAAATCTATGGGGACTATCGCAGGAGTATTTTACAACAGATATGAAATGAAAATACCATTTCAAAGTTGTGTTACTGCCTGTTATGGTACAAGAGAAGATCACTGTATACCACAAAATGTAGCAAACAAAGATAATAATCCATATAATACATACTTATCTACTATGGCAGGAAAACTTCCAGTAGGTCCTGTTTCTTCATTTGGAGAAGATGCATTAAAGGCAGCCATTAAACCAGATGATACTGATTATTTATTCTTTATATCAGATACTAAAAACAGATTATATTTTACTAAAACAAATGCAGAACACGAAAAAATGAAATCCGACTTAATGAAAAAAGGAATATTCTTTAGATGAAATATATTAAGTTATATGAAAAAAGAATAGAAAAGGGCTATACTCATAAAGAAATGTCTGATTTTCTTAATATAAGTAAATCTTATTACTGTCAGTTAGAAAACGGTAATAGAACTTTATCATATAAAATGGCTTATGATATATCTAAAATACTAGAATCAAGACCAGATGATTTATTTTATGATACTTTAAATAAAAAGATTGATTAATCAATTTTTTTTGATATTATTAATATGATAAAAGAGAATTTATATGAAAAAAATATTAAGTTTTGTTTTAATTGGAATAATTAGTTTTATTTTAGTTGGATGTACTAACAAATCAAAAACTAATTTGATTGAATTGGGAGATAAATCAAAATATATAATTAATGATGATTTTGTAAATATCAGTTTAAAGTCGAATAGTTTAACCAAAACAAAAGCCATATTTACTATAATAAATAATAGCACTCAAAACTATAAATATGGAAATCCCTATTTAATTGAATATCAAAAAGATGGTGTTTGGTATGAATTAAAATCGATTCGTGAACTTTATTTTACATTGCCTGCATATGTTATAAAATCTAAAGAATAAAAGGAAATTAGTGTTGACTGGGAATATGGTTATGGAAAATTACAAACCGGAACATATAGATTAGTCAAAAGTATATTTGCAGAATCAGATAAACCAATTGAACAAAGTGATATTATATATATTTCAGCAGAATTTACAATTGAATAAATATGAAAGGGTTATTTAAGAATAACCTTTTTTTAATATAGTTTTATACTGACTAGTAATATATATAATCTTATGAATATTTTAATAGTAAAAATAAATATTAATAGTATAAAAAAACAATAGTCTGTTAACAAAAAAAGGTTGACAGTCTTTTTTTGTAATGATATACTTATAAAGAAAAGGAGGACAATATGGCAGTAAAATTAAGACTTACAAGATATGGTGCTAAAAAGAATCCATTCTATCGTGTAGTTGCAGTTGATTCAAGAGAAAAAAGAGATGGTAAGTATATAGAATTATTAGGAACTTATAATCCAGTTACTAAACCAGCAACTGTAAAATTAGATGAAGAAAAAATAATAAAATGGTTAGGGAATGGAGCAATTCCAACTGAAACTGTTAGAGATTTATTTAGCAAAGCTGGTATAATGAAAAAAGTTCACGATAATAAAAAACCAGTAGTAAAAAAAGAAAAGAAGATAGAACCTAAAAAAGAAGTAGTAAAAGAAGAAACTACTAAAAAAGCTCCTGTAAAGAAGACTACGACTACTAAAAAAACAACTACAAAAAAAGTAGGTAAGTAATATGAACTTAGTAGATTTAACAGAAACATTAGTAAAATCTTTAGTTAAAGATAAAGATAGTGTTTCAGTAAAACAGTTTGAAACAGAAGATGATTCTATACAAATAGAAGTATTAGT
>CAZJQU010000017.1:0-11932 GCA_964548645.1 uncultured Muribaculaceae bacterium
GTTTTATCGTCCATAAAGCCCTCCTTTTGTTGTATATATTATAACATGTTAGTTGTAACTGTTTTTTATTTTATATTTTAATAGCATATTTTTATCTTCTTCGCTTATTCTTCTACTTTCTCTACACTTTTGTATTCCCTTATTTATTGTAAATTTGTTTAATTTATGATTCTTTAAATACTTCAATGTTTTTTCTCTTTGTTTTATAAAGCAATCACAAAATAACCAAGCATTAACCATATTTACGTAGTAATGTTCTTCATTTATAAATCCATCTAGTATATTAAATATCTTGTCTATATATTCTTCTTTTTCTATATAATCAAATAATATTAGCATGCCAATTCTTCTTACAAAGGGTTTATCACTTTTAATATATTCTTTAGATAAATTAAAAAATTTTAATTCGTATTTTTTTGAATTAAATTTTAGTAAGTCACATGTAGCCCAGTTATCTGCTTTATTGCTATATAAATCTAAGTGATGTTTAAAAGTATCAAAATCTTTTATTTTATTTATTAAAAATCCATTTATAGCAGTGTTCTCATAGTATTCCCATATCATATAATCTAAAAATGATAAATAGTTTCCTTTGTATATATTATTTGCGATATCTTTCATTGTATCTGTTTTTAGACTTAAAACTGGTAAATTTGTTTTTAATATATTAGTAGTCCATTCTTTTGTACTTGGATTCTCTAGTGTCTTTAAATAGTCTTGAAACTCTAATATATCCTTATTAGTCCAGTTATCTTTAATTAACTCCATATAACCTCTTACAATTTCTTTATCTTTATTCCTAGTACTCCATATTTATTTTGTTCTTCTAAAGAATAATATAATTCCATATCTTTTTGATTTGGTATATCTTTTTCATCATAACCCATATCAACTTTATTTATATTTTTATACAGTTCTTTAAAGTTATCATATTTTAATAATTCTATTATTTCTACCGTTAATTTCTCTGATGTTGTCAAATTGGTAAATTCTATTAAATCTTTTATATTGAGTAGTCTTCTTTTTTCATCATTTAATCTTAATTCTACTGTTTTCTTATTTTCTTTTATTAAATTAAAAGGTATGTCGTTTAATTTCATTTTATGGTTCATATTAATTTCTCCAACATTTTTATATATCTTATCTTCTTTAATCTAAGTATTATATATGTTTTAGGTATTAAATTTAATATTATTTTGTTTTGTTTTATAGCATTTTCTATATATTCATAAAATTGTTTGTCTTTGTTTTTTATTAGATATGGTCCGAATATTAATTCTTTTTTTGTGTATTTTTTCTTACCCTTTATAAAGACTATATTTGTATAAAATATGTTTTTTTCTTTTATTATAGATTCTTCTTTTATAATATAATTTAAACTTGTTATATATTTTCTTATCTCATAATCCTTTAAATTAGTTTGAATTATTATTTTAAATATATTATTTAAGTTAGCTTTATTTAATATTTGTCTTATTTTAAAATAACCCATACCTGAGATTAATATCGTATCTATATTATCTTTATCTGTTAATGCTTCTAGACCGTCTCCTAATCTAATATCTATATTTTCTTTATATTTTATTGCATTTTCTTTGGCACCCTTAATAGCAGTTTCTAGTATATCGCTAGATATTACTTTTTTTACTAGTTTATTTTTTTGTAAGTATATACCTAATAGTGCATGGTCACAACCAACATCTATCAAACTATCCTCTTTAGTAATATATTCTGTTAGTTTTAAAAGTCTGTTTGAAAGTTTAATCATTCAAGAAATCCTTTAATTTCTTAGATCTAGATGGATGCTTTAATTTTCTAAGTGCTTTTGCTTCTATTTGTCTAATTCTTTCTCTCGTTACTCCGAAAATATTTCCTACTTCTTCTAAGGTTCTACTTGTTCCATCTTCGAGTCCAAATCTTAATTTTAAAACTTGTTTTTCTCTATCGGTTAAAGTGTTTAGTGCATCAGAGATTATATCTTTTAGTACTTCATTTATTGCATATTCCTCAGGACTAAGTGTAGATTCATCTTTTATAAAATCTGCTACAGTAGAGTCTTCATCTTCTCTAGTTGGTTTTTCTAAAGATATTGGATCTACATCTATTTTTATTATCTCTCTAACCTTATCTGGTGTTAGTTCTATTTTTTCTGCTAATTCTTCTATCGTTGGTTCTCTATTTAATTCTAATGTTAATTGTCTTTGAAATCTCTTTAATTTATTTATAGTTTCTACCATATGAACAGGTATTCTAATAGTTTTAGCTTGATCTGCAATTGCTCTTGTAATAGCTTGTCTTATCCACCAAGTAGCATATGTAGAGAATTTAAATCCTTTAGTAGAATCAAATTTTTCTACTGCTTTCATAAGTCCCATATTACCCTCTTGTATTAAGTCTAGGAAAGATAATTTTCTTCCAACGTATCTTTTTGCAATACTTACTACTAAACGAAGATTTGCTTCTGCCAATCTATTTTTAGCTTCTTGTTCTCCTTTAGTTACTCTTTCAGATAGTTCTAATTCTTCTTCTGAAGTTAAAAGACTTATTCTTCCTATTTCTTTTAAATACATTCTTACTGGATCGTTTATACTTATTGTTTTTGGGATTGCTAAATCTCCAGATTCTGCTTCTTCTGTTTCTGTAACTTCTGAAGTTGCTTCCTCTGTTACTACCTCTATACCTATTTCATGAAAAGAATTATAAAGTTCATCTAAATTATCAGCATCTAAATCTAATCCTTTTAATTCTTCTGCTAATTCTTCAAATGTAATATATCCTCTATCTTTTCCTTTTTTTATTAAGTATTTCTTTCTTTGTTCAAACGTTTTTATTTCATTCATATTATTTACCTACCTTTAACTTCGTTATTTCATTAATTATTTCTATTTTTTTATCTTCATCTACTTCGTTTTTTACTAAATTGTTTAATCTTTTGATTTCCAGTTCTCTACCATAATCATTAAGTAAATCTATATAATTTTGTATTGCCTCTATACTATAGTTTTCTGGTATGTTTAGATTCTCTACTTCTTTGAGCGCTACTATAAGTTCATCTTTTCCATTTAGGAATGTTAGAAAGTCAGCGATATCTAGTCTATCATACTTTCTATAAAAGTAAATGAGTTCGTTTGACAAGAATCTAAATGCTTGATTAGGGAAGAAACATCTATTTCTTTCGAACATTTTTAGTACCTCTTCATACCTAACCATGTAGTAAATCAATTCTCTTTCTGCTTTTTGATATTTATCTAATCTTACTACCTCTTTTTTTATTTGAATTTGTTTTTCTTTTACAGTTTGTTTTCTTATTAAATTATTTATGGTATTTACGCTTAAGCCTGTATCTGTAGATAGATTTTTAACAGTAAGTTCTCTTATTAATTTATCATCTTCATTTTCTAACTCT
The DNA here is from genome assembly GCA_964548645.1 of uncultured Muribaculaceae bacterium. Lineage (GTDB taxonomy): Bacteria > Bacillota_I > Bacilli_A > RF39 > UBA660 > JAAYGD01. The sequence continues at coordinate 3,407 of CAZJQU010000017.1, forward strand.
TTTACTACATCTTTAATGTATTTTGATACATCTTCAGTATTATCAAAATTGGTATTCTTCTTATAGAAATCTATTTTGTAATCTAAATAGTTCATAGCTTTTTCTGTTATTTCATTAAATTTATCTACCCCATATTTATCTATATATTCTTCTGGATCTAGATTATCTGGAAGACGAACTATATTTGGTTTTACTCCACTATTTATAAATTCATTTGCACACGAAATAGTAGCAATTTCACCAGCATTGTCACCATCAAAACATATTATTATGTTATTTGACATCTTTTTTATTATCGCTATTTGTTTTGATGTAACTGCTGTTCCCATAGTTGCAATTACGTTTTTAATACCATATCTATATAAACCAATAACATCCATAAAACCTTCTGTTATTATTATACTTTTTTTCTTTTTAGCTTCCTCTTTTGCTCTTTTATAGTTATATATTAACTCTCCTTTTTTAAATATATCGCTTTCTTTTGAGTTAATATACTTTGCTTGATTAGATTCTTCATATATTCTTCCTGAGAAACCTACTACTTTGTTATCTAAATCGTATAAAGGAAACATAATTCTATTTAAAAATGTATCGTAAACATTATTATTTGATTCTGTGATAATTCCTGATTTTATTAGTAATTCTTTTCCATATTTTTTATTTATACTATCGTATAATTTACTACTAGTAGAAAGTCCTATACTAAACTCTTTTATTATATCTTCATTTATGTGTCTTTTCTTTAAATATTCTAACGCTTTTACTCCATCTTTTGTTAATAGGTTATTTTGATAATATTTATTTGCAATATCGTATATTTCAAATAAATCATCATATTTTGAATCTTTTTTTGGTTTATAGTCTTCTATATCAAGAGGTATGTTTACTTTGTTTGCTATTATTCTAACGGATTCTATAAAAGGTATGTTTTCATAATCCATTAAAAAATTAAATACATTTCCAGATGCACCACATACAAAACACTTATATATTTGTTTTTCTTTAGATACACTCATCGATGGATTATGGTCATCATGAAAAGGACATAATGCAAAATAATTCTTTCCTTTTTGTTCTAAAGGAATATATTCTCCTATTACATCTACAATATCTGATTTTTGTCTAATTTCTATTATCTTTTCTTGAGCTATAGCCATAACACACCCTATACCTATAATATTCTACATAAAAGTGTTATTTCCCCCTTTATTTAAAAAAAAGTAAAAACTTTTACTTTTTAGTTCCTGCTTTCTTAGATAATACCTTTGGTTTTCTATTTAAAATTCTATCCATATTATCTATTACAAAGTCTTTATTTATAGCTCTTAATTCTAATGGGATTTCTGTTCCGGCTTCAATTGCAAGCGTTATATAGTCTTTTTCTTTTAAATTAGATGTATCCATTCCCCTACTTACAAAGCCGTCTTTTACTTTGTTTGCAGTTGCTTCAAAGAATCTTCCAAGTTCTTTTTGTTGAAATGTTGGTTGCATATGACCTTCTGTTAAGAATACTTCTTGTAATTCCTCCATAGTAGATGGATAAATGTTTGTTGGATCAGATTCCCCGTCTTTCCAAACAGATCTTCTCTTTATTTCAAAAACATCTGTATTTGGATATCTTTTTTCCTTATCCCACATTCTAAATACTTGTGCTGCATGTCCCTTACCATTTAGTGCTGTTTCATCTGCTTCAAAGCTTGTTATTGGTGATAGAGATGGTTCTCTATATATTATTTTACTTCCATATGCTGTTTCATTCCATTGATGCTGATGTCCTAACGTTATATTTACATATGGGTGTTGTCTCATTAAATCGCCATATTTTTCATCTAGATTCGCTAAAACTTTTTTATCGCTAAGTTCCCCGTGATCACTTAAGAATAGATGCTTACCCCAAGATAAATATCCTTCTTTTAGGAATTCAGACCTATCGTAACCCACATTTATATTTGAAAACTTAGAAAGAAGAATACTACTAGATACCATCATATATAAGGCATCCATAGTTTGTTTATCGTGATTTCCTCTTTTAAATTTTACAATCACATCTTGAAAGTGAGGTGACAGTCTAGATAAGTTATATAATATTATCGCAGCTTCACTTGAAAATATTTTATTCCATCTACTATCTGTTTGCATAGTGTGCTTTGAAAAACTAGATGTTTTATTAAATAAATTATCTATATCGAATAAGTCTCCGTTGTATACTAAGTAAAGTGTTTTAGCGTGCCAATCTGTCTTTTGTTTTTCTATAGTATAATCTACTATTTTATGTTGAATATAACTCGCTTTTTTACTATCCCAATTATCGAATGATGTTTCTGTCCAATTAGTAAGACCTCCCATATGTAAGTCATTAACATGTTGTGTGATTAAAGAGTCTTTTAATGATTTTAAGTTGGCAGCTTTTACTACTGCCGGAAACTTTATATCTTTTAACAGTTCACTAAATATTTCTGTTGTTTGAACCGCTAATCTATTATAATCTCTTTCTACGTTTGGATTTTGCTTTATTACTACGCTCAACTTGTCATTAGTGACAATAACTGGCATTTCGTGAGTATCATCTATCTTTAGCTTCATAGATACTGTCCAAGCACCAGGTTCTAATTTTTCTACATAAAACATATTTGGATTGTAGCCAAGATATTCAAGTAAAAAATTATCTTCTGATAACTTTTTCATTATCTTTGATTTTTGTGTAATAGCATCATCATTTTCCAGTATTTCAAATATTTCTCTTTTATCTTCTTCTGATATTCCTAAGGCATTTTGTACAGTCTTAGCACCATTATCTACATTGTATTCTACTAAGGTTTCTCCATCTAACTTTATTGCTTTACTAGGATCAAAGTCTAATATCTTTCCTTTTTCTTTTACATAAGATGATATATACCTTGAAACTCTTTCAACGCTTATGTCTTTACCAGTTATTTTTTCGGCGTTTGCTCTTAAATAAGATGCAGGTATTTCATCTTTTGTAATATCATAGTATGCTTCGCTTACTTCTTTCCATGTTTTTAATACATTTGCATGCATAAGTGCCTTTGTAGCAAAAAGCACGCTTAAATCTATGTTGTATTTTTTTACTCCCATTTTTCCTCCTCCACAAAAAAAGCAATAGATGGCGAAAACCTATTACTTTTAATTCTTAATTTTTAAACCTCTTTTTACCATAGTAACCTCCCTATTCTATTGTTCAACCTACTATAGTTTCATTATACTTTAACTAATTTTTTTTTAAAAGGTTTTTTCATCTTTTTCAAAAAATATTACGTAATTAAACATTTTTTTATCACTTGTTTACATATTTGTTTTTTCTATATGTATGATATAATAATCTTAATTTAAGGAGGAATTATGTATACAAAAGATGGGATTTATATGGGATTATCGGATGATAAAAAAGTAATGATGACTTTAAAGATGGCTAATAGACATGGTCTTATAGCGGGTGCATCTGGTACAGGAAAAACTATAACTATGAAAGTAATGGCAGAATCGTTTTCTGATGCTGGGGTTCCTGTATTTATGTGCGATGTTAAAGGTGATGTTTCAGGAATGTGTGTACCTGGAGAAAAAACAGATGGAATGGAAAAAAGAATAGATAAATTTGGAATTAGGGATACTTTTGAATATAGAGGTTTTCCAGTAACATTTTGGGATATATATGGTGATGGAGGTCATTCTGTTAGAGCTACTATTTCGGATATGGGTCCTAATTTACTTTCTAGAATATTAAATTTATCTGATGCTCAAGAAGGAGTTTTAAACATCATATTTAAAATAGCAGATGATAAAGGTTTACTACTTTATGACTTAAAAGATTTGCATGCATTAATTGACTATGTAGAGGCTCATATGAAGGATTTTACGACTACCTATGGTAATGTTACTAGACAATCTATTGGTACTTTAGTTAGAGCTTTAATTCCTTTAGAAGAACAAGGTGGTAATTTGTTCTTTGGAGAACCAGAATTAAATATAACAGATTTGATTAGAACTGATTCTAATGGAAAAGGTATGATAAATATACTCGATAGCCAAAAGTTAATTCAAAATCCTAAATTGTACGCAACATTTGTACTTTGGATGATGGCAGAGCTATTTGAAAATTTGCCTGAAGTTGGAGATTTAGAAAAACCTAAATTGGTGTTTTTCTTCGATGAAGCACACTTTTTATTCAGTGATGCTCCTCCAATAATGTTACAAAAGATAGAACAAGTAGTTAAATTGATAAGGTCAAAAGGCATAGGAATATATTTTGTTACCCAAAGTCCAAGCGATATACCTGATTCGGTACTTGCTCAATTAAGTAATAGAGTACAACACGCTTTAAGAGCATATACTCCAAAAGAACAAAAAGCAGTTAAAGTTGCAGCTCAAACATTTAGAACTAATCCTAACTTTAAAACAGAAGATGCAATTATGGAACTAGGTACAGGGGAAGCATTAGTTTCTTTCCTAGATGAAAAAGGAGCTCCTTCTATAGTAGAAAGAGCATCTATAATATGTCCAGAAAGTTTAATGGCACCTGCTCCTACTGAAAAAATAAGAAGCATTATATCATCTAGTATGATGACTAAATACGATACATCTATAGATAGTATTACTGCTTATGAAGTATTAGAAAAAGAAAAGCTAAAAAATGAGGAAATGAAAAAACTAGAAGAAGAAAGATTAGCGTTCGAAAAAGAAAAAATGGAATATGAAAAAGAAAAGAAAAAATTAGAGGAAAAAGAACAAAAAAGAATTGAAAAGGAAATCGAAAGAAAAAGAGTTTTAGATGAAAGAAAAGCAGAAAGAAGAAAATCTAGAATTGAAAGTGAAATAATAAGAACTGGTACACAACTATTAAAAAGAGGTCTATTTGGAATATTAAAAAAATAATTAAAAAGACATATGTTCATAATATGTCTTTTATATTAATCACTTATTTATTTCTAAAAAGTTACCTTCTAATTTTGTGTTTAGATTTATAGTTTTTATTGTGTTTCCATTTAATATATAAAAATAATCATCTATATATAGTCCTCTAGAGTTACCGTAGTAATTAGTTTTAAAATCTATATCAATAATCTTATCAAAACCTACATTGTCTGTAAATTTATAAACTACATATTTAGAATCTAATGGAAAACCTATCAAGTTTCTTTCTTTAGATATTATAATTGCTTTATGATTATGTGATGCCTCAGACCAAGCGTTTTTTGCCACTAATTCTTTATAGTTTTCTGTAACATTAGTTTTATCTTCTATATTAAACATAGATATCTTTAAGCCTGTTACTCTACCATCTAAATCTGCTTCTTTACCTAGTCCAAATAAATATTTATCATCATATACATGTAAGTATTCAGAGAAACCTGGTATTTTTAATTCCGTTTTTATAATTGGTTCTTTAGGATTTGAAACATCAACTACAAATAAAGGGTCTACTTGCTTAAATGTTACAAAGTAACTTATATCCTCATCAAATCTAACAGAATATATTCTCTCCCCTTTTGCTAAACCTTCTATTTGACCCACCTTATTTAAATTACTGTCTAAAATATATAAATTATTCGTAGTTGTTTCAGTATCATCTGGTCTTAATATTTGATCTATTATAAATCTATTGAAGTCATTATGCGTAGTTACTATTCTAAAATAACCATTATACTCATCCATAGAAAATTGATTTAATATATTTCCTTTTACCTCACCTGTTGCATCTAAATTTAACTTACCGTTTTTCATAGAAAATTTTAATATATTTGTTTTTTCATTTGAACTAAAATTTCGATACGAATTCGATATTACATATATATTATTTATATCAGCATATATATTACTAGATGCTCCTAGTACAGCTTTTGAAGATATGTGATTATTAGAATTATTTATATCTATTCCCGTTAAAATAATATAAGAGTTATATTCTGTTTGGGGTACAATTAATAAATCTTCTGGTAACATAAGTTTTGAGCTTTCAACTCTTAACCTAGGTACAAAAGTATCAGTTTCACTTCTTATTATATCTCCATAAATATAATGATTAGTTACCAAATATAGGTAATTGTCTATTAATCTAGAAGATACATATCTTCCACTTTGTGATAGTTCATTTATTTTAATAGGATTTGATTTATCTGTTATATCGAATATAACAGCAGATGTCTCAGTATTTTCTATATAATCTATACGAATCATATCCCTATATATTCTATTGCTATCATTGTTTTTTATTACTATTAATTTATTGTCGTAAATATATATTTCACTATAACTAGAATAACTATCATTGCTTTGTGAAGTTGCTTTTATTTTTGATTTTATATTCATGACGTCATCTTTTACTTCAATAATATTCAAATAATCATTCGCCAAATAATATATGTAGTTTCCATCAGTTTTTACTATATCAGCCTCATCTATTCCAGAAACTTGAACATTTGTTTTTGAGTATTCTTTTTTTATTGATGAAGCAGATGAAACAGCACCAAAACTCTCATCTTTGAACAAGTTGTTTTTTGAACTAAAAGTTTTTCTTTTCAAAAGACTATATAGTTCATCATACGAGTGTGGGGTGGTAATTTTTGTAATATTTAGCATGTCTCTTCCATTAAAAGAATGTATTCCATATGCTCCGATAAAAAAGATAAGAACTAATACTGCAAGTAAAATAGTAATTAGATTTCTTTTTTTCATATTTCCTCCAAATTATATGTTTATTATACTACCAATTGGAAAAAGTAACAATTATTTTATTTAAAAATTCTCGTCTTTAATGAAGATGAGTTAAAAATATAGTAGAAAGGATTAACAACTTATAACTTTTAAAACAATTCATAGGTAATTCATAGGTAAACGCATTTGAGCATAATAAAACCCTTATAAATAAAGGGTTTGTTTTTTCATGGTCGGGAAAACAGGATTGAAATAGTTGCTTCTGTATATTTATAATCCTTGATATATAGGGGGTCCCATTTCTTAGTATTACTGATTATTCCTGTTTCTTGCTAATTTTAAGAGAAAATTAAGAGAATATAAAGAGCGGTGAGGACATTTTTTAATTATTTAATTCAGCATATAATTCTTGCAAGGTTTCTTTAATTACATTGTCAGTTCTTTCGGCCAACTCCAAACATTCTAACGGATTAGCTTTCATACCTGTTTTTGCGTAATAGATAATTGCATAAATATTTCCCCCAAGAAATCCGGCTTCTGTACTTAAATGGTATCCGGACATACCCGGATTGTTTTCTATCTCAATAATTTTTTCATATAAGTCTTTTTCATCTTTATACGATTCTTTTACATCATTATAAATCTTTTCTATATATTTATGTCTAATTGTCATATATTCTGCTTTAGGCAATTCACATTTTTCGTCTATTGATTTTTTAACAATTATTCTAAGTTCTTCTTTATATAAGCGAATATTTATATTTATTGCTTTTATAACCCTTATTGCTAATGTCCTTTTAAAAAACATATTTTTCACCTCTAAATATATAATAACATATTTTAAACATAATATTTTACTATTTGTTTTTTTCCTTTTCTTGTAATTCTCTTCTTTTAACTTCTGCAAGTACTCCATTTTCTTCACATTTTTTTTTAAATTTATATAGTGCATTACGAAGGTCTTTATTTATTTCTTCATTCTCTAGTTGTGTTTTATACTTTTTTAAAGCTTTGTACATTTCTTGACTATCTGTTGCAATTATGTATTTTCCAGTTGGTTTTATATTTTCACCTCCCATGCTATTTTAATTTCTTATAACAATTATAACATAAAAAGAAAGTTGTTTATGGCGAAAAAATTATGTTTTACATGCTATTATTTATATAATAAAGACAGATATAAAATCTGTCTATTGTTTTTCAAAAACTAATCTAACTAAAAAATAAGTTATATATTTTTGAAAATAAAGTAATTTTAAATTTAATTCCATTGTCAATATTTACATTACCATTAAATCCATTTTCTTGTAAGGGAATTGTTGCTTTTTCAAATTGATAGTTAGTTATTTCTATAATATATTGTGCTGCTGCACAACCATATTCCAACTTTAGAAACAATGCTTGCTTAGGTAATAAATCTTTTTTAGAATATACATGCAACCGTTCTACCACTGAACTAAGACGGCATATAAAAATTATATCATAATATAATTTTAAATAAAGACATAAAAAAACAATATCGAATAAACGATATTGTTTGTAAAATAATAATAATTACTGTTAAGGATTTATTGTTATATCAAAAGTGTCATCTTTTAATGAGCCATCTAATGCTTTAGCAATAATTGTAACTTTTCCTTCAGCAGTTGCTGTAAATAATCCAGTTTTACTTATTGACCCCATTCCAGTATCGTTAACATATACTGACCACGCTACATTATTAGATGCTCCAATTGGATTTATATCTACTCCTAATTGCAAAGTATTTCCTACATTTAATGTATTTATATCACCTTCTGATTTAATAGTCATACTTTCAACATAAGTTGGAATTGGTCCAACTATAATTTCTCCTAT
>CAZJQU010000018.1:0-11646 GCA_964548645.1 uncultured Muribaculaceae bacterium
GCTCCAATTGTTTATAAAGTCCTTATTTATAGGGACTTTTTTTGTTCTCCTATTATCCAAATTCTTAATAATTTCTTGAAAACATTTTATATTGTTTTTCTTTCAAATAAAAGAACATATTTCTACATTCTTTTATTGCTAGTCCTATCGTTGCTATGCCTCACGATATAATAAAAAGAGGCATTATCCTCTTCTATTAACTTTAATCAAATTAAAAAGATGTTATTTCGCATCTTCTTTCTTCTTAAACTTTGACATAAATATTTTTTCATAAATATTTATTGATTTACTTATCAGATAGTTTATTTCTTCATTTGTCATAGATTTAAGTAATTCTTCTCTTTGTTCTTTTTTAATTTCTTCTTTACTATGCCATTCAAGATATTTTTTTGTTTTGTCGGTCATTTCACACCTCCTATATAATTTTCTATCATTTCACTTAACCATTGTTTAAATGTTTTGTTGTCATAAATGATTTCTAGATTGCCGTTTTTTAAATTGGCCCTTAAGTATTGGTCTAGATGTTTCTTGCCATAAATAGACTTTATCTTGTTGGATTTATGTTTACATAATTGTATTTTCCTTTATCTTCCACATATGTTGGACTTATTATTTTGTTGCCATTGCTATCATATTGAGTTGTTAATACAATATAATCTTTTCCATTTTTGTGTTTAAATACTTTTTCTAAATTATCCAATGAATCAATTGTCTCTAAAAACTTTTTAACCCCTAAACCGTGGTAATTATTCTTATCGTTATATTTTCCAATGTTTTTAGCATCTTGTTCTGTTAATATATTACTTAAAACATGATTGCTATTCATCAACGTTGGTAAGTCTTTTAATCCTATATCAACTAAACTCTTTGGAGTATAGTCTCTTAATTTTATATTTTGAGAGGTATCGTATTTTCCTTGTAATAACGAGTTTATATCACTTAACGCATTATCGCTAACATGATACTTTGTTGTGTTATATAAACCATCAGTGTTCATTTGTCTATAAGCAAGTTCAAACTTCTTCTTAATATCTTGTAAAAACTTTGTTTGTTCTTTATTATCTGATTTATATAGTTCTATTTTGTCGTTAATCCAATTCATTATTTTTTGGAATAAATTAGGTTTTTGCATAGATAAATTATTGATAAAGTTTTGGTCTCCTAGTATTTGTCCTAATATATCATTTGTTGCTTCTACATCTATATCTAGGTCTTTTGAGTCTAAGTTTTTTTCCTTATAAACTTAGTATATATAATTAAGATTATGTCTCATATTCTAAAAAAATGCACCAAATGGTGCTGGTGTGTTTATTCTTGTTAAAATCCTTTTATGCTTTCCAATTTGAATGTCTCAAAATTATCTTCTAATATTGCTGCTTTGAATTTCCAAGGTTTGTCAACATCAATGGAATTTATTGTATCAAAAGCTGAACCTACAACATTTCCATCTTTATCGTATAAGTTAAATGTTAACATTATAAGATCTGTTTTCTTAGATGATTTATTTTGTAAAGTTCCAACAATATATTTCATTTTAAAATATTCATCTCCTTCTTCTACAATTTTGGGTTCTTCAAGCATGGCATATTTTTTTGAATTTTCATCTTGATTGTTTTTACCGGTTTTTTCCGAGGTTTTATTAGTACAACCCACTAGACTGAACACGATAATTAAAAAAACCACAGCTAATAACTTTCTCATTTTTCCTCCCTTCATAATTATTATATAAACTCAATTAAGAGTATATATTTAATTTAAGCTCTTTCTTAATGTTTTTGGTCTTATTATTAATTGATCTCCTTGTTCAATTTTGTTTACTATCATTGCTATCGATTCATCTTCTAACTCAAGTTGTCTTACTGCTACTTCGCAATCTCCAAAGTTATAAACATATTCTTTTAATTGTTCTTCTACTCCAGTACCCACTCCAATAGTTTCTACAAATTCAGATGCATTCATTACCTCATTAGCAACTACATATCTAGGACTTATTATTTTTTCTTCAAACATCTTATCACCAATTTTTTTAATTCTTACAAATTGAAAAGATTGAATACTGTCGTTTACCATAACTACTTCTTCTGGAATATTATAAAGAGTTTTCATATAAAAATAATCGTTTATTTTGGCATAGACTTTAGTCTTTCTATTTATAAAATCATTTTCATCTATTGTACTTTGTTGTTCATAAATTTTATCGTCCATAAATTCTCCTAATTCGTACCAGAGTGGCCTAATCCTCCACCTCTGTTGTTATCATTATATCTATTAAATGTATTTTCATCAATAACTTTTATGTTGGTTGTTATTATTTTGTGCAAACTTATCTGTGCAATCCTATCACCCCTTTTTATCTCGTATATTCCTTGTTTGTTACCTTTTTCGTTTATTAAGTATGTTCCACTATTTTCTATTGATGTATTTGTAATAATAACTCCTACTTCATCTTTATATAGTGAATCTACAATACCTACAGAGTTACTCAATCTAAGAGGGGTATTTAATGATATTCCACTTCTTGCTTTTATCTGTAGTTCGTATCCTTTTGGTATTATAACTTTTAATCCTGTTGGAATTACTTTGGTTTCGTTTGGTAGTATTGTAATACTCTCTCCCGCTCTAATATCTAAACAGGCATCACCTTCATGAGTGTATTTTGGTATTTCGATATTGTCTCTACATGGAAAAACAAGTAATTCTTCATTAAACATTTCTTCTTTCAATTGTTCAATAATATTTTTTATATCCATAAAACCTCTAATTTTATTATAACATTAATACTTGATTTTATACTTTAAAAATAGTATTATATCTAGGTAAGGAGGAAACATGAAAAAAAATAAAACAGGTTTGTTTATAGTACTAGGATTATTATTTGTTATAGGTTTTTCTATATTAGTTTCTAGTTTAACTGGAAAAGAAGAGGTTAAATTTAATAATATTTCATATAAGGAATATGCTGATTTTTATGGTGAGGGTAAGACGGGTTTAACATTTGTTTATGTTGGTAGATCGGGTTGTAATCATTGTGTTCAAATACAGCCGTTGTTAGGTAAACTTCAAACAGAAGAAGAGATTACTTTCAACTACTTGAATACTGACACTATGTCTCAAGAAAACTTTGACGCTATCGCTACTACTTCAAAAGCATTTGAAGGAGAGTGGGGAACACCTACACTTATAGCAATAATAGATGGTAAAGAACATTCAAATGTTGGTGGTTATAGAGAAATAGAAGACCTAAGAACGTTTGTAAAAACTGCGAAGAGTGCATTAAAAGATGAGTAAAATATTAGAAGAAGCATTAAAATTTAAAGGTAGTTATCCGCTTACTGTTGCATTTAGAGTTAAATCTCATGCGAGTATTGCGGATAAGCATTTGGACTCAGATGAGGAACTGAAATATGTTTTTGTGGGTCAAAAGAATGATACTAACTTTCAATTCCCAAATAGTTTTTTAATTGCTTTGACTAATAAAAGAATGTTGTTTGCTAGAAAAAGATTATTATATGGATATTTATTTTACGCGATTACTCCAGACATGTTAAATGATGTTAAAATAAGAGCAGATTTAATATGGGGAAAGATAGTAATAGATACAGTAAAAGAATTGGTAATCATATCTAATTTATCTAGAAATTCTTTGGATGAGATTGAAACAGCAATAACTAAGTACATGATCGAAAAAAGAAAAAGTAAAGACTCTAAAAAATAGAGTTTTTTTATAAGGAAGTATTTTATGAAGATAATGAAAGAAAAAGAAAATGGAAATTTAATAGTTATATCTGGGCCTTCTGGAACTGGAAAAGGTTCTATAATAAATGAAGTTATGAATAGAAATAATAATATATGGTATTCAGTATCTTTAACATCTAGAGAAATTAGAAAGGGCGAAAAGGAAGGAATTAACTATTACTATACGAGTAAAGAAGACTTTCAATCAAAAATTAAAGATGATTATTTTTTGGAATATACAGAATATAATGGTAACTACTATGGAACTCCTAAGGAATATATAAATGAAAAGATAAATTCTGGTAATGATGTAATATTGGAAATAGAAATAAATGGTGCATTAAAGATAAAAGAGTTAATACCAGACGCTATATTTGTATTTATTCTTCCCCCAAATTTAGAGGACTTAATAAAAAGACTAGAAAAAAGGGGTACTGAAAGTAAGGAAAAAATACTAGATAGATTTAAAACAGCTTATAAGGAAATAAACGAGGTAACAAAGTATAATTATGTAGTAGTAAATGATGATTTAAATATTGCTATAGATAAGGTAGATGCAATATTTAAAGCTGAGCGTTGTAGGGTAGATAGGATAGAAGAAATATACTTAAATAGTGATGAAGAAGCAATGCATGAATTATTGATAGATTATGAGAACATAATAAATAAAAAAAGGGATATATAATGTAAAACACTAAAGGAACTTATTAAAATAAGTTTTTTTATTTATAAATATATAGTATAATTATTAAAATAGGGAGGGATAGTGTGGTATTAAGAAAACCTTATGCTTTTTTGATTAAGCATTTTAAAAAGATACACATAGTATTATTTGCCATAATGTTATATGGCATATATAAGACAAATAATTTGTCGGGTTTTTTCAGTAATTATGCTAGAAACTCTTCTGGATTTTATGAAAGCACTTTAGCAAGTACATATATTAATGCCCTTTTCTTTATGGGATTAATACTTGTAATACTACTATCTTTAGTGGTTTTCATATTGATGAAACAAAAAGATAAACCAACTAAATTATATATGATTATTGCAATTATATATATTGCAATAATTGTTTTATTGTTCGTAGATGGAGATTATTTGAGGACTATTATAATAGAACAATTACCTCCAAGAACAACTAGAATGCTTAGAGATATAAATCGTATTGCGATATTTCCGCAAGCGATACTCTCTTTTTTAGTACTAATAAGAGCTATAGGATTTAATATAAAACAATTTAATTTTAGTCAAGATATAGAGGAATTAGAAATAGATGTTACCGACAACGAAGAATTTGAACTTACAATAGGTACAGATTCTGGAAAACTTAATAGAATATTAAGAAAAAATAAAAGGGAGTTAAAGTATTTTTATTTAGAACATAAATTATTAATCATAGGAATATTATCGTTGAGTTTTATTTTAATATCATCTATATCTTATTATAATATTGTCGTTGTAAATAAAATATATAATCAAAAAGATGTAGCTAGACTAAATAATATGTCATATAAGATAGAGGATTTATATAGTACAAATTTAAACTATAAAGGTGATAATGTTAAAGAGGGAAACACTACTTTTGTAATACTTTCATTAAGGGTATACAATGGAAATGCATATCCAAAAGAAATAAATACTGATAACATGAATTTATTAATTGAAGAAAATGTTTATTTACCACTAGTAAGAAAATATGATTCATTTGTTGATCTGGGAATAGGTTATCAGAATCAAAAAGTCGAGAATGAGAAGAAATATATATTTGTTTACAAAGTTTTAGACGAAGATTTAAATAAAAATATGATTTTAAGATACACAGATAATGTTTATTTTGGTAAAGAAGGAGTGCTTGCCCAATACATAAGATTTAAAGTTAAACCAACAACTTTGGATGAATTTTCAACACTACCTAAAGCCAATCTAAAAAAGGAAATATACTATGGATTTTCCAACTTAAAAGAAACTCGACTTACTATAAATGAGGTGGAGTTTAAAGATAAGTATTCGTACGAGGTTGGAAGCTTAATAAATTATATAAATGATCCCATGGATAATAGGGTTATAATGAGAATAAATTATGATTATAAACCAGATAAAGAAATTTCAAATATAAAAACACTATCAAGTTTAATGAAAACATATGGTGTAATAAAATATGAAAAAGATAAAAAACAGGTAATTTTAAGGTATAAAGACATTACTCCATTAAAATATGTAGATTCTAATGTTTATTTATCTGTACCTAGTGAGGTTCAAAAATCAAATAGTATAGACTTAATAATAACTGTAAGAAACAAAGTTTATATACATAAGTTAAAATAAGTGTTATAATTTTTGTGGGTGTTTATAATGATATATTTAGATTATTCAGCCACCACTATGGTGGATGAAACAGTATTAGAAACTTTTAATTCTGTAGCAAAAAACTATTTTGCAAATTCAAATTCTATTCATAAATTAGGCGTTAGAACTAAAGAATTAATAGATGAAGCTACAAAACAAATCTCTAAAGAATTAAAGATAAAACCAGATGAAATAATTTATACATCTAGTGCTTCAGAATCGAATAATATGGCTATTAAAGGCATATCTTTTAAATATAAAGATAGAGGAAAACACATAATAACTACTCCTTTTGAACATTCATCTACTGTAGCAACCTTAAACTATTTATCTAAATTAGGTTATGAAATATCCATATTGAATTTAAATAAGGATGGAACTATAGATTTAAAACATCTAAAAAAACTTATAAGAGAAGATACTATACTTGTAACAATGAGTTCAGTAGATAGTGAACTTGGCATTAGACAAGATGTAGAGGGTATAGGAAAAATACTCAAAAAATACCCAAAATGCTTCTTTCACGTGGATATGACACAGTGTCTTGGTAAAGATAAAATAGATTTAAAAGATATAGATTTAGCATCTTTTTCTGGACATAAAATTTATTGCTTTAAAGGTATTGGTGGATTATATAAGAAGAATAACATAGTTATAGAACCATTGATACATGGGGGTAAGAGTACAACAATATATAGAAGTGGAACACCTCAAACAGAATTAATAGTGTCTTTTTCAAAAGCAATAAGATTGTCACTTAAAGATTTAGATGAAAAATATAATCATGTTTTAATGTTAAATAATAAAATAAAGAATAATTTAAGTAAATATAAAAATATAAAGGTAAATAGTACCAATAAATCCATACCTCATATATTAAATATAAGTATAATCGGAATAAAACCAGAAACATTTGTTCATGCATTGGAGGAATTCGATATATATATATCTACTAAAAGTGCTTGTTCTAAAAGTGGAGAGCTATCTCACTCTGTAATGGCTTTAACTAAAGATGAACTTAGAAGTAGTCATTCCGTTAGAATAAGTTTATCTTATAAAACTACGGAAGAAGAGATAGATGAATTCTTAAGATTCTTTAAGATATGCTATCAGAATTTGAGTTTTGAATAATATGAAAATAATAAAAATCGGAGCCCTATGGTGTCCAGGATGTTTACTTATAAATAACTCTATTAATAAAATAAAAGAGGAATATGGATTAGAAATAGTTGAATATGATTATGATTTTGATATGGAAGTAGAAGAATACGATGTGGGTAGTGTATTACCAGTATTGATATTTATAAAAGATAAAAAAGAAGTATCGAGGTTAACGGGAGAACGTTCTTATAAAGAAATAAAAGAAGAAGTAGAAAAGTGGAGATAACATGTTAAAAAAAGCATTAGTATTTATATTTTTTTTGTTTATATTAACATTTAGAGTTAGTGCAAAAGAAATAGATATAAATTTATTTTATAGTGAATCGTGTCGTCACTGTCACGATGAAATAAAATTTTTAAATAAATTAAAAGAAGATAAACCAGACATAATAATTAATCTATATGAGATAAATGATAGTAAAAACAGAGATTTATTTTATAATATTCGAAAATTATTGGATAAACCAACTTCTGGAGTTCCGTATACAGTAATTGGAGAGTATGCTTTAGTTGGTTTTTCTACTCCTACAAAAGGAGATATAGAACATTTAATTAATAAGTACGAAAAAGAAGAATATAAAAATATAGTGGGAGAATATATAAAAGATCCTAATATAAAAGTAGATACAAAAAATATAGACCTTAAAGATGAAACAACGTTACCAATACTTGGAACAGTTAATATAAAAGAAATATCTTTATTGCTAGTCGCCGCAGTAATTGGCTTTGTAGATGGTTTTAATCCTTGTGCTATGTGGATACTAATATTTCTAATATCTATGCTTATAGGTATGAAAGATAAAAGAAGAATGTGGATATTGGGCCTAACATTTATAGTAACATCTGCCTTAGTATATATGCTATTTATGGTCGCGTGGTTAAATGTTGCTTTATTTGCAACTCAAATTGTACTTATAAGAATGACAATTGCTTTATTTGCTATTATATTTGGAATGTATAATATATATAAATTTTCAAAAAATCCAAAAGATGGTTGTGAGGTTGTAGACGACACAAAAAGAAAAGGTATTATTTCTAGAATAAAGGATTTAACTTCAAATAAAAGTTTTATAATAGCAATTATAGGAATAATAACTCTAGCGATATCTGTTAATGTAATAGAATTGTTATGTTCATTAGGACTTCCATTTACATTTACAAATATACTTGCAATGAATAATATAAGTGGAATAAATTATTTTCTATACATATTTATATATATATTATTTTTTATGATAGATGATTTGATAATATTTCTTATAGCGATGTTTACTTTAAAAGTAACGGGAATATCTACCAAATACACTAGATATTCTACTGTAATTGGTGGTATAATAATGTTGTTAATTGGTATATTGATGATATTTTTTCCAAATATACTGATGTTTAATATATAAAGGAGGATATATGTTTAAAGAATTTAAAAAATTTATATTGAGAGGAAATGTAATAGATCTATCTGTAGGTATTATTATAGGAGGAGCATTTACTGGAATAGTAAACTCTTTAGTAAATAACGTCATGATGCCTTTCTTAGGCGTTCTAACCGCAGGAGTAAACTTTAAGGATATAAAAATAGATTTATCTGGTCTCGCTAGAGCATTAGGTAATACAGTAGGAGAAGAAGGCGTTTATATGTCTATTGGTTTATTTATAAATGGTGTTATAGAGTTCTTAATAATGGCATTAGTAGTATTCTTACTTGTTAAATTTATCAATAAATTATTTACAATGAACAAAAAAGAAAAAGAAGAAGCAAAACCTATAGTTAAAACAGACGAAGTATTACTTTTAGAAGAAATTTTAAAAGAAATGAAAAAAACAAAGAAATAATCTTTAGATATAGAATATAACTTTTGAAAGGAGAAATCATGAAGAAAGTTATATTTTTATTTTTATTAATTTTAACAGTGGGTGTTAAAGCAGCACCAAGGAAATTTATATATTATGAGTATATAAAAGATTTTTATTATAATGGTTATGTAGATGGAAACAAGGTTTCATATAATGCAATGTATATGGCAGAGGGAAAAGAAACATTATATTGTTTAGGTTTTAGTGTGCCAATATCTAGAACTAATGGATATGAGGTGTTTGATTTTAATTCAGTAGGTAATTATACAGAGGAACAAAAAAGATATATTGAGGGAATATCTTACTTTGGTTATGGTTATATGCACGACACTAATATTAACTATTATTTCGCTGCACAAGAATTAATATGGGAAGCACTTGGTGTAGATATGTATTGGACTAAAACATTAAATGGAACAGATATAATAGATTTAACGGTATATAAAAACAATATATTACTACTTTATAACGAATATATGGCAGAACCGTGGTATAAGCTTGAAAATTATAATATGGAAATTGGTAACATGTATATTATAGAAGATCCTAATACTCATCTTCCTCCATACACATACTTTTATGAAGGGAAAAACAATGTTCTACAGACAAGTTCTGGTATATCAATTACTCCACTTGTTAAAGGAACTGAACAAATACAATTAGAGAGAAATTTTAATAAGGCATTTAATTCACAAATTTTCTTAGAACCTGGATATCAACCAGTAATAAAGGCGGGAGATATATTTGATAAGGTTAGAATAATAAATTTTAATGTAAAAAATACATCACTTCATTTTACTAGAGTTAATATGGAAGAAAGTTCAAACCCAATTTATAAAAACAATTATTTAAAACTAGAAAATGCTGAATATGAATTATATGATGAGAACTATAATTATTTAACCAAATTTAAAACAAATGAATATGGAAAGGCAACTGTAGATGATTTACCATTTGGACAGTACATAGTAAAAGAGATAACCCCAAGTTATGGATTTAAACCATATATTGACTATGTAAGTACTTCCTTATCTGAGGTAAGCTCACCCGGTTATCAAACACTAATGGCTTATCCTATAAATAAAACTCTAAATATTACAAATATATATAAAATTGATGGAGTAGAATACAAAGAAGTAGATATATCGTTTGAAATATATAGAGATGGACTATTATATAGAAGTTTAACTACAAATGAAGAAGGAAAAGTAAGCATAAATTTAGAGTACGGTGAATACTCGGTAAAACAAATAAATTCTAAAGATGGATTTGAAGTTGAACCAGAGTTTATGGTATCTGTTAATAATCAAGAAAATAAATTAGATTTCACTCTCATAAAAGAAAAGAATACAGAAAAAATAGAACCAGTAGAAGAAGATAAAACAATAGAAGAAGATAAAACAATAGAAGAAGATAAAACAATAGAAGAAGAGCCTATAGAAACAAACACATCTTTAGAATTTAATAGCAATCAAGAGATAAATATAAAAGAACTTCCTCAATTAAATATATCTATATGGGATATAATATGCGAAAAGTTATCATTATTATTCCTATTCTAATAATAGGGTTTCTAATTTATAAAGGTTATGATTATAAGAAAATAGAATACATTAAAGATAATTATTTAAAGGATAAATTAAAATATAATATACTTACTATAAGTAAAATTAATTTAAAAGAAATAGTAGAAGAAGAAACAATAGAATCAAATAAAATATCAGAAGTAGTAATGTTTAAAGAGTTTGGAAGACCTAATAAAGAGTATACAAATACTATTTTAGGAGCTCACTCTGGTATTGGAACAAAAGCAAAATTTAAAGATTTAGATAAGTTATCCATTGGAGATAACTTAAAATTTTATTATGAAAAAAAAGAGTATAATTATGAAGCAATAGATAAATTTTTTGTACATGAAAAAGATCTTACAATATTGAATAGTGTAAAAAATAAAAGTACTTTAACTTTAATTACTTGTAATGATTCTAACGATGATTACAGATTAATCGTGGTCTTTGAGTTAATTGACTTTATTTAATATAAAAGTTATAATTAAAGATATTGTAAAGGAGTGATTTTTATGCCGAAAAAAACATTCTTTAGCTTACCTGATACTAAGCGAAATCTTGTTATTGAAGCATCTAAAAAGGAATTCAGTAGAGTTCCACTTGCTAATGCTTTGGTTGCAAATATAATCGTAGATGCTAAAATACCAAGGGGAAGTTTTTATCAATATTTTGAAGATATTGAAGATTGTTTTTACTTTATAGTAGATGAGTATTCAAAAGAAATAAAAACAAAGTTAATTACAAATATAAAAGATTTTAATGGGGATTTAATTAAATCGTATCACGGACTATTCTTATATATACTAGATATGATAGAGGAAGAAAAAAACAAAGATTATTTCGAAAATTTATTTTTAAATATGAATTATAGAGTTCAAAAAATGTTTACTCCTAACTTTAACGATGGTTTAAATAATATAATAAGTATGGTAGATGTAGAAAAATTAAATATACAAGGTAAACACCAAATTGGATATGT
>CAZJQU010000019.1:0-11148 GCA_964548645.1 uncultured Muribaculaceae bacterium
AACCCGCATCTCAGCCTTGGCAAGGCCGCATACGAACCATTGTACTACACCTGCAAATTATAAATGTTTGCACACTTATAATATCATAATTAAATTAGTAGTTCAATATCTTTTGTATTACATCTTCATATGTTAATTCTTCTATTTCTGTTGAATTTCTAGGTTTAAATTCTAATATATTATCTACTGATTTTTTACCAACCAATACTCTAATTGGTATACCAATTAAATCCATATCATTTAATTTAACACCTAATCTTTCATCTCTATCATCTAGAAGTGTTTCTATGTTGTTTTTTATTAATTCTTCATATAGCTTATTAGCTAAACTATTTTGTAATTCATCATTACTATTTGCTGGCACTATGCATACTTTATATGGTGCTACACTATAAGGCCATATAATACCCTTTTCATCGTTATTTTGCTCTACTATGGCCCCCACACATCTACCAATACCAATACCATAAGAACCCATCACAACAGGCTCTAATTGATTAGATTCGTTTAAATAGTTAAGTTTCATTGCTTCACTATATTTAGTACCCAACTTAAAGGTGTTTCCTATTTCAATACCTTTTTTAAAGTATATATTTCCATTACAAGAAGGACAAAAGTCTCCTTCTTTTATATTTCTTATATCTGCACTTATATATTTAAAATCTTTTAGATTTACATTTTTATAATGATAATCAGTTTTGTTTGCACCCACTATAAAGTTTTTCATATTTAATACTTCATTATCTATTATTACATTTATAGGTAAATCTATCGGTCCTGCAAACCCAACTTTAGCATTAGTTATTTCTTCAACTTTAGAAAATTCTCCAAGTTCTAACGACTTTGCATTAAACAACTTTTGTACCTTTATTTCATTAAGTTCATCATCGCCCTTTAATAATAAGGCATAATATTTATTATCTATATTATATATTAGAGTTTTAACAAATTTATCCTTAGATATACCTAAAAGGTTAGATACTTCTTCTATAGTTTTTGCATCCTTAGTTTCAATTAGTTCTTTATCTAATTCTTTTTCTATACTAATTTTCGTTTTATTAACACAGCTAGATACTTCTATATTAGATGCATAATTACAACTATCACATAGAACTACAGTATCCTCACCCATATCTGTTATAGCTTGAAATTCTTCTGAAAGTAATCCTCCCATTATGCCCGTATCTGCAGTTACCACTTTATAATCTAAATTCATTCTATCAAAAGATCTTTTATATGCATTAAACATCTTATCATACGATATATTTAAACCCTCTAAATCTTTATCAAATGAATATGCATCCTTCATTATAAATTCTCTTACCCTAATTAATCCATATCTAGGTCTTGCCTCATCTCTAAATTTATTACCGAATTGGTATAAATTAAAGGGCATATCTTTATAAGATTTTATTTTCATTGAAGCTGCTACAGTAAATAACTCCTCATGAGTTGGTCCTAGTGCATAACTTCTATCGTATCTATCTTTTAAAGAAAACATACTACTTCCTATTATTTCTCTTCTTCCTGTTTTTTCGTATAATTCTTCTTGTATTAAAGATGGCATTAATAATTCTAATGCTCCTTCCTTATTCATTTCTTCTCTTATTATTTTTTCTATATTAGTAAGTACTTTATATCCAAGAGGCATAAACATATATACACCAGAAGAACTTCTTTTAATCATTCCACTTCTAGTAAGTAGGTTACCACTTATAGAATCTTCATCCTTAGAATCCTCTCTTAAAGTATAAAAATAACTGTTCTTTAATTTCATTTCGCACCATTATACCTTTCTTCTTCACTAAATATACATCCACAATACTTTTGCATATATATTTGTTTTTCCCTAGCCTTACCCTTTCCTACTCTAAATAGTTCTCTAAAATCTTTATATAAGAATTTTATATCATATTCTTTTTCAAGTTCATATCCTACTTCTTTTATTCTTTCATGATTTTGATAAGGACTTATAAGTAAAGATGTAGAAAAAGCATCATAACCATTTTCTTTAGCGCACTTAGCTGTTTCTTCTAATCTCAATCTATAACAATATTCACATCTACTATCTAAATCAGTAATTACATTTTTTATAAACTTTTTCATTTCATAATCATCTTTATATATTACTTTTAAGTCTATATCTTTGGAATAATCTTCCAATCCTTTTAATCTTGATTTATATTCGGTATATGGATGAATATTTGGATTATACCAAAAACCAGTAATATCCAGATTATCTTTTCTTAAATCATTTATAACTTCTATACTACAAGGTGCACAACAAATATGTAGTAATAATTTCATATATATCACCATAAAAAGTATATCATATTTTAAAACAATTGTAATTGCTTATTTTCTTTTAAATTAAACACTATATCTTTACCCTTATAATTCAAATTACTTTCTGATTGTCTTTTTACTAAATTTTCTTTTATTTCATATCTCTTGTCATTATAAATATAATCATCTTTAGTAGTAGAAAAATCGAATGTGACATTATGTCTTATACATTCTTCTCTAACTTTTAAAGCCCAATTTATATCAAATGGTCTAGCTCCCTCATAGTTTTCTTTATCCATTACCACTTTATCTATTCCCTCTAAATATTTTTCTATGGTCACTTCTTCAAGTAGTGGTGCGAGTATTATTCCTCTATGTTTTATTGGTAAACTTTTCAATATTGGAATTCTCTCATCTACTGTTTTTTGATTCTCAGCACTTATGTTTATCCATACATTTTCAAAACCGTCATTCCAATCTTTTGGTAAGCACTCTTTAATTCTTTCTGGTCTTTTTGTAATTATAAAAAACATTAAGTCCTCTCTTTTCCTAATTATATCCCAAGCTTCTTCTCTCCATTCATCTGCTTCTTTAATAAAAAAATCAGAAGTAATACAAGTAATCACTAATGTCCCACTTTCTAATTTATAATCACCTTGTTTATTTGTAGATATTGGATAATTAAAATTTGTTTTAACTTTATATACCAAACTAGCATCCTTATTATTCTTCTTATCAAAATAATAAACATAACAATTTAAACAACCATCAGATTTTTTTATACAACCATGCCATGGATTCCATATACTTCTCATACCCTATTTCTTCTTCTTATATATATTTTAAATATTTCCATTATAAACAATATTGGAAGTGCCAATAAGAATACTATAAATATATTAGTTAACGGTATGGGTTCCAATTTTAACATGTGACTAAGTACAGGGGTATTTGTTACTATAAACTGAAGAGTTAGCACTCCAAGTATTGCATAGACTACAAATTTATTATCTCTTAATGGTATTTTAAATACCGATCTTGTTTCACTTCTACAATTTATAGTATGTATATTTTGCATAAATACCATAAGTATCATTACATAACTTCTAGCAAGATTTAGATCCATTCCTTTATTTAGTAAATATTTAAAAAACAAGAACACTATTAGACCACTAAATAAACCTGAAAGTAAAACTTCTTTTATCAATAATTCATTAAATATTTTTTCGTTTGGTTTTCTTGGTGGATGGTCCATGACGTCTGGTTCCCCTTTTTCAAATGCTAAAGCTGCATCTTGTATACCATCAGTTACTAAATTTAACCACAACAACTGAATTGCAACAAGAGGAAGAGGAAGACCCAAGAGTATGGATAGCATAAAGAATAATACTTCTGCTATACCAGATGAAAGTAACATATATATAACTTTTCTAACATTATTATAAGCATTTCTTCCTTCTCTTATACCTGTTACTATGGATGCAAAATTATCATCAGTTATTATCATTTGACTAGTTTCTTTTGCAATATCGCTTCCACTTCCCATAGCAATTCCTATATTAGCACTTTTTATCGCTAGAGCATCATTTACCCCATCTCCAGTAACCGCAATAAACTCTCCTTGTCTCTTATAAGATTCTACTATCTCATACTTTTGACTAGGACTTACTCTTGCAAATATCTTTTTACCTTTTACAAAATTATCAAAGTAAACATGTCCTTCTTCTAATGCTTTATCTATATCCAATCCTGTTGAAACCTCACTATAATCATTAACCATATTTAACTCTTTTCCTATATGAAAAGCCGTTAAAGGATGGTCTCCAGTAATCATTACAGTCTTTATATTAGCTTTAGTACACTCTTTAATAGCAAATATGGTTTCCTCTCTAATTGGATCTATAAACCCAACTAAACCAACTATAGTTAGTTTTGGAATATCTTTTTGTTTATAATCTTCTTCCTTTTTATTCTTTACTTTACCTTTCGCTAGAGCTATAACTCTATATCCATTTTTCGCTAAAAGCTCATTTTGTTTTTCTATATAACCCTTATCTATTTTTTCTACTTTACCATTTACATACATAGTATCTGAAAATTCCATCAATTTTTCTAAAGAACCTTTTACGCTACACCATAACCCATTTTCTTCATAAAATACTGCAGAGTATTTTTGAGAAGATTCATAGGGTATAACTCCAAATATATCTTTTTTATAATTATCCTTTTTTATACCTACCTTTTTTCCTAAAGATAAGAATGCAACATCTATGGAGTCTCCAAAATGAACCCATCTATTTTTATCCTTAAATAGGGTCGCCTCATTATTTATGACTCCCAGTTTAATTATATCTTCTATATTTTTTATATTGGCTTCTTTTTCTTTATATAAAACATTTCCCTCATCGTTATAACCAATACCAGTAATATCATAGCTTATACCATTTGTTAACCAAATCTTTTTTGCCGTTTGCTCGTTTAAAGTAAGAGTTCCTGTCTTATCGCTCGCTATTATAGTGCAACTACCTAAACTTTCAACTGAGTTTAATTTTTTTACTAAAACATTCTTTTTTGCCATTCTATTTGATCCAATAGAAAGTGCCAAAGTAAGAGCAACAGGTAATCCTTCAGGTATAGCCGATACTGAAAGTGCCACTATAGAGAAAAATATTTCTCTCATAAGATATCCTTTATAATAAAGTATAACTCCAATCATTATAGCTATTATTGCAGTAAATATACTTATCTGCTTAGTAAAGTGCTCCATTCTAATAGTAATTGGTGCTTTTGATGTTTCTGTAAGTAGTACTTGATTAGTAATACTTCCTATTTCTGTATCTATAGAAGTTGCTACTACTATTCCAGTTGCTCTACCCCTAGTAACTGTAGTTCCCGCAAACAGCATATTTTTTCTCTCTAATATTTGAGTATCCCCTTTAATTATTGCTTCATCCTTTTCTGCTGCAATAGATTCTCCTGTTAGTATAGCTTCATTTACAGATAAATTATTGGATTCTATTATTCTTATATCTGCTGGAATTTTATCACCAGAATCCAAAAGAACTATATCCCCAATTACTAAATCCTCGGCGTCTATTACAGTTTCTTTACCATCTCTAAGTACATTTGTTTTAATCTTTATTAAATTTTGTAATAATTCAGCATTTTTCTCCGCTTTCCATTCTTGAACAGTTCCTAAAACAGCATCCAACAATATAACTGCTCCAATAAAAATAGAATCTATTATTTCACCAATGAACAAAGATAATACTGTAGTTATAATTAGTATAAATATTATTGGATTGTTAAATTGACTTAAAAAAACTTTTAACAAAGTATCTTTCTTACCTTTTGGTAATACATTTTTCCCTTCTTTTTCAAGTCTACTTAAAGCCTCTTTTTCATCTAATCCTTTTAGATTACTGTCAAAAGCTTCTATTACTTCTTCAATTTCTATCTTATACCAATCCTTCAATATTATCACCTATAATAATTATACATTAATTTTTTTCTTAACATAACCCTTATATTTAAATTTTACAAATAAAAAGATTCCATAATATATGAAATCCTATTAAAAAATTAAATCTATAATTATCCCGGATATAAAGCTTATAACATATATAATACCCACAATACTTATATTTTCTTTTAGATTTTTATTTACTCTGAATAATACCAAATATGATACCCCACTTCCCATCAATAAACCAGATATTACAGAACCATAACTTATTGCTCCACTCAAATATAACTTTGTAAGCATAACACTAGATACACAGTTTGGAATAAGTCCTATAGTTGATGCGATTAAAGGAGAAAATATACTGTCTTTTAGAAATAAATTCGATAAAAAATCATCTCCAATATAAAACATTACAGCATTAATTATAAATGTTATTATAAGTATAAACATAAATATATTGAGTGAATGCCTCATACTAGATTTTAATATACCATCGTGCTCACAATCACAGTTCTCTAAATCACAAAAATCTTTTATAGATTCTTTATCTTTTCTTCTAACAAAAATATCTATTATAAATCCAAATATAATCGCTATTAACATTTGAATACCCACTAATTTCAATATTTCAACTAAGGGAACTCCATTAGTAAGTAATATTGGTATCATCTCATCTGTAGTAGATAAATATATAGCAACTAGTGTTCCCATAGAAACAATTCTTGTAGCATATAAATTTGTCATAGCAACAGAAAAGCCACATTGGGGAATTCCACCAAGTAATCCACCGAGTAAGGGTCCAAATTTACCAGACTTTTCAATTAATATTTTTCTTTTATCACTAAATTTATGTTCAATAAACTCCATTATAAGAAATACGAAAAATAAAAAAGGAAGAATCTTAAGAGAATCTATTAATGTTTCTTTTATAACTTCTAACATTTAATCACCAAAAAGAGTATAACATATAATTAGTGTTTATAGCCTTTTAATCCATATTTATAATAAGGTTTTTAAAAATAAAGTTTTTTATTGGAGAACATTACCAATAGATTTAATCCAAATACAATAAAAAAGAAGCGACCGCAACCCTACGGGTCACGATCACCTCTATGACATCAATATATACCAAGACAATCAAAAAGTCAAATTAAATTTAATAAATATATCATAATTATGATTAATCTGTGATAATATCTTGATTTTATTAAAGGAAGAAACGAGAATGTCCAATATAAAAATGACATTAAATACATACTCTCACTTATATGAAAGCGAATTAAAAAATATAATAGAAAGGATTAATAAGTTATAATTTTTAAAACAATTCATAGGTAAACACATTTAAGCAAAATAAAACCCTTATAAATAAAGGATTAATAACACTTTGGAGGGGCTAGCCGGATTTGAACCGGCGCTGAGGGTGTTGCAGACCCTTGCCTTACCACTTGGCTATAGCCCCATGTATATGAATTATAACATTATATAAAGAAAAAAAGCAAGATTTACTTGCTTATTCAATTGGGATTTGTTTGATATGTTCGTCTTTATTTTCTTTTGGAAATTTAATTTTTAACATTCCATCATCAAATTTAGCTTTTATATCTTCTTCATTTATATTTCCTACATAGAAGCTTCTAGTATATTCTCCATATACTCTTTCTCTTCTAATGTAACTTTTATCCTCGGTCTTGTCTTCTTCGCTTTTCTTTGCAGTAACTGTTACATAACCATCTTCATAGTCAACTACAACTTCATCTTTCTTAAAACCGGGAATATCCATTTCGATTACATATTTATCATCTTTTTCATAAATATCCGATTTCATCATGTTTCCTTTCTTACTATTATCATAAAAGCTATCAAACAAACTATCGAACAATGAATCTCTTGTAATTAAATTCATAATCTTCACCTCCAATTAAATATTATCACATTATTTGGCACTTGTCAATAGTGAGTGCTAATTTATTTTGTCTTGACTATATATATATATATATATATAATTAAGTTATAGGAGGAAAAATGAAATCTTATTATGAATTAAATGGTAAAGAAACAAAAGAATTAAAGAAAATATTTAATAAAACCCCAGGAGGAAGAAGCATTTATCTTTTTTACATTTTGTTTTGGGTTGCCTTTATAGCATTAAACATTTTTGACATTTTAACTTTTGAAATGAGCACATTTAAAACTCATTTGTCAGACAAAACATACTTGTTATTTTTTGTACCAGCAACAGTTCTTTCAATTTACTACAATTTTGCTTTTAGACAATATATTAAGATAAAAAATAATATTCATTAAAAAAATCTAGTTAATCTAGATTTTTTTGTTTCTTAATCATAAAATATATTAGTATATATCCAAATATAAAGGCAATAATTGAATAGAGGATATTTATACCTGTTGGTATTCCAGGAAATACCTGTACTACCGATACCGCTACAAATCCAAGAATCATTAAATATGTTTGTCTTGGTTTTTCATTCATTAGTTTTTCTAATATACCAGTGGTTGCAAAAGTACCAAATATAGTACCTATTACTACAGGTAATAAAAATCCCATATTTTTAGTCTTTACAGCCTCTATTAAAGGTTTATATAAACCCAATACTACTAGCAAGAACGATGTACTTATACCCGGAAGAATTAACGCTATTGCGATTATTATGCCTGACACAAAGAGTATTATTATATCAACAAGATTTAAACCTCCAGATAAATTGAATAATTCTCCTTTATAAAAATATTCGAATAACAGTAATGCCCCTATTATTAGGGCCCCTATTATGAAAAATATTATATCTGTTTTTTTCTTTTTACCTTGATTTGCCTTTTTTAATAATACAGGTACTCCTGCAAAAACTATTCCTATAAAGAAGTATAGTGCAGGATACTTGTAGTTATCTATTGCAAACTCTACGAATGGAGCAGCAAGCACTAAACCTAGTACCATACCTATTCCAACAACTCCTAAAAACAATCCATTTACTTTAAAGTTCTTAAATAGCTTGCTCATAGAGTGTATTATTTTATCGTATATTCCGAGTATTAAAGCCATTGTTCCACCACTTACTCCCGGAACTGATGTTGTTGCTCCCACTACTATCCCTTTTATAAAATCTATTAAATATTTCATTATTACTCCAAATCTTCTATTGCTTTTGTTATAGCAATTTTACCATATTCATAAGTTAAACTTCCTTGTAGATATGCTACATAAGGTTCTCTTAACGGTCCATCACAACTTAATTCTATAGATGAACCTTGTGTAAATGAACCAGATGCCATTATTACTTTATCATCATAACCAGGCATATCACTGGGTTCTGGATCTACATAAGAGTCTATAGCAGATGAGTGCTGGATGCTCTTACAAAACTTTATAAGTAGGTCTTCTCTACCAAACTCTATAGATTGTACTATATCTGCTCTTTCGTCTAAATACCTAGGTTCTAATTTATATCCCTTATCCTCTAACAATTTACTTGCAAGTATAACAGTCTTCAAAGAAGAGGCGACTACACTTGGTGCAAAATACAATCCCTGTAATATAAGTTTATTTATACCTAAAGTTGGTCCCACTTCTTTACCTGTTCCTGGAGCATTTAATCTTTCAGATACAAGCTCTATTAGGTTCTTTTTTCCAACTACATATGCCCCATTCGGAGTTATTCCCCCACCTAAATTTTTTATTAGAGAACCTACAGCAATATCAGCTCCCACTTCTATTGGTTCTTCTTTAGATACGAATTCACAGTAACAATTGTCCACCATTATTATTATATCTTTACTTATGTCTTTTATAAATTCACATACTTTTTTTAGTTTATCTATCGTTATACTCTTTTTAGTGGAGTACCCTTTAGATCTTTGTATACTAATTACTTTTATTTTTGTATTTAATAACCTATTTTTTATTGCTTCATAATTAAAGTCATCATCTAATAAATCTATTTCTTCATAATTTATATTGTAAGACTTCAATGAGCTCTTGTTTTCTTTTATTCCAATTACTTCATCTAATGTATCATATGGTTTACCAGTAATGCTCAAAAGAGTATCATTCGGTCTTAGGAGTGCGAATAAAGTAACAGTTAGTGCGTGAGTTCCCGATATAAACTGACTTCTTACTAAACTATCTTCTGCTTTAAATATTTCAGAATAAATCTTTTCTATTACATCTCTTCCAGAATCGTTATAGCCATAACCTGTGGTACCATTAAAATGAGTTTCTGATAATTTATTATTATGAAATGCATCTAACACCTTTTTACTATTATAAAAACAAATATCATCTATGTTTTTAAATATTGGTTCTAGTTCTGTCACTTTAAACCTCCATCTACTCTTATTACAGAATTGTTTATATAACTTGCAGAGTCACTCGCTAAAAAGGTTATTACTTTTGCAATTTCTATGGGTTCTGCAAACCTATTTAATAATATTTTTTCTTCTTCCATTTGTTTAAATTCTAAATCTATTGCTTTATTCATATCCGTATTAACCCAACCTGGCGCTACAGTATTTACTCTTATATAGGGAGATAACAACTTAGAAAAGTTCCTCATTAGAGAAATTACACCAGCTTTAGATGCATCATAATCCATACCATATATATAGTT
Organism: uncultured Muribaculaceae bacterium; assembly: GCA_964548645.1. GTDB lineage: Bacteria > Bacillota_I > Bacilli_A > RF39 > UBA660 > JAAYGD01. The sequence continues at coordinate 10,381 of CAZJQU010000019.1, forward strand.
AGCATCTATTCCTGTATTTGAACTTATAAATATTATATTACCTTGTTTTTGCTCTAGCATGTGTTTTGATATATATTTGGTTACAAGATAAGGTCCTATTAGATTTACATCTAAAACACTTTTAAACTCTTCCGATGTTTTTAATTCTACTGCATTATCAATCGATATTGCTGCATTATTAACTAAAACATCTACAACCTTAAATTTATCTATAACTTCCTTAACCATAGATTTTACTTCTAACTCATTTGAAACATCGCACTTAATAGTAAGCGCTTCAATATTGTACTCTTTTTCTACATATTTCTTTAGAGCTTCAGCATCTTTTTTACTATTAAAATAGTTTATTACTACATTAAACCCAAGTTTTGCAAACTCTACAATAGTTTCTTTTCCTATTCCTCTACTAGATCCAGTTACTAACACTGTTTTCATAATATCACCAAAGATATTATATCATAATAAAAAGGTAGTTAACTACCTTTTATTCTTGCATTTTTACAAAGAATGGTACGAACTGGATTGCATTTATACTAGTTCTCTCATATCTATAAACGTTGTATCCAGGTCCAACACATTCATATGTTTTTCCATCATCGTAAGTATATTCGTTTTCTTTTAGACAAAATTTTGGTTTAAACCCTTTTTGAACTTGAACATACTCCCAAATCCATACTCCCGCTAGAGCGAGTAATAAAATTGTTATTATTGCTGAAATCGTTTTTTTTATCATAATATTCCTTTCTTAATTAAAAACCAACTTTATGT
>CAZJQU010000020.1:0-11067 GCA_964548645.1 uncultured Muribaculaceae bacterium
TAGTTGAATTCATGGCAGAAAAAGCAGGATTAACAAAAGCTGATGCAGGACGTGCGTTAGATGCATTTATGGAAGGTGTTACAAAAGGACTAAAGAAAGAAGGAAAAGTAGCTTTAGTAGGATTTGGAACATTCAATAAAAAGAAAAGAGCAGCTAGAACAGCTCGTAATCCACAAACTGGTGCAACTGTTAAGATTCCTGCAAGAAATGCTGTATCATTTAAAGTTGGAAGTAAATTAAAAGACGCAGTTAATTAATAATTAACTAAAAACTACCTAAAAGGTAGTTTTTTTATGCTATAATTTATAAGAGGTGTTTTATGTATAAACTAACCAAAGAAGACGTATTACACGTTGCTTCTTTATCAAAATTAAATATAGAAAATAAAGATATAGAAAAATATCAAAAAGATCTAGAAGATATATTAAATAGTATAAACAAAATAGAATCTTTAGATATAGATTCAAATATAATGATAACGCCATCTGAAAACGAAGATGTGTTTTCTAATTACTCAAACAATAAAGATATAGATGTTTTAAGTAATGCTAAAGAGCGTGTAGGAAACTTTATAAAAGTGGAGGACATGAGATGAAATATTTTGATTATACACTAAAAGAAATAAACGAAAAATTAAAATCTAAAGAAATAAAACCTATAGATTTAGTTAATGAGACTTTTAATATTATCGAAGAAAATAATGAATATAATGCTTTTATAACCTTAAATAAAGATTCTGCTATAAAAAAAGCAAAAGAATTAGAGGATAAACCAGTAGATAATATACTGTTTGGTATTCCTATAGCCATTAAAGATAATATACTTACAAAAGATCTACTTACAACCTCAGCATCTAAAATGCTGTTTGATTTTATGCCTAATTATGATGCAACAGTAATTGATAAATTAAATAAATGTAATGCAATAATAATTGGTAAGACAAATATGGATGAATTCGCAATGGGTTCAACAAATGAAACATCACATTATGGTGCTGTTCTTAACTCAACAGACAAAACATTAGTATCTGGAGGTTCATCAGGTGGTAGTGCAGTTGCTGTAGCACTCAAAATGGCTCCTATATCCTTAGGTAGTGATACCGGAGGCTCTATTAGGCAACCATCTGCATTTAATAATGTAGTGGGCTTAAAACCCACATATGGAAGAGTGTCTAGATATGGTTTAATCGCATTCGCATCATCATTAGACCAAATCGGTCCAATTACTAACAATGTAGAAGATAATGCTATATTATTAAATGAAATTATAGGTTTAGATTCAAAAGATTTAAATACAGTTGATATGAAAGAAGATTTTACAACTTTAATTGGAGATAGTATAAAAGGAATGAAAGTTTGTGTTCCTAATTTTTACATGAATGATCAAATAGATATTACAATAAAAAATAAGATATTAGATGTAATAAAGTTCTTAGAAGATAATAATGTTGAAGTGGACTATGTCGATATAGATTATATTGAATATGCAGTACCACTATATCAAACTATAGCTCTAGCGGAAGCATCATCAAATCTAGCTAGATTTGATGGTATAAGATACGGATATAAAACAGATAAAAAAACAAACAACATAGATGAGTTCTATTCATATACTAGAGGTGAAGGTTTTGGAGAAGAAGTAAAAAGAAGAATAATGATAGGTTCTTATGTTTTAAGTGGAGAAAATGTAGAAATATACTACAACAAAGCACTCAAAATAAGAAATATACTTTCTAATAATATATATGATTTATTTAAGAAGTATGACCTTATAATCGGACCTACAACAACAACGTTACCATATAAGTTGGGTACAATAAAAACTGCAAATGAAAGTTTTATGGATGACGCTTTAACGATACCGGCAAATATGGCGGGACTTCCAGCAATGTGTTTACCGGTAGGAGATAATACCCCAATTGGTTTACAAATAATAGGAAATATGTTCGATGAAAAGACCATTTATAAACTAGCTAGCTTTATAGAAACTAACTATAAGAGGGGTGAATAATATGGAATATATAACTACAATTGGAATTGAAGTACATGTAGAGTTAAAAACAAAACATAAAGCATTTTCTGACTCATTAAATACATATGGTGATTTAGCAAATACTAAGGCAAATGAAATAGATATGGGATATCCCGGAACACTCCCTACATTAAATAAAGAAATATTTGATATTGGTATTAAGTGTGCTAAAGCATTAAATTGTAAGATAAATAGGCATACCAACTTCGATAGAAAAAATTATTTCTATCCAGATAATTCAAAGGGTTATCAAATAACTCAAAAGAACTATCCGATAGGTTATGATGGATATGTAGAAATAGATAATAAAAAAATACATATAGAAGAAATGCACTTAGAAGAAGATACTGCAAAAAGTTTTCACGAAGATAAAAGAAGTTTATTAGACTTTAATAGAGCAGGTATCCCCTTAATAGAAATAGTTTCTAAACCCGATATAGATAACGAAGAAGAAGCAGTACAATATGTAGAAAAACTAAGAGAGATATTGTCTTATGCTGATATAAGCGATGTTAAGATAGAAGAAGGTAGTTTAAGGTGCGATGTTAATATATCTTTAAGAAAAAATATAAACGATCCACTAGGTGTTAAGGTCGAAGTAAAAAATATTGGTTCAATAAATAGTATTAAACTAGCAATTCAATCTGAGATTAAACGTCAAAAAGAAATACTGGATAATGGTGGAACAATTATTGAACAAACTATGCGCTATAGTGAATCTGAAAATAAAACCATTTTAATGAGATTAAAAGAATCTAAGAATGATTATAGATATTTTCCAGAACCTAATATACCAAGCGTAAATATAAGTGATGATTGGATAGACTCTATAAAGTTACCGGTTCTACCTGATGAACTTAGAAAAAAATATAGAAATTTAAATATAAACGAAATAACAATAAACGCTCTTATAATAAATAAGAGTTTAAATACCTTTTTAGATAATGTAATAGATATAGGAGGAAGTCCTGTAATATGTGCAAACTTATTAGCAGGAGATATATTATCCTATTTAAATAAAGAAAACATATCTATATATGATACAAAATTGACTACTAATTCATTAAAAGAATTATCAAATAGAATGGAAACTGAAGAGATATCATCTAAGATAGCAAAGATAATACTTCCTATATTACTATCTTCGGATAAATCGATTGATGAGATAATAGAAGAAGAAAATTTAGTACAAATAAGCGACGAAAAAGAATTAATAAATATCATAGATAATATATTTAAAATTAACAAAGAATTTATAAACGAAAATAAAGATAATCCACAAAAAGTCGAGAAGTTTTTAATGGGTCAAATCATGAAAGAAACAAAAGGAAAAGCTAATCCTATTTTGACAACTCAATTACTTAAGGAGCATATGAAATAATTTGAATATATAATATCTTTGTAGTATAATTAGTAATAATAGTTTGAGGTGATTATGAAGAATTTTTATAAGAAATATAAAGTAATTATATATATAGTGCTATTCATATTAATAATGCTTACAGCCTTTTTAATGTTAAAGGGCTTCTTATTTCCAGATGATTATAAGTCTGTATATGGAAGTAGATTAAACGGAATAGAAGATGTTAAGTTTGATTCTAATAGGTCTTTAGCAATCAAAAATGCATACTCTACAGATACTTTAATACAAAGCGTAAAAGTAGATCTAAGAGGCAGGACAATAAATATAATCATAAAAGGTAATGAAGGTTATAATATGGATATAGCAAAAAAGTCTATATCTGATAATTTAAAAGCATTTAATGAAAAAGAATTAAAATACTATGATATTCAATTCTTTGTTACAAATGAAACTTTAAAATACAACATGATTGGATATAAAAACAAAGCATCTGATGTAGTAGTTTTTAGTGAATATAAAGAAGAGGTAGTAGATGAAACCTAAAAAAAACAATAAAAAGAAGTTATTAATAATATTAGGAATTATAATACTATTAATGTTAGGAATTGTATTATATTTTGTATTTAGAGATAAAGAAGAGAACTATTCTTTAAATTTAAGTGAAAAAAGGTGGATAGATAGTAATAAGAATAGAGTAATAGATATTGGAATGTCAAATGATATTCCTATTTTTGCTATGGATGGTAAAGGATTACTTCTTACATTCTTTGATTATTTTGAACAATCAACAGGATTAGAATTAAATAAGATATCTTCTGGTTCTATAGATACTGCGAACTATTCTTTTAAAATATTAGACGACTCAGAAAAGTTAAAAAATAATCAAATATTAATTTATGAAGATAACTTTGTTTTATTAGGAAAAGAAGGAGACAAAATATCTAATTTTAATGTACTAACAAATAGAAAAATAGGAGTATTAAAGGATGATTTGAGTGAAATATCTGAATACTTAGATACAAATGTTCCATTAAACTTTGTTTCAATAGATAGTTCTACAACTTTATTTTCAAAGTTTGATGCTAAAGAATTAGACTATATAGCTGTTCCAAAAAATCAGTATTTAGATAAAATAATAAGTGGTAATTACTTTGTAGTATACAACATGAGTGCTTTATATAATAGATATGTTTTAGAATTAAATGGAAGTGCTGATTTAAATTCAATATTGACAAAGAAGTTTAAAGAGTGGTTCAATATAAACTTTTCAAAATTATATATAGAAGAGATGAATGATTATTATTTTAAATTAGGGGATATAGACGAAAAAAAGAAAAATGATTTTAGAGGCAGAATATATATTTATGGTTATGTAGATAATTCACCATACGATGTCGAAAAAACGGGAAAACACGCTGGTATAAATGATGAGTTTATGACTGGTTTTGAAGAGTTTTCTGGAGCTAAAATAAATTATAAGAAATATAATAGTGTAGAAGCACTAGAGGATGCATTTAACAAGAAAAATGTAGACATTATGTTTAATTATTATAGTTTTAAAGGTTTGAAAAATTCAATAAACACTATACCTGTTTATTCTAGTAATTATGTAATCTTATCTCATATAGATAACAATATAGCTGTAGATTCATTTTCATCTTTAAAAGATAAAGAGATATACGCTATAAAAGATACTGAACTTGCTAATTATATAAATAAAAATAGTGGTGCAAAGGTAAAGACATACAACAAAATAAATAATTTATTAAAGAATAAAGAACCATTGATACTTTTAGACTTAAATGTATACAATTATTATAAAAGTTCTAAATTAAAGGACTATTATATTATATATGAAGGTGTCGCAGATATTAAATACAATTATGTAATTAATACAGAGGGAGTAAATAATACACTATTTCAAATATTCCAATTTTATTTGACTAATACCAATCATAAAAAAACAATAAATCAAGGTATGTCAAAACTAATAAAATCTAGTTTCTTAGAGGGAGTATCTAGTATACAATACATATTAGTAGCTGGAGTAATACTTATATTATTATACTTTGTATTAAAAAGAAAAAAGGATACTAATAAATTAAAAGATGGTAAAGGAAAGTATATTGATCATTTAACATCTTTAAAGAATAGAAACTATTTAATAGACAATATAGATATGTGGGATGAAGCAAAGATATTACCAAAAACAGTTATAATAGTAGACTTAAATAGATTAAAAGATGTTAATAACAACTTTGGTTATAAAGAGGGGGATAGACTAATAAAAGCTGCTTCTAATATATTGATTACTACTCAACCAGAAAACACGGAAATTATTAGAACAGATGGCAATGAATTTACCATATATATGGTTGGTTATGAAAAAGCATATGTTGTTGAATATACAAAAAAATTAAACAGAATACTAAAAGAATTACCATATGAACATGGTGCTACACTTGGATATAGTATGATAACAGACGATATAAAGGAATTAGAAGATGCAATAAATGAAGCAACATTAGATATGCTTACAAATAAAGAAAACAGATATACAGATATGTAGGTGCTTATGGAGAGAATAAAAAGGTTTTTCCATGGTATAAATGAAATATTAAAAAACCCTGTAGTTTCAATACTTCCAGGACACTTAACATTTACATTCATATTATCTTTTATACCATTATTATCTTTAATTGGCCTTGTGGCATTCAACCTATCAATTTCGATAGACATTTTAAGAACATTTTTAAGCAATGCATTTCCTGGTCAAACAGGGGAGTTATTGCTTCAGTTTTTAAATAGAGAGTCTGTATATTTTAATGGAATAATATTTACCTTTCTTACCATATCGGTATCTTCAAATGGAATGTATTCTGTAATAAGAATATCAAACATACTTTATGGTGATACTGATGACAATATACCTTTAAAAGTGAAAAACAGAATAAAATCAATATTTATGGCATTTTTAATGGTTACACTAGTAATATTTATGTTTATAGTATTAGGGTGGGGTAACGCTATAATATATCAATTATCCATGATAGAAGCATTATCTGGTATACAAAAAACAATAGAATATGTATATAGAATATTAAAATTTCCAATATCATTTTTTGTAATATATTTTACTATAAAAATAATATATACATTAGCACCCAACGAGAAAATAAAAAGTAAAACGGTAAGTATGGGTTCTTTATTTACAACAATATTTTTAATTGTTGTAACAGCAATATATGCATACTATATATCATTCTCTCATAGATACGATATACTATATGGAAGTTTATCGAATATTATAATACTTCTTATTTGGTTATATTTTATCTCATTAGTGTTTATTCTAGGTTTAATCATAAATGTATATAATTCAAAAAAGATAAAAAAAGAGGAAGTATGAATTTAAAGCAAAAATTATTAAAAGTATTTAAAAAAATAAAGGAATATCCCTTTAAAATAAAGTTAAAAGAAAATAATTTATTTCTTGTAACTTTTTTAAGTATTATTATTAATGATTTATTGCTTAGAGCATTTACCATAGGACTATCATTTAAATTTATGCCTTTTTTTGGGACCTTTATAGTGTCACTTTTCTTATGTTCCTTTTCGTTTTTAATAAAAGAGAACAAAAGATTTATATATTTTGCAGTTCTACTATTTCTATCTCTACTTATATCTATATCTAATAGTATATATTATACATTTTACTCATCATTTATATCTATATCTTTAGTATCTGCTTTATTTCAATTATCTGATGTTAAAGATGCACTTAGTGAAAGTGTATTTCATATTAAGGATTTAATATATTTATGGTCATTATTATGGTTTATATGGATAGTTAGACAAAATGCTATAAGTAAAAGAAAATATAGCAAAAAGAACGATAAAAAGAAATTCTTTAAGGTTGTTACTGTATCTATTATATTAACCATAATATTTGTAACGAGTTTAAATGGTGTAGAAAAGAGTTTGGTTCAACAGTGGAGTAGAGAATATATAGTAGATAAATTTGGAATATATATATATCAAGGTAACGATATAATAAGAAGCATAGAACCTCAAATAAACAATATGTTTGGGTGTGATTTATCTTTGACTAATGTGAGAAACTTTTATGAAGAAAAAGATAATAAACAAATAAAAAACAAATACACGAACATATTTGAAGGCAAAAATATAATAATGATACATGCTGAGAGCATGCAAACATTTTTAATGGACTTAGAATTCAATGGAGAAGAGGTAACCCCAAATTTAAATAGACTTTCAAAAGAGGGTATGTTTTTCTCCAACTTTTATGCTCAAGTGGGAGCAGGCACAAGCAGTGATACCGAACTTACCATAAACACCTCTTTACTACCTGTAAAAAGTGGTACAGCATTTGTTAGTTACTGGGATAGAGAGTATATGGGTATACCAAAAATACTTAAAGATAAAGGGTACTATACTTATAGTATGCATGCAAATATTGGAACATTTTGGAATAGAATGGTAATGCACGATAAACTAGGTTACGATAAATTCTACAGTAAGAGTTCATATATAATAGATGAAGAAATCGGATTAGGGTTATCTGATAAGTCGTTCTTTAAGCAATCTATCCCAATAATGAGGGATATAAAGGATAAGAACAAAAACTTTTATGCGACATTAATAATGCTTACTAATCATACTCCGTTCTTAGAATTGGAAAAATATGGGGAGTTCGACTTATCAATGACAATAGAAAAAGAAAATGAAATAGGAGTATTAGAACAAATAACTGTTCCCTATATGGAAGGAACTAGGTTAGGAAACTACATGAAAGCATCTAGATATGCAGATCAAGCTATAGGAGACTTTATAACTGACTTGGATAATAATGAAATGCTAGATAATACTGTAATTGTAATATATGGAGACCATGATTCTAGAATATCTAGAAAAGAGTATGAAAAGTTACACAATTACGATCCATATACCGATTCTATAATTGATAAAGAAGATCCAGAATATAAAGCGATAGATTATTACTTTTATGAATTAAATAGAAAGGTTCCACTTATAATTTGGTCTAAAGATAAAAAATTAAATGTAAAAGTAGATAAGACAATGGGTATGTATGATGTACTTCCAACTTTAGGTAATATGTTTAACTTTTCGAGTAAATATGCTTTAGGAAATGATATATTTAATGTGGATGATAATATGGTGGTTTTTTCAAATGGCAATTGGATTACAGATACGATATACTATAATTATCAAAAAGAAGAATATATACCATTAGGAACCGATGTTATAACTGCTGATTATATAGAAAAAAACACTCAAAAAGCAGAAAAACTGCTATCTGTATCTAATGATTTTATAACGTGTAATTATATAAAATCAGAGAATAGTTTGTTAGGTGAAGAATGAAAAAAATAAAATTATTAGAAAAAATAAATATTGTATTATTAATTATAGCGATAATATTATCTGCTATATACTTAATTTTCACTTTTTTTACAAAAAAAGAAACCGTTACCAAAGTAACTTCAGTAACAGATAAATTTAATTATATGTCTTATGAAAAAGATACAGAAATATATAAAAAAGAATTTGAAAACCTAAAACTTATATTAAAAGAAACTGATATAGATTATGAGGTGTATGCAAATAGCATATCAAAACTATTTATAATAGATTTTTACACTTTATCTAACAAAAAATCAAATCAAGATGTGGGTGGAACTCAATATATGGAAAAAACCTTTAAAGATAATTTTGTTTTAAAAGCATCAGACACAATTTATAAGTACATAAAACAACTAGAAGATTTACCAACTGTAAAAGAAGTTTTAGTAAAAAAAATAGAAAAAACAGACTATGAATATAACAAAAAAATATACGAAGCGTATGCTGTTCATTTGAACTGGGAATATGAAAAAGATTTAGGTTATGAAAAAGAAGGAACTTTAATCCTTATAAAAGATAACGAACAATTATTTATTGTCGAAAAGAGATAAGTATTAATTATCAAAAAAAGAAATAGTTATTTCTTCTATATTTTCTATACTTATACCAGAAGAAATGCTTTGTTTATAAAATTTACCGGCCTTTGCTTCATCGTAAAGAGGGTTGGTTTTTTTAACTGTATCGATAGTAACGTTTATTTTATCACTTACTTTATCTTTCCAATCACTAACCATACTTAAAGTATATGTTTTAAAGTCTGGAACTTTTGATAAGTCTTCTTCCAATATTTTAGGAGTATATTTACCAACTTCTATAATTAAGTCTTTATTTATATCTTTCACAATGTAACCATGAGGTATACTTTGACTTTTAATTATATTATTCATCTCTAACTTATCATCAACATAATTTACAACAACCTTTATGTTATTGTTTCTTCCCCAGTCTGTAGCAACATCGATAGATTTATTCTTAAAGTTTGGTAGTGTGTTCAAAACATAATTATTAGAGTAAGGTCCCTTTCCAATCACTATTTTTTCGTATGGAGAATTTATTGAAAAGGTTAAGTTCTTTATAATTGTCGGCTTTTCTTTTTCTAAATTCACATTCATAGCACGTACTATATCTTTTAAACTATCTCTATTATAGTAATAATTATATAGAGTTAATTTCATCTCTGGATCCCATATCATAGTGTCCGTTCCAAGTAAGTAAAGAGAATCAAATGATACCGTAGTAGAATCATCGTTTAATAGTATATCTTTTCCAATGTTATACATAGATAGTATTTGGCTTGTGCTTACATTTGTTTGTATACTAGTGCTTAATAAGTCTAGTAATGAGTATATAGCGTCTAAATTTCTTATGTTTTTTAATTCACTTATTATTCCACTTATTACCTTTTGTTGGTTTTGCCCTCTTGTAAGATCGTTTCTATTACCTTCAGTATACTTAGGACAATAATTCGCCATAACTCTTCCAATATCAGAATTATCGTTTGCTTTATGTCTATTTCTAGATAGTGCTAGAGCTTGTTCCCCATTTATCTTTCTATATCCTTTTTCTAAGAACACAGTATCTTTTCCCCATAGTCGACTACTATTTTGTTCACACAAACTATAAGGAACATCTACGTTTATTCCCCCTAAAGTATCAACCAACTTAACTAATCCCTTAAAGTTTATCTTTGCATAATAATCTATATTAATCTTAGTAAAATCCTCTATTGTTTTTATCATACAATCTTGTCCATACCAAGCGGCATGAGTTATTTTATTTTCTCTATTATTTTTAAAACAAGCAATAGGAACGTAAGTGTCACGAGGAATACTTAACATAGTTGTATTTAAAGTCTTAGGATTAAACGTAATTAATAGTAAAGCATCTCCATTAAAAGCAGAACCACCTTTTATATCATTATAAGTAGAATCCACTCCCATAAGAAGCATTGCAAACGGTTTATCCATGTTCTTTTTTTTGTTTTTATCTTCCTTTATTGTCATTTCTTTTGTAAATAAAACTATAGTGTCTTCTTTTATGTTTGAAAATCCATTAAACGAGAACAAAGTAGGGTAGTTAGAATTCAAGAATATAGCATCTACTTCTTTATCATACATTGCATTTATCATTAAAATTAAATTATCATACTCTACCAAAGTATTTGTGTCTTTTAAATTATTATCTTTTATTATCTCATTTGGTATTATATATCCATCTATACTTTC
>CAZJQU010000021.1:0-10353 GCA_964548645.1 uncultured Muribaculaceae bacterium
GCAATTCTAAGTATTGTAGATATATCTCCAACATGACCTTTATATTTTGATTGATCTTTTTTAAAGTCTTTTACCTCTCTTGCATATCCAAAGTGTTCAGATAAATCTTTTATTTTATTAAACCAAGTTTCTTGATTATCGGATTCATCGTAATAAGTGTCCAAGTATCTTTTTAATATTTGTTTTACCTCATCTAAATCTGTAACAAATGGATATACATATACTTTATCAGTTTCATTATATATCTCATCATACATATACATATACTCGTTTTTTACTACCCCATAGTGTGTCAAATCTTTTCTTGGTTTTTCAACCTCTCTTTGAACATTTAATATATCTATCGAGTAGTTTTTATCTTTTGTAAATACTTTATAAAACTCATTATCGTATTTTTCTAAGTATAGAGATATCTTCTCATATAAATCTTTTGCTTTTAATGTAGATATATATTCTTTTGATATACTCTTTAGTTTTTCTAAATCAAATAATGCTCCACTTTTACCTATTTTATCGAATGTAAAGTTAAAATCATCTATTTTCTTATCTTTGTTTTGTAAGTACCATTCTTCAAAGTCGCTATTTGCTACAGTAGCAAGATATAGCATTACAGCTTCATTTGGAACACCAAGTTCATGATAATAACTCATAGCGCATTCTGGATCTTTTCTCTTACTTAGCTTTCTAACACTACCATTATCATTTTTTAACAATGGGGATATATGACAGTAATTTAATCTTTCAAACCCAAATGCATCGAATAGTTGTAAATGTATGGGCATAGACGCAACCCATTCATCTGCTCTTATTACGTGTGTAGTACGCATTAAATAGTCATCTACTAAATGAGCAAAGTGATATGTAGGTAGTCCATCTGTTTTCATTATTACTATATCTAAATCGTTTTCAGGCATCTCTATTTTACCCTTTATTAAGTCTATACATTCTATAGTCTTGTTGAAATCACCCATAGATTTAAACCTAATTACATATGGCTCTTTGTTATTTATTTTATCTATATATTCTTCCACAGTTAAATTTCTACACTTAGCCCATTTTCCATAATATCCGATTCTCTCCTTTGATTCTGTTTGCATTTTCCTTATAGATTCTAATTCTTCTTCAGTACAAAAACAAGGATACGCTAAATCATTTTCTATTAGATGTTTAACAAAGGCATGATATATTTCTTTTCTTTCACTTTGAATATATGGTCCATAATTACCAACTGAATCTAGTTCGTTTACTGGACCCTCATCGAACGTAATATTAAATTCTTTTAATCCTTCTATTATATTTTCTACACCATTATCTACAGTTCTTTTAGTATCTGTATCTTCTATTCTTAAAAATATAACACCTTCAGTTTGTTTACTAAATCTACTTGCAGTAAAACTAGCAAGTAATGCTCCTATGTGTATAAAACCTGTTGGACTTGGTGCATATCTAGTTACTATGGCACCTTCTTTTAAATTTCTTTTTGGATATATTTTTTCATAATCTAATACAGTCTTATCTATATCTTTAAATATAAGATTTGCTAATTCTTTGTTCATAATTCACCTACTCATTCATATTCTATCATAATTATCACTATTTTTTATGTTTTTAAAGTATTCGTATATGTTTTTTGATACATTTTTATTAAAGTCTTTATTTAATTCCTCTAATGATAATTCTTTTAGTTCATTTATATCGTATTTTTTTAATATTTCTTTTTTTGTAATTTCACCAATACCTGGGATTTCATCTAATATACTAGATATTAGTCCTTTACTTCTTATATTTTTATGATAAGTAATAGTAAATCTATGTACTTCATCTTGTATTCTTTCTAACAAGTGGAAAAGTGAGCTGTTTTTCTTTACTTCTAACTCTACATTATTGTACATAATAGCTTTTGTAGAATGTTTATTATCCTTTATTAGTCCACATACAGGTATATTTAAGTTTAAGCTATCTAAAACCTCTTTAGTCGCATTTATTTGAACTTTTCCACCATCCACTATAATTAGGTTAGGATGTTCTAATCTATCCATTAACACTCTAAAATACCTTCTATAGATGACTTCTTTCATAATGTTATAGTCATCTTTTGCTTCACTTATTATTTTATATTTTCTATATTCTTTTTTATTTGGTTTACCTAAAGTAAATACTACCATTCCAGATACAGTAAAAGTACCAAATAAGTGAGAGTTATCGAAGGATTCTATTCTATTTATATTATCTAACTTTAATAATTCTTTTAAATCTTCTAATGCTTCTACTATAGATTCATCTTTTTTTCTTATCAGTTCTAATTCTTGTTCTAAAGATATCTTAGCATTGTTATTTGCCATATCTATTAACTCTTTTTTCTTACCCTTAATTGGTATTATAGTCTTTATTTTTGTTGTTTCTTCTATTAGGTCTTTATCTAAGTTATTTGGTATTAATATTTCTTTTGGTTTAAAGTTCTTTTCATAGTATATAGAAATATAGTATGTAAGTTCTTCATCCAAATCATCTATAAGTTCAAATATGTCTGATGAAGCTTCTACTATTTTACCTCCCCTTAAAGATAGTACTTTAATAGATACATAGTTACTATGCTTGTAATATCCAAATATATCTCTATTTATATTGTCATTTAAGTCTATGTTTTGAGATTTTAGTGTTATATCTATATAATCTAGGTATTCTTTCATTTCTTGCGCTTTTTCAAAATTTAATTTATCAGAATAAAACTTCATTTGATCTTTTAATTTATCGGTAACTATCGAGTTATTTCCATTTAAAAATTTAGTTATTTCATCGAACATGTCATCTATTATCTTTTTATCAATCTCTTTAAAACAATAACCTAAACATTCACCAATATGATAATATAGACAAGGTTTTTTTGGCATTTTACTACATTTTCTAGTAGGATATAGTCTATTTAGTATTTCTACTACTTTTCTAGCGGCATATACATTTGGATATGGTCCGAATAGTTTCCCTCTTTTTTTTGTAGTCTTGGGTCTAGTTATTATTAATCTTGGGATAGGTTCATTAGTTATTTCAATATATGGATATGTTTTATCATCTCTAAGCATTATGTTATATTTGGGAGTGTATTCTTTTATTAAGTTTATTTCTAAAAGAAGAGCTTCTAACTCTGACTTTGTAACAATAAATTCAATATCATTTATATTTGATACAAGTAGTGCAGTCTTTCCTGTATGTTTATTATTAAAATAAGAATTAACTCTAGATTTTAATACTTTTGCTTTACCTATATATATAACTACACCATCTTTATCTTTCATAAGATAACAACCCGGTTTTTGTGGTATTAATTTTAACTTGTCTTTTAACATAGTAATCACCTACTTAATTATACAATAAAAAACTATATTTCTATAGTTTTAAGGATTAAGTCTTGTGGGACCTCTATATATAAGAGTTGCTTCTCTAATGTTATCTATTTCAAATATCTTCATGATTATTCTAGATAGTCCTACTCCAAATCCACCATGTGGAGGACATCCATATTTAAAGAAATCTGTATAGAATTCTAAATCTTTAGGATCGAGTCCTTTTTCTTTTATATTTTCAATTAGATGTTCATGTCTATGTTCTCTTTGACCACCACTTGTTATTTCAACACCTTTGAATAGTAAATCAAATGATTCTGTTTTACCCACTTCATCTTTCATTATATAAAAGCTTCTTGCCGAATATGGAAAGTTAGTAATAAATATAAAATCACTATTATAATTTTTCTTAGAGTATTCGCACATTAATTCTTCTTCTTTTCTTTCAAAATCTTCAGGAACAGCTCCTACATAGTTTAATTCTTCTTTTAAGATTCTTTTTGCCTCATAAAAATCAATTCGTGGGAATTTTGGAGTAGTATCACTAACTTCTACATTGAATACTCTTTTTATTTCTTCTCCGTATTTTTCTTTTAATTTTGTCATAAAGTATCTAATCCATTCTTCTTCGCTATCCATTACATCATCTACACCTTTTACCCAAGATATTTCTGCATCTAACATTAATATTTCAGAAGCATGATAACTTGTATGTGAATTTTCCGCTCTAAATACTGGTCCAATTTCAAATACTTTTTCAAAACCTGAAGCCATAGTCATTTGTTTATAAAATTGAGGCGATTGTGATAGACAAGCTGTAGTTCCAAAATAATCCAACTTGAACATCTCAGCACCTGATTCTGCTGAGGCAGCACTTATCTTTGGAGTATGTATTTCCATAAATCCATTATTTATCCAATACTCTCTCATCATTGCTTCGATATATGTTTGACATTTAAATAATAAATTATTATCCTCTCTTCTTAAGTCTAAGAATCTATAATCTAATCTTGTTTCTCTTAAAGATTTTTCTTTATCTTTTATATCTATTGGTAAATCTGGAAGAGCTTTACTTGTTACAGTAATACTCTTTGGTATTAACTCTATTCCATTTAGTTTTACTTTTTCATTTTCTAATACTTTAGAATCTACTATTAAAGTACTTTCTAAGGTAAGTGAACTTATTAATTCATTTAGTTCTTTATTGTCATCGTTTTTTTCTACTGTCATTTGAACTTTTCCAGTAGAATCCCTTAGAATTACAAATTGTACGTATTGAAGATCTCTTATATTATCTATCCACGCATCTAAACTTATCTCTTTATTTATATAATCTTTTATATTTTTTATATATATTTTATTCATAGTTTCCTCTTTATATCACTTAGTTTTATTTCTTCTTGATTACTTGTTTCTAAATCTTTTAAAGTTATTATTTCTTTTTCTATTTCATTATCTCCTATAAATATTATTTTATTTATATTTAAAGATAGTGCGTAATTAATCATACTCTTTATACTTCTAGTATCGTATATTATCTGTACTTTTTTATTTAATTTTGTTATTTTATTGAAACAATCTATTACATATTCGTAATTTTCTGTCATAGGTATTATTAGATAATCAACTATATTTAATTCTTTATCTTCTAATAGACCTAAACTTAATAATTGATCAAATAATCTAGTAACTCCAATTGATATACCTACTCCAGGAAGTACTTTATCGGTATAGTAGCTTGCTAAATTATCATATCTACCACCAGAGCATATACTTCCAATTGATTCGTATTTATCTAAATATGTTTCGTATATAGTTCCTGTGTAGTAATCTAATCCTCTAGATATAGTTAAATCTATTTCTATATATTTGGGTTCTATACCAAACTCTTTTGAATATGATATTACAGTATCTAATTCATCGACACCGGTTGCAAAAGTTTTATTTTCTATATTTAACTTTAATTTCTTTAATGTTTCGATATCTACTTTCATTGTTATAAAAGATAATATGTTGTTAATTTTATCTTCTTTTAAACCTAGTTTTTTTAATTCTTCTTTTACGCCTGAGACTTCAATTTTGTTTAATTTATCTATTATTATAAGTATATCTTTTGATTTATCTACTATCTCTAAATATTCAAAATATCCGAGTAATATTTTTCTATTGTTTATTTTTATAGTAAATTTACCTATGTCTAACTCTTTAAATAGTTTGTATATTATAAAGGGTATTTCAGCATCATTTAAGATAGATAACTCATTTTCATTTACTATGTCTATATCCGCTTGATAAAACTCTCTAAATCTTCCTTTTTGTGCTCTTTCACCTCTATACACCTTACCTATTTGATATCTTCTAAAAGGAAATGATAATGAACCATAGTTTAGTGCTGTGTATTTTGCTAGGGGTACAGTTAAATCAAAACGCATTACCTTATCGTCTACTTTATATACTTGTTTTTCTGTTTCTCCACCCACCTTAGCAAGTAATACTTCTTCTGCTTCAAGTATTGGGGTATCTAATGGTAAAAATCCAAAAGATTCATAAATTTTTTTAATAGTATCTAACATTCTATTAAATTTGATTTGATCTTTTGGTAATAATTCCATGTATCCAGATAATGTTCTTGGTTTAACTTTCATATTTCCTCCTAAAAAATAAAATACACTCATAGGGGCGAGTTTCCCCGCGGTGCCACCCTATTTATGTACTTCATTTTAATTAATAAATTTTAAGTATAAGTGTCTTCATAATTATTAAATAAATGCTTTCACCAAACGCATCTCTCTAAATATTTACATAGTTACTACTAATCTTATGAGTGTATTATAGCATAGAAAATTATATTATCGATATTTTTCTTTTTTATTATAACTAGTATGCAATATATTATGAGCAATTTCGCTTCCGGGCTTTTCTAAGAAATCTTTATATATATTTAATATATCCGGATTCTTGTGTGCCTTTCTATTATTTAAATTTCTATCTTCTTCATATAGTGATTTTGCTCTTTCTTTTTTAATATCTGTATAATTCCTTATCTTAGAACTTACTATGGGTTGACCCCCACCATTTATACAGCCACCAGGACATCCCATTATTTCTATAAAATGATAAAAGACTTCTTTATTTTCTATTCTTTTGAGTAACTTCTTAGCGTTTGATAGACCTGAAGCTACAGCAACCTTTATTTCCATATTATTTAATGTGTATGTTGCCTCTTTTATTCCTTGCATTCCTCTTACTTCATTGAATTCTAAACTAGTTAATTCTTTTTTATCTACCATTTCTACTAATGTTCTAAGGGCTGATTCCATTACTCCGCCAGATGCTCCGAATACTACAGATGCTCCACTTCCTAAAGGATTATCGAAGTCGCTATCCTCTAGATTAGGAAAATCTATATTATATAGTTTTAATAATTTTATATATTCTCTTGCTGTTAGTATAGCATCTACATCTTCATATATTGTAGCATTGTCATCTTTCAATATTTCTTCTTTTTTTGCTATACAAGGCATTATAGTTACTACGAATATGTTTTTTGGATTTATATTATTCTTTTTTGCATAATAGGTTTTTATTAATGCTCCAAACATTTTTTGTGGAGATTTACAACTAGATAAATTTGGTATCATATGCGGAAAGTATCGTTCTAAATAATTAACCCATCCTGGACTACAAGATGTTATCATCGGTAGTACTCCACCGTTATTTATTCTATCTACAAATTCATTTGCTTCTTCTATTATAGTTAAATCTGCTCCATAATTTATATCGAACACTTTATCAAAACCTAATTTTCTAGCAGATGTTACCAGTTTTCCTTTTACATTCGTACCAATAGGCATATTAAAACCTTCACCAATAGTAAATCTAACCGAAGGAGCTGGTGCGATTACTGTGTATATTTCTTTGTTATTTAGTGCATCTATTACTATATCTATGTTTTCTTTATCAGATAGAGCACCCGTTGGACATACATTTACACATTGACCACATGCAACACAAGGAGTGTCTTCTAAATTTAAATCAAATGCACATCCTAAGCTCGTTTTGTTTCCTCTTTTATTTTTACCTATTACTGCTACATCTTGAACTTTATCACAAATAGAAGCACATCTATTACAAAGTATACATTTATTGTTATCTCTAACTAAATACACTGTGGATTCATCTTTAGTGTATATGTTTTTATCTCCAGTAAATTTATTACCTTCTATATTATATTCTTCTAATAAGTCTTGAAACTCACAATTATTGTTTCTATCACAATTATCACAGTCTTTATCGTGTTCGCCTACTAATAGTTCTAATGTATTTATTCTTGATTTTATTACTTTTTCACTATCTGTTAGTATATCTAATCCATCTTTTACTTTTGTTGAACATGCAGTAATTAAGTTATGAGACACATTATCTTCTACTACACATATTCTACAAGATGCGATTTCGTTGATGTCTCTCAAATAGCAAAGTGTTGGTATTTCAATACCCATTTTTTTAGATGCATCTAAAATGGTGTCTTCTTCATTAGCAAAGGTTTCAATATTATTTATTTTTATATTTACCATAATTACTCCCTTACTATAGAATTAAATCTACAAACCTTCATACACATTCCACACTTTGTACATCTATCTTGATCTATCATATGAGGTTGTTTTACTTCACCACTTATCGCATCTACTGGACAATTTTTCTTACATACGGTACATCCTATACATTTATCTTGTAATATTTTGTATTCTAATAAATTAGTACAAGATTTAGATTTACATTTTTTATTTTCTATATGCTCTAAATATTCATCTTTAAAGTATTTTAATGTACTGAGTACTGGATTAGGCGCTGATTGTCCTAATCCACATAAAGATGATTCTTTTATATGGTTTGATAATTCTTCTAATTTGTCTAAATCATCTAATGTGCCTTTTCCATTTGTTATTTTATTCAATAATTCTTCTAGACGTTTAGTTCCTACTCTACAAGGAACGCATTTACCACATGATTCATCTACTGTAAAATTTAAGAAGAATTCTGCAATATTTACCATACAGTTATCCTCATCCATTACTATTAACCCACCGGAACCCATCATAGATCCTATTGAGGCAAGTGATTCATAGTCCATACTTATATCTAAATGCTCTTTAGGAATACAACCACCAGAAGGTCCTCCTGTTTGAGCTGCTTTAAATTCTTTATTGTTTGGTATTCCTCCGCATATATCAAAGAGTATTTCTTCTAAAGAAGTACCAATAGGTATTTCAATTAAACCTGTATTATTTATTTTTCCACCTAATGCGAACACTTTTGTTCCTTTAGATTTCTCACTACCAATACTCACAAATTTGTCTTTATTACCACTTAATATATAAGGTATATTTGCGTATGTTTCAACGTTATTTATTAGTGTTGGTTTATTAAATAAACCTTTAGATGCAGGGAATGGTGGTTTTAAATTTGGTTCTCCACGTTTACCTTCTATAGAGTTTATTAATGCTGTTTCCTCTCCACATACGAAAGCACCACTTCCTAATCTTAAATCTAAATCAAAAGAAAAGTTAGTACCTAGTATATTGTTACCTAATAAATTTAGTTCTCTAGCTTGTTTAATTGCAATATTTAAACGATTAACTGCAACTGGATACTCAGCTCTAACATATATATATCCCTCGTTAGAACCTATTGTATAAGCCGCGATAATCATCGCTTCAATTACTGAGTGTGGATCTCCTTCAAGTAAAGATCTATCCATAAATGCTCCCGGATCTCCCTCATCAGCATTACAACAAACATATTTTTTGTCTGACTCTTCTTTTTTAGCAAATTCCCACTTTAATCCTGCACTAAAACCTGCTCCACCTCTACCTCTTAGTTTGGATTCTTTTAATATATTTATAACTTCATCTTTATTCATAGTTAGTACTTGTTTTAATGCACTATAACCACCATGGTTAATATAATCATTTATATCTTCTGGATTTATATTTCCACAATTTCTTAAAGCTATTCTCGTTTGTTTTTTTAAAAATGGATAATCTAAAATATTAGATGTATTTTCATCAATTAAGTATTCTTTTACTACTATATTGTTATTTATATGACTACTTATTATTTTATCTAATTTTTCTAATGTAACATTTACATATGTTGTTCTAACATCATCTTTATATATTTCTACTATTGGTTCATATTTACATACCCCAATACAACCTACTGGTAAAATATCCATATTATTAACTTTTGATTTTAATTCATCATATATTTTATCAGCTCCACTTGATATTCCACATGTGCCAAGTCCTACTACTATTTTATCTTTATTAGATACTATATTATTAAACATGTTCACCTCTAAAAGAATCTAGTATTTCTTTTACATCTTCTTTTTTGACTTCACTGTAAACTTTATTATCTATCATCATTACAGGAGCTAAACTACAACATCCCAAACACCTTGTATTTTCAATTGAAAATATACCATCTTCAGTAGTCTCTCCAACATTTATATTTAGTTCCTCTTTTACCTTATTTAATATATCGTTTGCACCTTTTACATAACAAACAGTTCCTAAACATACACTTATTTTATGTTTTGCACTAGGGTTAAATTTAAATTGACTATAAAATGTAGCAACTCCATATATCTTTTCTAAAGACACATCTAACACTTCAGATACATATTTTAAATTATCGTATGATAAGTACCCAAATTCTTCTTGAATGTTTTGAAGGATTGGCATTAAATTGCCTTCTTGATTTTTATATTTATCGATTATTTCTACTAGTTTTTCATCCATGTTATCCTCCAACTCTACCATAATAATTATAGCATAAAAAAATCACTATTAAAGTGATTTTTAATAAGTATATTATTGTTTCTTCTCAAGTTTAATCATAACTGCTTTCATATATTTTCAGGGTGAAATATTTAGAGATAGGATTATTTACAAGTTACTATATCCGAATCTATTACTAACTTGTCTTCTTCAAAACTTTTTCT
>CAZJQU010000022.1:0-4813 GCA_964548645.1 uncultured Muribaculaceae bacterium
CTTTAATTATTTATTATTTATTTGACTCATTACTTCTTCAGCAAAGTTATCAGATCTTTTTTCCATTCCTTCGCCAACTTCATATCTTATCATTGATTTAATTTTTCCATTATGTTTATTAACATATTCAAGTACTGTTAAATCAGGGTCTTTAATAAATTCTTGTCCTTCTAAACATATTTCTTTAAAGAATTTATTTATTCTTCCTTCTACCATTTTTTCTGCTATATCTGCAGGTTTTCCTTCATTAATTGCTATTTGTTTTTGAACTTCTCTTTCGTTATTTAAAACTTCTTCTGATACATCTTCTTTTCTTATGTATTTTGGTCTCATAGCTGCTGCATGCATTGATACATCTTTTGCTACTGCTTCATCAGCACCTTCTAATACAGTTATAACTGCTATTTTTTTTGTGTTATGGATATATATTCCAAACACTTCATTGTCATTTAAAGTTAAACTTTCGAATCTTCTAAAAGATAGTTTTTCTCCTATTTTTGCAACTTTATTTACTAAAGTATCATTTAACGTTCCATCTTCTGTTTTTATTTCTAATGCTTCTTCAACAGTATTTACATCGTTATTTAGTACTATTTCAGAAATTGTATTAAGTAAATCAATAAATTCTTCATTACTTGCAACAAAGTCTGTTTCAGAGTTAAGTTCTAACACTACTGCTTTTTTATCATTAGATACTATATTTACTAATCCTTCTGCTGCAATTCTTCCTTCTTTATTTGCTGCTTTAGATATACCCTTTTCTCTTAACCAATCGATTGCTTTTTCCATATCTCCATTAGTTTCTTCTAATGCTTTTTTGCAATCCATCATTCCTGCACCTGTTTTTTCACGCAATTCTTTTACTAAACTTGCTGTTATCATTTTGCCTCCTTATTTTAACTTCTTTAATAATTCATCTTTCTTCATTTTAGAATAACCATCTATTCCTCTTTCTTTTGCTAATGCTTTTAATTCTACTACTGTCATTTCCTTTAGATCGCTTCTCTTAGGTTCTTTTGGTTCTTCTTTTTTTTCTATTACTTCTTTAATCTCTTTTTTTGGTTTTTCTATAACTTCTTCTGCTATTACTTCTTCTTTTGGTTCTCTTTTTGGCTTAGAAGGTTTTTCTTCTTCTGTTACATAATCTACTAAATCTAAACCATTTGCTTCTGCTATAGCGTTATTTAAAACACCCAATATTAATTTTACAGAGCGTATAGCGTCATCATTAGCAGGTATTACATAATCTACTAAATCTGGATCACAATTTGTATCTACAATTCCAAATACTGGAATATTTAATCTTTTTGCTTCTCTTATTGCACTCAATTCTTTTGTTGGATCTACTATAATAAGCGCATTAGGTAATTTTTTCATCTCTCTAATACCACTTAAATATCTATCTAATTTTTCATGTTCTTTTCTTATTTTTATAACTTCTTTTTTAGGTAATGCTTCAAATGTTCCATCAGTTTCCATCTTTTCGATTTCATCTAATCTAGTAACTCTTCTTCTAATTGTTCTAAAGTTTGTTAAAGTACCACCTAACCATCTTTCGTTAACATAATACATTTGTGTTCTTTCTGCTTCTTCTCTAGATGCTTCTTGTGCTTGTTTTTTAGTACCTACGAATAATATTTTACCACCATTTTCAGCAATAGCTTTTAAAGCCGCATAAGCTTCTTCTATTTTTTCTGCTGTTTTCTGTAAATCTATTATGTAGATATCCTCTCTAGAAGTATAAATATACTCCTTCATCTTAGGGTTCCATCTTTTAGTTTGATGACCAAAGTGAACTCCTGCTTCAAGTAAATAATTCATTGAAACTACTGGCATAAAAAAATCTCTCCTTTCGTTTTTCCTCTGAATACTTCTACTTTATACACCACCTCTTTGAGGCACTTGGCATATAAATCCATATTCATGTGTTTTTTTAACCAAAGATATTATAACATAATTATCTTTATTTACAATCTATTTGGACTAAAATCTATTTCTAATTTCACTTTAGAGTTAGTGTAATGTATGTCTATTTCTTCTAATATTTTTATTAACAGTTCTTTATCTTTATATTTTATTATGGTTTGAAATCCATATATATTGTTTATCTTAGGAAATATTGTAGGTCCTAAGATTTTATATTTATCATCTAATTTAGATTTTAAGATTTTATTTATTTTGTTTATTTCTTTAGAACCCAAATCAAAATCATTAGATAATATTCTAACAGCAACGATAAAGCAAAATGGGGGATAGAACATTTTTTTTCTTATATTCATTTCGATATTATAAAAGGATACATAATCATGATTTTCTACTAATTTTATTGCATAATGATTAGGATTGAATGTTTGTATGATTATTTCTCCTTCTTTATCGTGTCTACCCGCCCTACCAGACACTTGTGTAAGAAGAGAAAAAGTTCTTTCACTACTTCTATAATCCGATATATATAAAGATGAGTCTGCATCTATCACAATTACCAATGTTACATTTTTAAAATCTAATCCCTTAGCAATCATTTGAGTTCCAAGTAATATATCATAATTATGATTATTAAAATCTTTTATGATTCTTTCGTGAGAAGACTTCTTTGTAGTAGTATCGCTATCCATTCTTACTACTTTAATATCTTTAAATGTACTTTCTAATACTTCTTCTATTTTTTCTGTTCCTTTTCCCTTTAATGTTAAATATTTAGAGTTACACTTCTTACAATTATTTGGCATATTAGTAATATAGTTACAATAATGACACTTTAAACTATTATTGTTCTTATGATACGTTAAGGATATATCACAATTTGGACACTTAATAACATCTCCGCACTCATTACACATGACATAATTAGAATATCCTCTTCTATTCATTAGTATCATTATTTGTTCTTTTTTATTTAATCTATCTACTATAGAGGTTTTAGCAATATTAGATAGTATATTGTTTCCTTTTTTCATTTCCAACTTCATATCTATTATGCTTACTTTAGGAAGAGTCTTATTGTTTACTCTAGTTTCTAATTCTAATAGGTGATATTTATTAACCTTTGCTCTAGCATAACTTTCTAATGATGGAGTAGCACTGCCTAAAAGAAGCTTTGCATTGTTATATTTTATTCTTTCTATTGCAACATCTATAGTATTATATCTAGGATTATTTTCTTGTTTATATGAATCATCATTTTCTTCATCCATTATAATTAGTCCAATATTGGTTAGAGGTGCAAATACGGCACTTCTAGCACCTACAACTATACTTACTTCTTTTCTTTTTATTTTTCTCCACTCATCAAATCTTTCACCAGATGAAAGTCCACTATGAAATAAGGCAACCTTGTCTTGAAACCTTCCCTTAAATCTATTCACAAGTTGAGTGGTAATAGATATTTCTGGAACTAGTACTATTACTTCCTTTTTTTCTTTTAATACATCTTCTATTAAATCCATATAAATTTCAGTCTTACCAGATCCAGTTACACCTCTAAGTAAAAATATATTATCATCGCTAGATTTTATCTCTTCGTATATTTTTCTTTGTTCTAACGTTAGAGTTAATTTTTTTATTTTTTCATAATTGTTCTTTAATCTATATATTTCCTGCTCTTTTATATCTAGTATATCTTTATCCAATAGTAATTTAAGTGCTTTTTTATTTTTTAATTCACTAGGTTTTAAAAATTCTTTATCTTTAAATAAATTAAGCATATTTTGTTCTGCCCTAGTCGTTACTTCTTTTAAATTTTTAATATAATAAGTTCTTTCTATTTGTATATCTTGTTTATTTTTACTTAGTTTTAATTGAGGAGGCATCATTACTTTATAAGCGTCCAAATAGGTGCATAGGTAACTTTCCCTCATAAAGTATATTAAATTTATTTGTTCTTTATTTAATATTGTTTCATTATCTATTAAACCTATTATCTCTTTTAAATCTAAATTTTCATCATATTCGTTTTTTATATTTAAAACTATTCCATTTACCTTTCTACTACCAAAAGGAATATGTACTCTACTACCTATTTCTATTTCCAAATTAGAAGGTATCTTGTATGTAAAAGTCTTGTTGTTAAATACATTCATTTCCATTATAACTTCTGCGTACATAATAACCTCCCTATAGAAATTATAGCACAAAAAAAGAAGACTTCCGTCTCCTTTTACCCCTTTTTATTAACTTAATTATTTTTTAAATGAATTATCTACTACTAGTTCTCCAGGTCTAACTGTTACTTCTCTTGTTTTACCTGTTCTAGTCCATCCATTTAAGGCTGTTTCTCTACTCCATTTATATTCTGTTTGTGTTGTTTTTTTGTATACTGGAGTTCCGCTTATTATAGATGAAGAACTTGTTGTTTTAACACACATCGTTCCTGCTCTGTCATATCCCGGTTTACAAGTATAATCCACTTTTTCTTTTAGTATAGATGTTGTTGTACATTTGTTTCCACTTAATACACCATTACATGTATATGATACATCTTTTCTATCTATAGTAGTAACCTTACATACGCCACTTACTAATATACCTGACTTACATGTAAGTGTTGGGTTAGCAGTTGTTTGGCTTGATACATAACATGTTGTTCCAGTTAATGATCCACCATTCGGACATGTATATCTAGGATTTACTGATACACTGTTTTGTACTGAACATTTTGTTCCTACTAGTGAACCACCACTTGGGCATGTGTATACTGGATTATTATATGTTGTAGATGTTCTTATACATCTAGTTCCACTTAATGTTCCACCACTTGGACAACTATATGATGATATTGTTTGTGTTCCTGCAATATAGCATGTCGTTCCACTTA
>CAZJQU010000022.1:4913-9847 GCA_964548645.1 uncultured Muribaculaceae bacterium
ATAAGTTCTTGTAAATAGCTCACTTGATGTATTTCCTTTTAAATAAGTATATTCAAACACTTGACAAGACCATTTTTTACTTTCTGTTGCTGCTATCGTTAAAGTCTTTGTAGTATAATTTGCTGTTGCTGCATAGCTTCTTGCTCCTGTTGTTGTATAATTCGGTGTTGCTGCATAACTTCTTGCTCCTGTTGTTGTATAATTTGGTGTTGCATTATATGAATTATCTGATGTAATCTTACATTTTCCTGTAGCACTGTCATATGAACCTGTTGAACATGTTGGATTTGCATTATAAGTTGATGAACTAGGTATATCACACTTTCCTGTTTTAGAATTATATGTACCACTGTCACAAACTAATTTCGCACCATATGAAGTTGTATTTCCAATTAAACATTTATTAGTTTTACTATCATATGTTCCTGTTGAACAGACTGGAGTTGCTGCTGCATCTGTTGTTACATATTTTAAACATGCATTTGAATTTTCATTATATCCATATCCTGATGGACAATTTACTGCTGCATTTACTGTGCTAGCTATAGTTTTTTCACACATATCTGTAGAATTGTTATAAGTATATCCCGACTTACAAGTTAAACTAGCTGCGATTTTATCCAATATACTGTTTAATTTTACACAAGAACTTCCTTTTACGGTATATCCTGTAGGACAAGTATAACTATCGATTATGTTTTTATCTACTTTTTTAGAATATTCATATTCTAATAACTTAGCTAATTCTTCTTCCTTACATTTTTCATCCTGACAAACATCATAACATCCTAAATAGTCTATTATATAGTCTGTTTTTGTAGGACAAGATAGATTGATTTTAAATACATACTCTGTTTCCATTCTTATTACTTCAACATAAGACTTATCAAAGTCACATGTATTTCCATCTCTGTCCAAGAAAGGTAGTATCATTTTTTTGTCTACCATATCTCTAAGTGTTATTTTCTTTTTGTCTCCTATTTCTTTAGGTAATCTTTCTATAGTAAAATAATCCTTTGCTGCATCTTGCATCATTTTTATATTGTCTGCAAATATTCTGTCATAGAATGTCTCTAACTTTGGCATAGGAAATAACCATATAAGCAAGAATATAAATAAAAGTATTAGTGCTACTCTTACTAATAAGTCTCTCCAAAAATTATCCCTATTTTCTACATAAACACGATTTTCCATAAATCCCCCTTTTTTATGTGTTTTTTTCCTTTGTTGCGCATTATTATACATATATTTACAACTTTGTCAAGTTTTTTTGTTTATTTTGTTACTTAAATAGTAAAAGGTGTGTTTTAAATAATAAAAGTATATAGTTGTATTATAGCATAATATGTGTAAATAAGAGTTAATTAATTTTAAAATTATATTTATATCTATCATATTTTAGTATAATATAATAGATATGTTATAAGGAGGGGTAATATGAATAAGAAGATATTTATTATATTTATATTGTTTTTATTATTCCCTACTTTTGTAAGTGCAGAAATAGAGGGTGTCATAAGTGGTGGCGGAGTTAGAATTAGAAGTACACCAACAACTAGCGATTCTTCAAACATTATTTTTGAGGCAACCTATGGAGACCCAATTATGTTGATAGATACTGTTACCTATCCTGGTTTTGGATGTAGTGATGGGTGGTATAAACTAACTTATAGTGGAAAAGATGCCTATGTTTGTAGTACATATGTAACTATAAATAAAAATCCGGAATATAACACTAGTGGTTGGACAGCAAGAACTTATAATAATATGTTAAATGTTAGAAGTGGTCCTGGAACATCATTTTCTTCTTTGGGAACTTTACTACTTGGAACTAATCTAACTATATTAGAACCATCTACAAGCGGAAATGGTTGTTCTAACAGTTGGTATAAAGTAAAATACAATGATGGGAAATCTATTGGATATATATGTAGTGATTATGTAGTAATAAAAAACAATATTACCTCTAAGGATGAAACCTTTGAACTAACACTAAAAGAATCAGGCTTTCCTGAAAGTTACTATCCATATTTAAGTTATCTACATAGTAAATATCCAAATTGGAAATTTAACCCTGTACAAACCAATTTAAAATGGAATGAAGTAATAAGTGCTCAATTAGGAAAAAATTATATTCAATCCAACAACGAAAACTATATATTAAATAATGGGATTGCAGAAGTTCCAAATTGGTATAGGGCAAACGCTGGAGTAATATCATTTTATATGGATCCAAGAAACTTTTTAAATGAAAGATATATGTTCATGTTTGAAAATTTAAGTTATGATTTAGCTTACGATTCTCTTTATCCAGACATTGTAAAAGATATATTTTCTGGTGGTGCTTTAGCGACAACCGAGTTTTCCAATCTCTTAAGTGCATCTGGTAAAAAATATAATGTTAGTCCGGCACATTTAGCAAGTAGAATTAGACAAGAAGTAACTATAAATGGTAATGCGGCGACAAGTGGAAATGCATTTACTTGGGAGGGGGTTAATTACTCTGGATATTATAACTTCTTTAATATAGGTGCCTACGGTAATAATCCTTTACTTAGAGGGTTAGCATATGCTGCTGGAGTAGTAGATAATCAAAATAAAACTAGGCTTCCTTGGGATAGTTGGGAAAAAGCAATAAATGGAGGGGCATCTTTCTTATCTAATTCATATGTATCAAAAGGACAGTATAATTTATACTTTCAAAAATTTAATACTTCTCCTACTTCGAGTTATCCTATACACACTCATCAATATATGACTAATATTCAAGCACCTTCTAGTGAGGCATTCACTACTTATAGATCATATAATGATTCTTCTGTGTTATCTAGCACTTATATATTTTCTATACCAGTATATTTGGAAATGCCCCCATCTACTTCTTTACCTAGCTCTGGAAGTAAAAACAACTATTTAAGTGATATATCAATAAACGGAAAATCTCTATTTGGGTTTGATAAGGATGTATTAGAGTATAATTATTTCATAGATACATCTTCAAATAATCTAAATATAAAAGGAACCGCAGAAAATTCACTTAGTACTATTTCTGGGGATGGAACTATTCCAATTACAAGTGAAATAAATGAAATAGTATTGATTGTAACCGCAGAAAATGGTGAGATTAAAACATACAAAATAAATGTTATAAAAGTAGCAAGTGTTGTTTCTATAACAGAACTATCAAATAAACTAGGAGTAATAAACGATAATATAATACCTAATAATAATATAAATACTCCTATATCCACAATAGTAAATAAAATAATATCGAATAGTCCAAGCTCAATAATTAATGTTAGTGATTCAAATGGTGCGATACTAGATATGAATGTATCATTAAAAACAAACCAAACTATAACAGTAAAGACCTCATCAAACGAATCTAAAACATATAAGGTGTCAGTTACAGGAGATGTAGATGGTGATGGAATAATAAATATATTAGACTTACTTAAGGTTCAAAGACATATATTGAAATCAAAAACATTAGAGTCCGCATACCTCGTTGCTGGAGATACAAATAATGATAAAGAAGTTAATATATTAGATTTACTTAGAATTCAAAAACATATACTTGGCGAAATAAAGTTATAGGAGGAATATGAAAAGATTATTTAAAATATTCGCAATATTTATAATATTACTATCCAGTTTTAAACCAAATGTAAAAGCTGCAAACGGTTATATAAATGTTAAAAGTTCATCTAACACAGTAATAATAGGTAAAACTTTTACAACTACAATTACAATATCCTCTACCGTTGCATTAGGATCTTGGGAATTTAGCTTGAACTATAATCCAGCATTATTAAAATTAGAATCTGGAAGTTTATATGTTGCCGATTATGGTAACGGAACAATTAAGTCTAAATCATATACATATACATTTAAAGCTCTGGCATCTGGAACAGCAACTGTTGGAGTAAAATCGTATGCAGCATATGATTGGACAGAAGCGAAAATGTCTTTGACAGCTGGAGTTTCATCAATAAGATTAACTACTCAAGAACAAATTCAAGCATCGTATTCAAAAAATAATAATTTAAGTTCACTAACTATAGAGGGACAAACAATTACTCCTGTATTTAACAAAGATGTTTTAAGTTATAGTACAGAATTAAATCCAAATACAGAATCTATAGTAATAACTGCTAGACCAGAGGATAATAGAGCTAGAATAGATGGAATTGGTACAAAACCAGTTACAGAGGGAGAAAATAAATTTGAAATTATAGTTACAGCACAAAATGGTTCTATAAAAAAATACATTTTAAATGTTCTTGTAAAAGATATAAATCCAATTGAAGTAACAACTGTAAATAATGAAAAGATGAGTATAGTAAAAAGAGAAAGTTTATTAAAGGCTCCTGAAGGCTTTATAAAAAATACTATAAATATAAAAGATATAATTGTACCTTCATTATATAATCAAGAAAATCAACTGGTACTTGTAGGTTTAAAAGATAAAGAAGGTAATATAAACCTATATATATATGACAGTATAACAAAAAAATACTATCCATATATAGAGTTATCATCTGATAAACATAGAATACTACCACTTGAATTAAAAAAAGATAACGTTATGTTTAAAAATTATAACGAAAATACAACAAAAGTAGATAATATAGAGATTCAGAATTATAAATTAAATCAAAACTCAGAATTCTTTATATTCTATGGGTTAGATATAGATAAAGGGGAAAAGAACTATTACAAATACGATTCAAAAGAAAAGAGTATAATAAGATTTGAAAACGAAGAAACACATATAATAAATAAAGAAGTTAATAAGTTAAATAAATTTAAAAACATATTATTAATTTCAAATATAGTAACTGCCTCTTTACTTATAACTATAACCACAACACATATAATATCAAAAGTAAAAAAGAAAGTTATACAAGAAGAAACCGTTATAAATAAAAAGT
>CAZJQU010000023.1:0-4587 GCA_964548645.1 uncultured Muribaculaceae bacterium
TCGATGTATGGAACAAATAAGTTTGTTATAACTACACCTAATATTATTCTTTCTGGATTTACACTAAAAAATCTTATTATTACAGTAGCTATTCCAAGAACAACACCATTTAATATTTGTCCTATATTAGTAGTCGCGGTAGTTACCGGATCATTCATAAATACAGCAACGAAAAGTAAACTTCCACTTAGTATATTAAATATCGGAAACCACATAGATGTTCCATGTGAAAATCCTATTATTAAGGTCATAATAAATACAGTTAAAAGATAAGTTATAGTTACCTTCCACTTTATAACTCTAAATATACACATTAAAAAGAACGATAATATTATTAAAAATGCATTTGTAGTACCCATTGGACCAGGTACAGTTCCAAATAAGAAGTTTATTAAAGAACCATAAGGACTTACTAACTTACCATAATCAAATGATGTTATGTGATTTAATGGTAATGTTAGATATTTATTGCTTTCTAATAGATTGAAATAGTTATTATAGTAAGATAATGAGGTAGTAAATAAAAGTAATATAAATATATATCCTATTGCCGTTGGATTAAATAAGTTCTTTCCAAATCCACCGTACAACATCTTACCCAAAAATATTCCCAAAAAAGAACCTAGTGCAACTATATATAGCGGTGTTGAAACGGGTAGTATCATAGCTATATATAGTCCAGTTATTACTGAGTAAAATGGGTTTATTCTACTATATCCATTTCTATATTTATCTATTACAGCATATATTCTCTCAGTAGAAAGGGCTACCAAAACTGATACAATAATAATTAGTATTGGATATATTACCTCTAAGAAAGAATATTGATGCTCAATAAACACCAAAAATACATTTTTATATATTGAAAAAAGTACTATCGGAATAAGGGCGATTAAAAGTCTTTTATATATTGAGTCTACATTGTCGTCACCCTTTATATGTGGACCACTATCTATTGCATATTTCATTTGTCACCTCTTTTTGCCTTTTTAACAAAGCTTCTAACATCTATATTTGATGGACATATATAAGAACACAATCCACACTCTATACATCTATTCGAATCCATATTTTTTGTGCTCTTATTGTTCATTACTTTATCTTTTATTAATATTGGAACTATATCTACAGGACAAACATCATTACACTTACCACATCTAAAACAAGGATATACTTTCTTATCTAAAAAGTCATCCATAAATAATATTGCATTTAAGTTTGCGGTTACAATTAAATCATCTATTGGTAGTGCTCTACCCATTAAAGTTCCACCCGCAATACACTTTATAGAGTCATCTTCTACTAACTCTATTTTTTCAATTAAATCTTTTAAGTTAGATCCTATTTTTACTATTGCATTAAATGGTTTTTTTACTCTATCTCCACCTATAGTAATAATCCTTTTATCTATGACAGACTTATATTTTAATACTTCATATATTGAGTATATTGTAGATATACTGTTTACTATTATTCCTTTTTCTTGAGGATATTTGTCATAATCCAAATTTAATATATCCTTTACCAACAGTTTTTCCCAACCATAAGGATATACGTCTTTAACTACTACTATATTTATCTTTGAGTAATTCTCAGTATATTTTGAGTATAAATCTATTAGGTCTGTATGCTTTTCATTAATTGCTATATAACAACTTCTAATGTTGTTTATCTTTATAATATGGTTAATTACCTCTACTATTTCTTTATATTTTAACTTGGATACCATATAATCACTAGTAATATAGGGTTCACACTCTACAGCATTTACTATTAAAGTACTTAGTATTGCATCGTACTTTATATGTTCTGTAATACCTGTTCCGCTCATCCCTATTACATTATATTTTTTTAATACATCTAAAAACTCTTCTTTAGTAATTGAATCAAATTCATCTACAGCTTTTAATTGAGTTTCTCTACCTTTTTTTTCTATTACGATAGTATCTACTTTACTACCATTTAAATAGGTATATTTACCAATTTCCTTTACTATTCCATTTAAGGGAGAAAGTATTGTATAATCGATTTCATTACTTTTAATAAGAGGAGAATTTCTTTTCACTCTATCTCCTACTTTTACTAAGGAAGTACATTCAAGCGAGTTATTAACAACCATAGGAATGTAAAAAGTATTGATATCTGTCAAATCAACTAAATCTTCTTTTGATAAGTAATCTTTATCTACAAATTCTATTTTTTCCATATTAAGCTCCCTTTATTATCCATTAATATAATAACATTTTTTAATAAAAAAATAAACCATTATGTTAGTTTATTTCTCTCATATATAGAAACATCTTTATCTATATATATTTTTAGGTCTGTTTCTTTACTCACTTTGATAAAACACAAGTCTGATATTACCACTTCTTTAGTGTCATCTATTAAGATATTAGTATGTTCTTTTTTATCTATTTTATAAACCTTTTCAATATTTAATTTATCTGAACCGAATATTACTATACTGTTTTTACCAACAGAGTTGCATTCTATATACGCAAATTTATCTATTTTTATTATTGCATTATTCTTAAATTGAAAAATCATTGGTTTTATTTCTTTATTTATAGTAAGTAGTTTAACATCTGGTAGTTCTACTTTCTTTAATATGCTCCCTTTTTTTATTATACCTGGAGTATCTATTATAGTTATGTTATCATTTAGTTTTATTTCTATTGTATTTAATGTTGTAGATGGATATAAGCTCGTAGTTATATCTACATCCTTATTTGAATAGTTTTTTATAAGTTTATTTATTAAAGTAGATTTACCACTATTAGTATATCCTATCACATATACTTTGTTAAGATTCTTAGATAATATTAGATTGTATAAGTTATCTACATTATGGTTGTTTATACTGCTTATTATAATATAATCCATATAACCAGGATAGTATTTTTTTAGTTTAGTTAATATTGTGTTTTCGTTCTTAGATTTTGGAAAAATATCCCTTTTGTTAAGTATTAAAATGCTTTTATTCTTTTTAGTTTCAAGTATGTCTTCGTTTGGAATATTTAGTATATCAACTAAGTGAAGTATTAATGCTTCTTCACCTCTTATTATCTTTTTTATATCTAAATAATAATCATGCGATGAAAAAGTTAAATATTCTCCATAGTTTTTTAATCTAAAACACCTCTTACAAAGTTTAGAATCACTAGTAGGATTTATATATCCAAGAGTGGATTCATCTTCTGTTTGAAGTTTAACTCCACAACCAATACATTTATTCATAGTACTTTCCTTTTTCAAAACCAAATTTTTTCAGTCTAAATCTAATAATTCTTTCAAAAAATCTATTTATCTTAGTAAATATAAATTCCTTACCACTTATTCTATCTACTAATATTGTGTATATTCCTACCCTATTGCCTCCTAAAATATCGGTAATCAACTGATCACCAATAAGTGCAATTTCACTTTCAGAATATCTATAATCTTTTATTACTTTTTTAAATTTTTTCTTAAATGGTTTTCTAGACTTGGCAGAACAATCTATTTCCAATATTTCTTTAAATGGTTCTACTCTCTTTTTTCTAGCATTAGAAAATATTATTACTCTAAAACCTATATTTTTTAAACCCTCAATTAAATCTATTATTTTTTTACTTGGCTTTTTCTCACCAATAATTATGGTGTTATCCAAATCAAAAAGCAAACATTTTATACCCATGCTATTTAATTTCTTATAATCAATATCATATATACTCTTTTTGTAAACATCTGGTTTAAATTTATCTAACACACAATCACCTATTATCATTATACTAAATAATATAAGAAAAAAAAAGACATAAGTCTTTTATTTGTTAAATTAAGATTGTTTATCATACTAGTTTTTATACATTATATGTATATAATAGATAAGGTTTGATACAGAAGGGGTTAACCTTACTATACTAATTCTGACAGTATCTCGTTCATCTTATATATCCATTCATCATCAATTCTTATGTGATTATCTCTTACTATCATTTTGTTATTCTCTATATATTTGTGTAGAAGATTAAGTATATTTATATCATATCTTTTATTAAATTCTTCTATATTTATACCTTTTATTTTTCTAAATCCCAAAATAAGTGCATATTTCATATCGTCTTTGGAAACATCTATGTAGTTATCTATAAAGTCATGCTCTAAGTATGTATTTAAACTTTTAGTATTATCGGTTCTAACGCCATTTATATATGATGATGCGGATAAACCAAATCCATAATATTCTAAATTGTCCCAATAAACTAAATTGTGTTTTGATTCGTAGTTTGGTTTAGAATAGTTACTTATCTCATAGTGATTATATCCGTTCGCAGTTAATCTATTTTCTATTAATTTATACATTTCAAAATCCAAGTCTTCGTCTATATTTTTAACTCTATCTATATACAACTTAGTGTGTGGTTCTATCATTAATGAATAGCAGGATATATGATTTGGATTTAAACTTAAAAATATATCTATATCATCATTTAAAGACTCTAGCGTTTGGTTTGGAATCGCATATATCAAATCTAAATTTATATTATAAAAGCCAGTTTGATTTATAAAGTCTAACATTTCAAATGTTTTGTTTTTATCTCT
>CAZJQU010000023.1:4687-9705 GCA_964548645.1 uncultured Muribaculaceae bacterium
TTTTCATTCTTTTTTTACCTTCTTTTTGTTTTTCAAGTAGTTTTTTCTTTCTTGATACGTCCCCACCATAACACTTTGCAAGTACGTTTTTCCTAATAGCTTTTATATCAGATCTTGCTATTATTTTACTTCCTATTGCTGCTTGTATTGGAACTTCAAATTGTTGACGCGGTATTATATCTTTTAACTTATCAACTACAGCTTTTCCTCTTTTGTATGCGAAATCTTTATGAACTATAGTGCTCAGTGCATCTACTTGTTCTCCATTTATAAGTACTTCTAATTTTACTAAATCACTTTCCCTATAACCTATTACTTCATAATCAAATGAAGCATAACCCTTCGTATAAGATTTTAGTTTATCGAAAAAATCATATACGATTTCAGATAAAGGCATTTCATAGTGAATATTTACTCTAGTTGGAGTTAAATATTCCATATTTATAAATGTTCCTCTTTTATTTTGACAAAGTTCCATTATAGGACCTATATAATCACTAAATACTATTATATTAGTAGTTATATATGGTTCTTTTATCTCTTTTATAGTTACTCTTTCTGGCATATCAGATGGATTTTGAAGATTCATTACTTTACCATCTGTCGTACTTACTTCATACACTACAGATGGAGAAGTTGCGATTAAATCTATATTAAATTCTCTTTCAATTCTTTCTTCTATTATATCCATATGAAACATACCTAGGAAACCTACTCTAAAACCAAAGCCTAAAGATTCTGATGTTTCTGGTTCGAAGGTTAGTGCTGCATCATTTAATTGTAGTTTTTCTAGTGCATCTTTTAAATCATTATATTTTTTAGAGTCAATTGGAAATAAACCACAATATACCATGGGTTTCATTGGTTTATAACCGATTAACATATCGCTAGATGGATTGGATTCTAAAGTTATAGTGTCTCCTACTTTTACATCTTTTATATTTTTAATAGATGCTGTTATATATCCTACCTCTCCAGCAGTTAATGATTCTTTTTTTTCTTCATTTGGCGTGTATACTCCAAGTTCAACTACTTCATATGTAGCATTTGTAGATAACATTTTTATCTTATCCTTAACTTTTATAGTACCATTTACTACTCTAATTAAAGATATAACTCCTCTATAACTTTCATATTCACTATCGAATATTAATGCTTGGAGTTTATCTGTTGTTTGTTTTGGAGGTGGGATTCTATCTACTATAGCATCCATTAATTTATCTATTCCAATATTTGCTTTAGCACTTACTAGTAATATTTCATCTTCCATAAAACCAAATGTATCCATTATTTCTTTTTTAACTTTTTCTACATCAGCATTTGGCAAGTCTATTTTATTTATTACTGGAATAATAGTTAAGTCTCTTTCAAGTGCTAAATAAACATTCGCTAGAGTTTGTGCTTCTATTCCTTGAGTAGCATCTACTACTAAAATAGCACCCTCACAAGCTGCCAAACTACGAGATACTTCATATGAAAAATCCACATGACCGGGGGTATCTATCAAATGAAATGTATATTCTTTATATTTTAATTGTACTGCATTTAGTTTTATAGTGACACCACGTTCTTGCTCTAAATCCATAGAGTCTAACATTTGACTTTTCATATCACGAGAATTCACACTGTCTGTATACTCTAATATTCTATCAGCAAGTGTACTTTTTCCGTGATCTATGTGTGCTATAATACTAAAATTTCTAATGTTTTCTAATTCCATGTAATCACCAATAACATTATAACATTAAAAAAAGAGTATTAAACCCTTATTTTAAATATTCTATAAAACTATTTAGTTTTAAATTACCAAATATAGTCTTTCTTCTTACCATAAATCTATCTGTATCGTACGTACTATATCCATTGGTATTCCACTGACCAATAAAAGCCATTTTAAATCCAGCTTTCTTTAATGAATTAATCGCATTATCATTAAAATCAAAGAATGGATATGCAAAATAATATGAACCATTTAATTTTTCTTGACTTAGTTTTAAATCTTTAACTATGTTTTCTTCCTTTTCACAAAGCATTTGGCCACCTTGACTACTTGCACTATTTTTTGGACATTTATAATTATTGTGTAAGTTATCACTGTGAGATTCAAATCTTGCATAAGGAGAATCAAAATACTTAGATACATCAGTTTTACTTGTTATTATAAAAAATGTTGCATATACCTTATACTTTTCTACTATAGGTATTGAATTTTCTAAAAATATACCATCATCTAAAGTAAGCGCTACTGTTTTTATAGGTATTCTAATTTTCTTATCCAAAAACATTTCAACTTCTTCCAAAGTTAAGGTTAAATAATTATTATCACTCAAATACTTCATTTGTTCTTCAAACTGACTTATTGGATGACATATTTCTATTGAATCACATTTCTCTTCACCTGGCTTATAGACAGTATGATATGTAAAAGTTCTTATATTGCTTCTAGTTTCTATATCTGTATTATTACTTTCTAATACTTCTTTTACATCCTTAACGTAGTATAAGTTGTTATTAAATTCTACTCCATAATTATCTTTATCATTTATTATTATGGGTAAATTAAATGCCTTATTAATTTCATATACTAAGTTGCCATCAAAATCATAAAATTTAGTACTATCATTAGTTACTATATTTGAATTCCAAAGAACATAATCTTTATATCTATTATTTATCTTCAATTCATCTAGTTTTTCTACATCTTCATGATGTATTAAATAGTTAATATCTTTTATTACGTAGTATTCACCTTCTATTTTATCACTTAATTCTAAAGATACTCCTTTTGATACCTTACCTATTACATTTCCATTTGAATATAATTTAGAGTCTTTATTAGTAGTTACATACTTATAATGTTCTAATGTTACATTTATTTTTTCATCTACTTCCTTATTGTTTTTTGAATCACTATATATAAGAAAAGATATTCCGGATAGTAACAATATAGCAATTATTATAGAAATTTTTTTCATATTTCCTCCACATATATAATACCTTTTAAATTAATAATTTTCAAGTTTATTTCTAGTCAAAAAGTTAGTTTATATGTTATCATTATATCGTGAGGTTATATGAAAAATAAATTATTTAAAACAATACTA
This sequence comes from uncultured Muribaculaceae bacterium, assembly GCA_964548645.1. GTDB lineage: Bacteria > Bacillota_I > Bacilli_A > RF39 > UBA660 > JAAYGD01. The sequence continues at coordinate 7,792 of CAZJQU010000023.1, forward strand.
AGAGTTTTTTACGTAATATTTATAACAATAACAATTGTTATAGCGACTCTATTTATGACTCTAAAACTAATTACAAGTAACATATCTATATCTGCAAAAGAAATGTTTGTAACTACTATATTAGAAACAGGTCAAATGAAATTTTTAGCATCTTGGTTACTACCAAAAGATGAAATACAAAAGATAATAGATAAAAATAAAATGGCAGATTTTGATTTAAAAGAAAATAAAGATCTTATAAACGTTAGTAAGGCAGATAAAGATAATATAGAAGTTATAAATGTTACAGGAAATTCATTTGGTGCGAAGATGATGATAGTAAAAGATCCTTCTAGAATAAAGTTAGCAACTATATACCCTTGGAAAGAATATGGTATTGAATTACATGAACTTGTGAAACAAGCGGACGCTATAGGTGGTATAAATGGTGGTTTATATGAATCTAGTGGAAATAAAGGCGGTAGACCTGTTGGAGTAATTGTATCAGAAGGAAGAATACAACATAACGCACCAGGACTTGCAGGACTTCATTTAATCGGATTAGATGAGGATAACCTTCTTAGAATTATAGACTTAAAAGGAATGAATAGCAAAAATGTAGAAGAATTAGTAAAAAATGAAAAAATAAGAGATGCTGTTACATTTCAAGACCACGTAAGTTCAGATAATAACCACTTTGTAAAGTTAATAGTAAACGGTGTTGAAAGAGAAATTAAAGGTACAGGAAGTGGTGGAAATCCTAGAACAGCAATAGGTCAAAGAAAAGATGGTGCTATTTTACTTTTAGTAACCGATGGTAGAGGAAAAAACGGACATCTTGGAGCAACAGCTAAAGATTTAATAAAAATAATGAAAAAGTATGAAGCAGTTAATGCAGCAAATTTAGACGGTGGTAGTTCAACTTCTATGTACTATAAAGATAAATACGAAATGACCAGTGTAACACTATATTACAGTAATTCATCTTGGAGACTTCCAGCTGGATTCGTAATAGAAAAGAGGTAACATGAAAAAACTAAAGAAATATAAATTATTTTTAACTATATACTCTTCTCTATTAATATTACTTATGATATTTTCTTTAAGTTATGTGTATATTAGTCTTTCAAAATACGAAAAAAATCAACCAGAAACTTTTATCAAAGAAATTGTAAAACAAATGAAAAATAATCCCTCTAAATATGCAACCATAAAAGATGAACACATAGAGGGATATAAAAACATGTTAAAGAATGAAAAAATAACAATAGAGGAAATTGATGACCACTATGAACTACAAATAGAAGGTACTCCTATTTTTACAGTAAAACTAGACAAAGGAAAAAGTGAAACAAAACTAGGTTTATTGACATATAAAATTCTTAGTTTAAAAGAAATAAAAACAATTAGTGATAATGGGGCTTATTATTACAAAATAAAGATACCTTCAAGTTTTACACTAAAAGTAAATGATAATACCTTTGATACTATATCAGAAAAAGTGGATAATGAAGAATTTAAAGATATGGAAACTGATGTAATACCAAAGGATCATATATATGAGTTGAAAAATTTAAAAGAAAAACCTAAGATAGAAATATTTAACAATAACAATGAGTTAGTAGAATATAAAAGTGAAGATGGTTTTATTACGAGTCATGAATTTTATAAAACTGATAACTATAAAGATAAAGTCAAAAATCCAATAGATATCTTAGAGTTTTCTAGAAACTGGAGTTTATATTTTACAAACGATTTAAAAGGTGGAAATAAGGGATTTGATACATTAAAGCCTTACTTAATACAAGATTCTAAAATGTGGAACTCTGCTAATCAGTGGATAACAAGCATAGATAGAGAATTTGTAAGTTCACACACACTAAAAAATCCAGTATTTACAAACGAATCTGTAAGTGACTGTCATATATATAGTGA
>CAZJQU010000024.1:0-9177 GCA_964548645.1 uncultured Muribaculaceae bacterium
AATAAAATATTAAAAATAGTATATATACTTATTATATTAGTTATTATTTATGCTGCTACTATAATAGGTAAAGAGTGGGGAATAATAAAGTTCTTCTTGAATATACTCAAAGTATTAAGTCCTCTATTTGTAGGACTAATAATAGCGTGGATGTTAGATCCATTAGTTCGTTATTTAGAAACAAAGAAGATAAAAAGAGTACTAGGAATAATAATCGTATATGCAGTAGTACTTGGTATAATAGTGTTTGCATTTACTGAATTTATACCTATATTAATTAATGAAGTAAATGAGCTTATTAAGTCTCTTCCTTCTATATTTGGAGATATAGAGTCTTGGTTAAATAACATGTTTAATGGTTTAAAGTCTAATGATTACTTTGATTTTGATACTATGAAGGTAAACATGGCTAATTCTATAGGAGATATTGCAAATAATCTAACTACTACATTACCTGAAAAAGTAATGGGCATGATAAATGGACTATTCTCATTTATTGGAACATTTACTTTGGGTTTAATGATGGGATTTTATTTACTTTATGATTATACTAAAGTAAAAACAAAAATATATGAATATATTCCTAATAAATTTAAAGATGATTATAAAGAGTTAACTACAAACATAAATAATTCATTATTTGGGTTTGTTAAGGGAACCTTATTATCATCTACTATAGTATTTATAACTTCTGCTATAGCACTATCTATATTAGGATTAAAAGCACCATTATTATTCGCGCTTCTTGCTGCTATATTAAATATTATTCCATATGTTGGACCTTATTTAGGAATTATTCCTGCTTCTATAGTAGGATTTTCACAAAACTCTGCAACAGGTTTACTAGTAATAATAGTATTAGGTATAGTTCAACTTATAGAAGGAAATATAGTAAACCCACTTATAATGAGTAAAACTATGAAATTAAACCCTATTACTATATTGGTGAGTATGCTTATATTTGGATATTTATTTGGAGTTATAGGAGTAATAATCGCAGCACCACTAGCGTCTATAATAAAAGTAATATATCAATTCGTACTTAAAAAATTAAATAAAAAGGGGTTTTAAATGACTCCTTTAATATTTATAATTGCAGGTAAAGCAAGAGTGGGGAAAGATACTACCGGTGGATATATAATTGATTATTTAAAAGAAAATGGATACAGTCCAATTAGAATGGCATACGCTAAATATTTAAAGATGTATGCTATGGATTATTTTAATTGGGATGGAAAAGAGGAAACAAAACCAAGAACACTACTTCAAGAACTTGGTACAGAAGTAATAAGAATTAAAATGAATAAACCCAACTTCTTAGTAAATAGGACATGTGATGATATAAAAATATTATCTAATTATTTTGATTCATTTGTTATATGCGATGCTAGAGAAGAAAAAGAAATAACTATACCAAAAGAAGTTTTTGAAAGGGTAATAAGTATAAGAGTAAATAGAGATATTAATGTTCTAACGGAGTCACAAAATAAACACTTTACAGAAACAGCGTTAGATAACTTCGATAAATATGACTATGTAATAAATAATAATGGATCTTTAGAAGAATTAAAAGCCAAGGTAATAGAAATATTAAAGGAGAATATATGAAAAAAAATGCATTTACAATAATAGAACTACTTGCTGTTATAGTTGTGATTGCAATAGTACTTGCAATAGTAGTACCTACTGTAATAGATACTGTAAATAACTCTAAAGAAAGAGCATATCAAACCACTATAGAGTCAGTAAAAACAGCAGCTCAAACTCATATAAATTTCTCTTCTTCTAGTTATAAAGCACAGTTTGCATCTCCAGGTTATGTTACTATTTCTTTAACAACATTAATTGATGAGGGTTATTTAAAGCCAGATATAAAAAATCCTAAAACAGGAGAAGCATTAACAGGTAGTGTAAAAGTAACTAGAGAATCTGAAAATAAATATATTTATGAATTTATAGAGTAGTTATCTACTCTTATTTCTATTAAATAAGGGGCATTAATATTGTCTGTATTTCTATAAATATTACATTTATACTTTTTTTCTATCTCATATGCTTCCTCTTTTCCTTTTTCGTGAGGGTAACAAACTAACAATATAGTTCCTTTTTTATTTAATAACTTTAAAGCGTCGTCTATAGCTTTTATAGTCGATTTTTTATTTGTAGTTATTTCTTTATTACCATTTGGTAAATATCCCAAATTAAATATGACTAGACTTATCTTATTTTTATATTCACTTAAAGTTTCATACATATATTCGTGAGATTTTAAAAATAGTCTATAATTATTACCATAATTTTGTAATAGTTTATCGGTAGCTTCTATTGCTTCTTTTTGTATATCGAATCCAAAAACAAATCCTTTTTTTACTATATTTAATAATTTTAATGTATCAATTCCATTTCCTACAGTAGCGTCTATTACTATATCTTTTTCCTTTAATGATTTATTCAGTATTAAATCAAATCTATTCAATATAGATTTATTAAATCCTTGATAAGTACCTCTTTTATTGAGTTCTATATCTATGTTATTTAATACATTAAATTTCTTTTTTACCCATGTCGGTTCAATTAAATCTTCTTCTTTTGGATCTCCTGTTATTCTATGAATTACTATATTTTCTCTTAAATATTCTATTTGGTCACAAACTATATCTACATATTCATCTAATGATAACACTTTAAACTTTTCTTTTTTATATAAATCATATAAAGGAGTATCTTTTAATATATAAAGCATGTGTATCTTTACACCTTGAATATCTAATTTATTTAAATATTTAATAGTAGATATCATCATATCTTTTGTCTCATATGGTAGACCATTTATTATATGTACCACAACATTTATATTGTTTTTTCTAAGTAGTTTAACCATATCTTCAAAGACCTTTAAATTATGACCTCTATTTATAAGTTTAGAAGTACTATCGTGTATTGTTTGAAGACCTAACTCTACTGTTAGATATGTTCTAGTATTTAATTCTTTTAAATATTTTAATGCTTCTTTATCTATTGCATCTGGTCTAGTCGCAACACTTAAACCAACCACATCATCTATACTTAACGCTTCTTCGTACATATATTTTAATTTATTTATATTGGCATATGTATTTGTTCCTGCTTGAAAGTATGCAATATATTTATTGACATTCCATTTTTCATCCATGATTTTTTTTATATTTTTAAACTGTGTTCTTATATCATCATTTATATCTCCAGCATACTCACCAGATTTATCTTTAGAACAATAAATACATCCTAATGTGGATATAGTACCATCTCTATTTGGGCATGTAAAACCACCATTTAAACTAATCTTAGATATTTTAGTGCCAAACAAATAATTATAATGATAGTTTAAAGTGTGATATCTTTTATTATCTAATGAGTATTTAAACATAATGCCTCCTTATCAATTATATCATTTTATAGTATAATATTTATGGTGATATTATGAGACTTAGAAATATAAAGGGTTCTAAAGAACGAGTAGAAAAAAGCAAATATGTAGTAAATAACTATAAAGATTATAAAGGTAAATGGAATACCTTGTTTAATAATAATCCAATACATATAGAAATAGGCATGGGTAAGGGTAAGTTCATATTGGAAAGTGCTTTAAGAAATCCAAATATAAACTATATAGGAATAGAAAAGTACGACAGTGTATTAGTAAAAGCAATAAATAAAATAGAGGAACATAATTTAACTAATTTAAGGTTAATAAGATGCGATGCTTCAGAGTTAAATGATATATTTGATAAAGAAATAGATAAAATATATCTAAATTTTTCTGACCCTTGGCAAAAAGATAGACATCATAAAAGAAGACTTACTAGTGAAGTGTTTTTGAATATATATGAAAGTATATTTAAGGATAAGTGTAGACTCGAAGTAAAAACAGATAATAGAAACTTATTTGAATATTCTCTTGTTACCCTTTCCAATCATGGTTATATACTAAATAAAGTATCAATTGATCTTCACAATTCAAACATAGATAATATAATAACTACAGAGTACGAAGATAAGTTTATAAACAAAGGAAATTCTATTTATATGATAGATACTTATAAATAATAAAAATTGTTTATTCCTTTATATCTTTATGATATAATGTACATATAGTAGGTGTTATATGAAGAAATTATTCATTTTTATGTTATTTATACTTCTATTTACTTCATGTAGTATAAAAAAAATAGATATAACAAAAGAAAATGCAATAGAAACGATATTAAAAAGTGAAAACAAACTATCTAATACAGTATCTCCGGGATATAAGTACTACCTTCCAAATGAAGTAACATTGGTGGGTAGAAATGACTATAATGAGACTTTTTATTCAAAAGGAAACTATTATTATTTATATGTAGATGTAGTTAGTTATTACAATAAAATAAAACTAGATTATAAAGAAAATAAAGATGCATATTATTCAAAAAGTTTAAACCATAAAAATAAAGAAGGATATATAGAAATAACAAAAAAAGAGGATATATACTTTATAGAAATAATGTATAATTATTCTAAGATAGAAGCATATGTAAAAGAATCCTATGTAGATGAGACGGTCTTAAATGCTAGTTATATACTGTCTTCAATAAAGTTCAATAATATTTTAGCGGAAACAAAACTTGGTAATTTCGAATCAATAAAAAAAGAAGAAAATTTAAATATATTTGTACCGAAAAGAGAAGAAGGAACATTCTTGGATACAGAAGAAACAAACTTAAAAGATAACGAAGGAAAGGACAGTGAATTATAATGGGATTTTTAGATAAAATAAAAGACATATTTTATGAGGAAGAAGAACAAATAGAAAAAGCAAAAAAAGAAGAGAAAAAAGAGGAAGTAAAAGAACAACCAAAAGAGGAAACAAAACCAGATCCAGCTTTTGTTTTAAGTGAAAGAGACCTATTTAAAACAGATCCTAAATTCAAATTTCCTATTAATTTTGAAGAAGAAGACTTCAAAGAAGAGAAAAAAGAAGAACCAGAGGAAGAACAAGAAAAATATATAGAGGTAAAAACAAAAACTGTAATAGAAGAAAAAAAGATATTTAGACCATCTCCTGTAATATCTCCTGTTTATGGAATACTCGATAAGAACTATAAAAAAGGAGACATTGTTGAAAAGGGTTCTGCTAGTGGATTCGATTTAGATGGAAAAATTGATGTTGATTCGGTTATGAAAAAAGCATATGGCGAAATAGAAGTACAAAAAACTATAACTAGAGAAGAAAAATTCTATACTAATATAGAGCCAGAACTATATAAAGAAGAAGAATCTATTGAAAAAGAATCAGAAATAAACTTATTTGAAACATTAAAGGAAGATAAACCTCTTAGTAGAGTAGAGATGAAAGAAGAAGATTACGAAGAAGAAAGTTATGACTTAAATGAAATTGACGATAAGATAAAGTCTATAGATGCATTATTAAAAGAAACCTCAGATGATGATTTTTACAAATTAGTAGATAATATGTATAGAGAAGAAGAGGAGGAATAATGATAGAGTTCTTAGAAGTTGGGCTTCCAATAGTGTTATATGTGGTTGCTATTATAGCGGTTATAGTTTTAATAATAATACTTATAGATATATTAAAAATGTTAAAAAAAGTAAATATAATAGTAGAAGATGTAGATAAAAAAGTAAAATCTTTGGATGGAGCATTTAAAATGATAGATAGTGCAACTGATAGAATATCTCTTGTAATGGATAAAGTAACAGAAGGAATCGCAGCATTTTTATTAGGATTATTTAGTAAAAAATATAAGAAAGGAGATGAGATAAATGAAGAAGGGAAGTAAATTCGCACTTGGAGCATTAATTGGAGCAGGTATTGGTATGTTATTCGCACCAAAAACAGGTAAGGAAACTAGAAAACTTTTGACAGAAAAAGCAACAGTTATATTTGGACAATTAAAAGAAGTGGATGTGGAAGATTTAAAAACAAATATTGAATCTAAATTCTACGAAATTAAAAGAGATTTAATGGGATTAGAAAAAGAAAAGGTTGCTGAAATAGCTAAAGAAAAAGGAGAATCATTAAAACTAAAGGCAGAAGAACTTACAGAATTAGCTAAAAAATCTGGTAAACCTTTATTAGAAGATGCTACAAAAGCAGTAAAAGCTGCAGTAGTTGATGTTGCAAAAGAAGTAGTGTCTAGATTAGAAAATAAAGATAAAAAATAATTTATCTTTTTATAATTAGGAGTAAAATATGAAAACAAAACAAGACAAAAAGCAAACAGTAGATACCTTGATAGCGAAACTAGACAAAAGGCTTATAGAGAATGGTTACAAACCAACTCAACCAGCAAACAAAACAGGAACCTTCGTTCACATATCGAACAAGCCCAAAAGAAAATAGGAGAGGGTAGGTATCTTCCAAGTAACCCGATAAAAGACGATAAAACAACAGGAATATCTGAGTTTGTAGGAACATTATTATTAGTTTTACTTGCATGCGGAATAGCAGTACTAAGCGATGTAGATTATGTAGGAACAGCACTTGGATTTGGACTTCCTATAACAGGAACATCAGTAAATCCGGCAAGAAGTATTGGACCAGCACTATTACAAGGTGGATTAGCGTTAGAACAAGTTTGGATATTTATACTAGCACCTCTAATAGGAGGAACACTATCTGCTTATTTCTATAAATATGTATTAAAAAAATAACCATTTAGGTTATTTTTATTTGCTATAATATTCAACTATTAATGATTCATTAATATCAGCAGTTAACTCTGATCTTTCTGGATATCTAATATATGAACCTTCTAATTTTGCTTTATCAAATGATACATAATCTATAGTTTTTACAACTCTATCTAATGCTTCTTTTATAGATTTTTGATTCTTAGAATTTTCTTTAACAGATATTTTATCTCCAGGAACTACTTGGTATGAAGGAATATCAACTTTGCTACCATTTACTAATATGTGTCCATGATTTACAAGTTGTCTAGCACCATTTCTAGTGTTAGCCATACCCATACGGTATACTATATTGTCTAATCTACTTTCAAGTATTTTAAACATATTCTCACCGTGAATACCTTTCATTTTAGATGCTGATATATACACTCTTTGTAATTGTCTTTCACCTAATCCATAAGTAAAACGCATCTTTTGTTTTTCTTTTAATTGAATTCCATAGTTTGATAGTTTACTTCTTCTAGATCTTCCATGTTGTCCTGGTGGATAAGGCTTTTTAAGTAATTCTCTTCCGGTTTCCAGTGTAGACATTCCAACACGTCTACTTCTTTTATAATCCGGTCCTGTATATCTTGCCATAAATCTCCTTTCTACTATTAAACATAAGTACAATACAAATACATAGGGTGAATCTATTGTAGTTTCGCTACGCAGCCTAAGTAGCTATTAGTAACTTTCAAAATTCACATTACATACTTTATTATAATGCTGCTTTGTTTAATGCATTAGTATTATAATATTTTATAATATTTTAGTCAACTAAAATAAATTGTATTTTAATATAAAACTGTGATAAAATAATGTTATAAGGTAGGAATGTATGGAAAATATTACACTATTTTTGGTTACTATGTATATTATAACTATTATACTTATAATGGGTGTTTTATTTATCTTACAACACATAAATAAAAAGAAGTATAAAAAGGCTCTAGATAGATTAGAAAGAGAAAAAAATATAGTAATAGATCCTACTATAATGACTGAATTATCTAAGGCAGAAAGTCTAATAAGAAATGAAAAATTAAAAATAAAATGTACAAATTGGAACAAAGGAATAGACAGAATAAAAGAAGAAGATGTTCCAAGAATAAATGAATTGATACTTGAAACCGATTACTCGTTAGAACAAAAAAACTATAAAGAATTTTTAATAAAAAAGAGTAAAACTGAAATAAAAATATACGAAGCAAAAGAAAAAAGGGACAGAATCTTTAAAGAAATACAGGAAATAACATTAAGTGAAGATAAAAATAGAGCAATTGTAACAGATTTAAAGTATAAATTTAGAGAAATAACTCAAATATTTGAAGCTTCTAAAGTGGATTTTAAAGACTTAACTGAAGTAGTAGAACTTCAATTAGAAAATATAGAAAAAAGATTTATATCTTTTGAAGAATGTATGGAACACCAAGAATATGACGATGTTAAATCAATAGTAAGTTCATTAGATACTATGATTAAACATATGCAAACCATATTGGACGAATTACCTTCTATTATACTTATGACAGATACTTTAATACCAAAAAGAATAGATGAGTCGAAACTATTATCTAAAAAGATGGAAAAAGAAGGATACCAATTAGATTACTTAAACATCGATTACAACATAAAAGAAATAGAAAAAAAATTAAAGGAAGCAGAGTCTAAGGTTAGAGTATTAAATCTAGAAGATGTTTTATTAGAATTAAAGACTATATTAGAATATTTTGATTCTTTATATAGTGATTTAGAAAAAGAAAAAAATGCAAGAAAAACCTTTGAAAGTCAAATTGTAACTTTTAAATCTAAAATATCTAAAATAAATGAAATTACTGCTTGTTTATATGGAAGAGTTGATGATGCTAGGTGTAACTATGAGTTAACAAAAGAACAACTAGAAGAGTTAAAGAGTATTTCTAATAATGTTGAAGAATCAAATAAAGACTTTGATGTTCTTTGTGATACTACAAACAATGTGAGTTTTCCATATTCTAATTTAGTAAAAGAGTTAGAAGTTTTAATGATTAAAATATCTAATTTAGAAGATAAAGCAAATGCATATATGCAAACGGTTGGTAACATGCAAGAAGACGAGAAAAGAGCTAAAGAACAACTAGAGGAAATAGAAGAACTATTGAAGAACACAAAATACAAGATAAGAGATTATAATATTCCAGTAATACCTAATAATTATTTTGTTGAAAAAGATGAAGCATATGAAGGAATAAAAGAAATAGTAAAAGAGTTGGATAGAAAACCTATAAAGATTGCAACACTAAATACTAGAGTAGATACAGCAAGAGATTTAGTGTTTAAATTTTATAATACTACGAATGAACTACTAAAGACATCCCAGATGGCTGAAAACGCTATTATTTATGGAAATAGATATAGAGGATTAAAACAATACATAGAAGAAGGATTAGATAAAGGTGAATTGTTATTTATAAACGGAGAATA
>CAZJQU010000025.1:0-9114 GCA_964548645.1 uncultured Muribaculaceae bacterium
GCACGTCCTGCATCAGCTTTTGTTAATCCTGCTTTTTCTGCCATGAATTCAACTAATTCTGCCTTTGTCATAAATATTACCTCCTATAATCTTTATTTATAAGCATAGGCTATGCTTATATGTATATAAATACCATTATTTTAGGTAAAATGCAATAGTTTTATGGAAATTAGGGGTGTTTTTTATGCTTTTTTACTATAATATTGACATTTAGCTCTTAAGCATGCCATTCAATACATTCTTATAGTCCTCTACTCCATTTTGAGTAAATACCTCATCATTATTTTCTAAAAGTCCACTTATTGTAACTGAAACCATAAAAAATTGTAGTAAATAACCAATATTTGCCTCATTAAGTTCTGTAAGTTCTATAATACTAGAGTTAATCTCACCATCTAGGTGTGCTTTTGATACCGCTTTATATGCAATATCATTTATTTCAGATAAATTCTTTCGATATCTCTCTAAATATATATTATCTTTTGTGTTTTTTATAATAAATAGAGTTTCAAATATAATTTTAGGGCCATCTTGTATATATTGTCCCATAGAGTGAAGATCTCTTGTATTTATTAGACTTATTGGAAGTATTCCACTTTCATTTTTTCCTAATGATTCTCCATATAATTGTTTTAACCACTCTATAAAGTAACTAAGTTTTGGTTCATATGTTGTATATGCTTCGATTAATTTTCCTTTATCTATCATTATATCTCTTATTATTGCATATCTTGCTTCATCATTGAAATCATTCATTGCCTCTAGTGCACCGTGTACTAAGTTTTCTATATTTATACTAGATACAGACATAGGAATAAGACCCGCTTCAGTAAAGACAGAAAATCTGCCTCCGATATTTTTAAATGTTTCAATTATGTCAAAATCTTGTTCTTTTGCCTCATTATAAAGTGTATTATTTATAGACGGTTCTGTAGTAATTATTACTCTTTTTTTGAGCTCTTCTTCGCTATATTTAAGCTTCATTTTAGAAAGTAACACATCATAAGTAGCGAGTACTTCTAGAGTATTACCCGACTTAGATATTACATTCATTATTACTGATTTATCTTCTATTAGCTTTAAAACCTCATTTAAATACTCTGTAGATAGTGAGGTCCCCACGAATAAGACTTTGTTTTGTTTTATTATATATGGGCTAAGAGCATCAATTACAGCCTTTGAACCCATGTAAGAACCCCCTATTCCTACTACTACTAATAAATCCGAGTTTTCTTTTATATATAGTGCTTTTTCTTTTATTTTAAACAGTTTATCTTCACTACAAAGATTCTTTAAATCAAACCATCCCATATGGTCCTTATGTTTTGAAAAGAAACTTTCTATATCTTTTAATTTATGACCATATTTTGATATATCACTTAATTTATTGTATGTTGAAAAATCAAATTTTATCATTATCTTCACCATACACGACTTCTACAATATGTTTTACTTTATCGTCTTTAAGTATTATTTCTTTTACTTCTTTTCCATCTACCTTTATTGAGGGTTTCTTACCCCTAGTTAGCTTTATACTATATGTAGTTGTTTCATACTTATAATCTATTTCAAAATTATTCCAAGTGTCTGGCACATTAGGTTTTATACTTAATGTATTACCTCTTTTTTCTATACCCAATATATCTTCTATTGCAATTTTATAAGCCCATCCAGCAGAACCGGTATACCATGTCCATCCACCTCTACCTTTATGTGATTTATTTGAATATATATCTGCTGCGATTACATATGGTTCTGTTTTATAACTTTCAGAGTCTCTATTCATTGGGTTTATCATAGAGTAATATTCGAATGCTCTATTTTTTTCTCCAAACTTAAGTAATGCCTTTATGTACCAAAGAGCGGCATGAGTATATTGACCACCGTTTTCTCTAACTCCTTTTAGATAGTAACTTATATATCCCGGATTTTTTTCATTGCTTGTAAATGGTGGAGTAAGTAATTTTATTATTCCACTTTTCTTATCTACTAATCTTGCTTCTACTTCTTCTATTACTTTCTTTTGTCTTGCTGGATCTGCAACGTTAGCAAGTATACTCCAAGATTGAACTAATAGATCTATTTCTCCTTCTTCGTTGTTTTTCGCACCCATTGGTGTTCCATCATCGAAGAATGCTCTTAGATACCAAGCCCCATCAAAACATGTAGTCGATAGTACATTAAGTAATTTTTCTGCATCTTTGTTATAGTTATTTATAATAGTTTTATCTTCATTCATATGTTTCATGACATCTTCAAATCTGTTTAAAATGTCATATAAGAACATACCGACCCAAACACTTTCCCCTTTACCTTTGTGTCCAACTTTATTCATACCATCGTTCCAATCGCCTACTCCAATAAGTGGAATTCCATGTTTTCCAAATTTAGATAAAGATAGGTTTATAGATAGTTTTAAGTGATTATATAGAGTATCTGTTTTTTCTGATTTTGTATAACTAATTCCTTTTTCTCCTTCAGATGCTCCGAGTTCTGGACCTTCTATAAAGTGTACTTGTTCATTTAATATAGAATAATCTCCAGTTATTTTTAAGTATTCCATAGTTACATATACTAACCATAAATAATCGTCAGAGAATCTAGTACGAGATCCTAAATTTAAATCTTCATGCCACCAGTGCAATACTTCACCATTTTGGAATTGATGAGATGCACAGTTTAATATTATGTATTTTGAATATTTAGGGTCACTATATAATATAGACATAGAATCTTGTAGTTGGTCTCTAAATCCAAAAGCTCCTCCAACTTGGTATAAACCAGTCTTAGCATACAATCTAGATACATATGCTTGATATAAATACCAGTTATTAACCGCATAATTAAATTTTTCATCAGGAGTATTTACTTTTATATAAGATAATTTATCTTTCCAAAAATCTACTACTTTATCGTATTCTTTTTCTATATTTTCATATTTAGAATACTTTTCTATTAGTTTTTTATTATCTGTGCTAGCTCCTATTATAAACGATACTTTCTTAGTTTCATTTTTTGCTATATTTAAAGATATAGATATAGATTTAAAATCGTTATATATATCGAAGTCTACAATCTTTTCAGATGATGTTACGAATACTTCATTATCCTTAAATATTGGTGATGAATACTTGTTATACATAAACATTGTATTTATTGTGTTATTTCCTTCTGCAACTACGTATGGGTAGTTATATTCTTTTGATGTTCCAAGTACTGGAGATATCATAAATTGTATTGGAAGTGATGTATTATTTTTTTCTTTATTTGTTATTTCGAGTTCATATACTTTTACGTTGTCCATTCCAACGAAAACCTTTGTATTTATATTATATTTATCTGTATCAGTAAAGAATTTTGAGTATCCAAAACCGTGAATACATTTATCCACACTTAAAGATTCATTATCTATTACTATGTTTTCGCTTCTTGGATCTCTGGCAAAGTCATTGCTCCATGCACTTATCTTATACTCTCTACTATTTCCATAGTATGTGAATCCACTTAAATTATTTGTTATTACTGCTCCAAATTCACCATTAGACATTACGTTAGACCACGGTGTAGGAGTATTTACTGTGTTTATTTGATACTCTAAACCATCGTTTATAAATTCTCCAAGTTGTTTTACTATGTTTTTCTCTTGTTTCATAAGAGGATATTTAATTGGGATATATTCTATAAGTTCTTTTTCTATCTTATTAAAGATATTATCTGATGCTTTAAGTAGGGATGTTTCAAAGTATAGTTTAGAGACAAGTTTGAATAGTGCCTCATCTTCTTTATTGTATTTTTCTATTACAAACACTTTTCCAAAATCATCTTCAAAGTTATTTTGTGCATCTATCTTGTAGATTATATCGTATATATATTTATTTATAGTTTCTTTTTTAGATTCTACTTCTTTATTTAATATTACTATATCTACATATATAGACCTTTTCTTGTAGTATTCATAAGCTTTTAGTATTTGTTTTGCAACGCCAATACCTTCAAAGTCATCAATTATTACAGTAATAATTGGCCAATTATCTGATATTCCATACTTCCATATCTCATTTTTAGAAGAAGTGTTTCCTAATAATAGGCGCTCTTTTTCAAAGTCGTATGGTACATAACTATATATCTTCTTTAACATGTGATTGTATAGGAATATTTGATTAGAATTTAAGTTAGAGTAACTATCTAATATATTACTGAACAGTTCTGATTCTCTAAATGTTGATTTCATTGTTTCTGGATTATCGTATATATCTAAAATTTCTAAAACCTGTTCTTTAGATTTGCCAAATCCTGTTACTAAATATATTGTTTTTTGTTTATTAGCTTTCAGTGTTATCTTTTTTCTTATACTCATTATAGGATCTAATAAAGCGTTTTTATCATTTGAAAGTTTTTTGTTGTTTACAATTACGTCTGCTTTATTTAAATCATTATTTCTTCCTAAGAAATTTGTTCTAGATGTTTCATATTCTGCATCAGAATCGTCATCTAAAACTAACATTCTGTGTGCTAAAAAGTACTCTACTAGTTCTTTTGTTCTTGAATGTCTTCTAAATATTAATGATTGAGTATCAGTATCAAAATCCGCAGATATAGATACACCATTAAATACTCTATGAGCAACATCCTCTTCGGTTCTAGCCATTATAATTTCTCCAAATGAGGTTAACTCTAATTCAATATCTTTTATATTGTAGTTATTTATGGTTATTTTCCTTATTTCTGCACTGTGTTCTTTTGTTACAACTACATCTGTTTTGGTTATTATCAAATTATCTTCTCTTATATATTTTATGGTACCGGGTTCAAATGTTACATTATATTTATCCGGTTCTTTCATAAATGGTTCATATGTATTTGTCCAAGTAACGTTGTTTGATAGATCTTTTATAAATAGAAACAATCCATAAGGTTCATCTGGTACATTTCTATATCTATTTATCTGAAGATTTTTATATTTTGTGAATCCTACTCCTCTATCATTTAAAATTGTGGTATATAGACCATTTGAAATTATTCCATATTCTGGAACTGGTTTAATTCCGCTTTGGAATCTTACTAATATATCTTTATCTGATCTATTATAATCATATTTTCTATATTTTTCTATCTTAAGATCTATATATGGTTTTAATTGTGATTTTTCTTTTAATAGTATTTCCATAGATTTTATTCTTTTATCTTGATTAAAGTATTTTTGAATTATATTATCTTTTAAAAGATTGGTTATACTTGCAAGTATCATACCTTGGTGATGAGCATAATAAGTCTTAACAACTTCATTTTCTTCAGCATCGTATGCTTCATAGTATCCATACTCACCTTCCATATCGTACTTCTTAAATTTATTTAAGTTGTTATATACAGACATAGGGAATTTTTGAACCGCTAATATGGAACCATAAGGAGATACTACAATTCTTGGTTTTTTTGTATCTGCAAACTTTAGGTAAGGAACACCAAATGCTTTATATTTGTAGTTTTGTGAATCATCTAAATCATTATATGCAGATTCTGTAATACCCCAAGGTAGTTTTGGATTTACTTCTTTTATAAATTCTTTTTGAACATAATGACCAAATGAATAAGTCTCATCTAGTAGAGTGTATGGAAAAGACTCCATGAAAATAATTGGCATGAAGTATTCAAATGCAGTACCATTCCAAGATATTAGTCCTTTTCTAAATTTATGTTTTGTTAAACTTTTGTCTAATGAGAACCAGTGTCTATAAGGAACTTGATTCATCGCAATTGCTACATAGCTTACTAATCTACTTTCTGATAAGAACTTATCGTAGTTATAATTAGATATCATATCTGTTCCAACATCAAATCCAATAGAGAAAACATCCGATTCTTTATCGTATAGATATTCAAATTTTGTATCATCTATCAACTTCTCTACTCTACTAACTAATAAATCGTAATCTCCTTTTGATTTTAGGAATTCTTTTACAGTAAATAAACAAACTATGAAGTTACCACTATCTACAGTAGAGACGAAATATGGAGTCATCTTTTTGGTATCTAAAATATTGTACCAGTTATATAAGTGTCCATGCCATTTCTCTAATCCTTCTATAGAGTTTATTATGTTCTTAATCTTATCTATTGCTTCTTCTAACTTTATAAATTTTAATTCATAAGCACATATTACTGCGATTAATGAAAAACCTATATTAGTAGATGATGTTCTATAGTCTAATTTATTTCTTCTATTTAACTGATAATTATCTGGTATTAAATAATTATATTTTTTCACTAAGTAATGTTCAAAATATCTCCAAGTTTTATGTGCTAATTTATCGTATTCAGATAATACCGCCTCAGATAAGTGTTCTCTTTTTCTTTTAAAGTCTTTGCTTAATGAATACATTAATATTGGGGCGAATAACCATGTAATTCCAAGTACCAATGTAGTAGGCATATAATGTGGTTTTAATATTATAGATATAACTACTAATGTGCTACTTATAAATACCGCTTTATCAAAGTTGTTTATATATGTTAAAATATCACCCTTAGATCTCTTATCTACTTCATCTGCTGTTACCCAATCTAATCTATGTTTTTTACTTACAAATAGTCTATGTATTGTTCTAACGATTGCGTCCGTATATAGGTGTGATTCAAATGGTAAAACAGATATAGATACTGCTGATTTTATTACAACAGATAACATACCTCTAATTAAATTTAAATAATATTTTAAGAACATACTGTATTTTCTTTTTCTAAATAAAGACAATATGTAGAAGAATATTGGTATTGATATTATCATCATAGTAAATGATAGATAAGCATCTGGACTACCTTTACCTATTGTAAATCCATAAAACAAGAATAACATTAAAAATAGTGGTTTAGATGCTCTTCTTAAGTTATCGAATATTTTCCATTTTGAAATTATAGATATTGGATTTTTTACTAATTTTCCTTCTCTATTTCTAACTTTGTTTCCTAACCAGAATAGTATTTGATAATCCCCTCTAGTCCATCTGTGATGTCTTGCAGTGTCGTTTAAGTACTTAGATGGAAAATCATCGAATACCTCTACATTAGATGCGAATCCACTTCTTAAATAGCTTCCTTCGAGTAAGTCATGACTAAGTATAAGGTTGTCTGGGAATGTTTCTTTTAATAATTTTTGAAACATCTCTAGGTCATATATTCCTTTTCCAACGAAACTACCTTCATCAAATACATCTTGGTATAGGTCAAATGTAGTTCTAGAGTAAACATCTAAACCGCCTAGTCCTCCAAAAAGTTGAGAATATTCAGATTTATTAGTAACTTCTATATCTATATTTACCTTAGGCTGTATCATTGCATGACCTTGAACAACTAATGTCTTTTCTTTATTTAATACAGGTTTATTTAGTGGGTGTATCATTAGACCTACTAACTTTAATGCAGTAGATAGTACTAGTTTAGTATCGGCATCTAGAGTAATAACATACTTTATTTTCTTATCAAATTCATCAAAAGTTTGAACTCTATAAGCTTTATCTCTTGCTTCTTTAGATAAATTACCCAATATAAGTTCATTAAACTCTATTAAAGCACCACGTTTTCTTTCGAACCCCAAAAAGCATTCTTGATCTTCACTATAAAATCTATTTCTATATGCAAAATGAAATATTTCTTTTCCATATTTTTCATTTAAATCTTCTACTATTTTTTTACCATTTTTCACTATTTCTTCATCATATGGGGCATTTTCTTCACTATGTGATGCAGCATCTGCAAGTAATGTGAAATATAAATTATCTGTTATATTAGATAAGTAATATAATTCTAAGTTCTCAAACATTTTCTCTAACTTTTTTGTATCTTTTACTATTGTTGGAATTACAACCATAGTAGCGTGTTCTTCTTCTATTTTATCCTCTACTTTAAGTGAGAATAGTGCTTTAGCGTCTATAAATCTAAGTAAAATTTGTGTTACTATATCCATTGCAAGGCCTATCATAGGCAAAAAGATTAGTAAGAATGCAATAAAATCAGTATATGAATACACTAATAAAGAAAGTAATAATGTTATAAATATAACTAATCCAATATATAAATATGCTTTTTTATTGTTTGTTTTGTTTTTAAACAAGTAAAAACCTATATGTTTGTTTTCCTTATTTGCTTTATTTACCAACTTTAAAACATATTCGTATTCATTTTTACATTTACAATTTTTAGTTATTTCCTGTCTGTATTGATACTTACTGTCATCTGTCATTAATTTATAATATCCAGCTTTTTCATTTAATAAAAGTTTTTCAGCATAACTTATATTAGAATAAAAATCATTTCCTTCTATGTTTATAGGATTCTTAGATGATTTTTTTATAGATAGGAATATATTCATTATAAGTATGTTTTCATTTATTATTTCTTCTTGTTGTTCGGTGATTATTTTGTTTAATTCTATATCCCTACTTTTAAATATCTCTTCCATCTTTATTTGAAGTTTTTCAGCAGATATTCCAAGTTCACCTAGTTTATAGTTCAACTCTTCTATATAATATGGTTTATTTAATATAGTTTCATCTATTTTAATTATATTTTCTATATTAAAATTCTTATCTCCCTTATGCTTATTTATTTCCTCTATTAGTAATTCTATTTCTCTTTTTTGAGTGAGTTTAGAATCTAATTTATAACATAGATCTCCCAATCTATTTATTAAAGCCAAACCTACAATATTATATATATACTCTATTTCTAAATATGAGAAGTAATGATTTGTATCTTCTTGATATTTATTTAATGTATCAAATAAATATTTATAGTTAAGTTGAAAATTCTTGTCATTCAATATCGAATATACAAGTCTATATATTTTTTCTCTATCTTTTACTTTTTTAAAGTGTATTGACTTTAAATAGTAATTTAAAGATTTTCTTTGAGAGTCAATTATATAGTAGTTATCTATAAGCCATTCATTGGTACTACCAACATTTATATTTGCTTTTGTTAATTTAACTACTTTTTTATAATAATTAAATATTATTTTATTTTTATCATTAAACTTCTTTTTTAAGTACATAAGAAACCTCCTATTATCTATTAGACATTATATCACAGTTTCTTTAGTTAGTCATTATATGAAGTGTG
>CAZJQU010000026.1:0-9091 GCA_964548645.1 uncultured Muribaculaceae bacterium
ACGCTAACAGGAGGAACTATGTTAGAAATAAAAAATTTAAAAGTTAAAACAGATGGAAAAGAAATATTAAGTAATATTAATTTAAATATAAAAGATAAAGAAATACATGCCCTAATGGGTAAAAATGGTATTGGTAAATCGACCTTAGCAAATACAATAATGGGAGATCCAAGATATGAAGTTGTAGATGGTACTATATCTTTCTTAAATCAAAATCTACTTGAAATGAAGGTAGATGAAAGAGCTCGTGCTGGTATTTTTTTATCTATGCAATATCCTAACGAATTAGATGGTATTTCTAATATAGATTTCATTAAAAATGCATTAAATGCTAGAAGTAAAACAAAAGTTAAACCACTAGATGTATATAGATTAATAGAAGATGCTAAAGATAAACTATTATTAAAAGAAGACTACTCAAAAAGAGATGTAAATGTAGGGTTTAGTGGTGGTGAAAAGAAGAAAAATGAAATTGCACAAATACTTATGTTTAAACCGAAATTAGTAATATTAGATGAAATAGATTCAGGATTAGATGTGGACGCTATAAAAATCGTGGGTAACGCATTAAAAAATTATTATGAATCAAACGATGTTTCATTTTTAATAATTACACACCATACAAACATATTAAAATACTTAAAACCTACACATGTACACGTAGTAGATGGTGGAAGAATTATTAAGTCTGGAGATAGCTCTTTAGCGAATACTATAGAGAAAGTCGGTTATAAATCATGATAGATGAATTTGTGAATTTAAAAATAGATAAAGTTCTAGAAGAAGACATCAATATAAATAAAAACACAAATCTAGTATTAGATATTACTAAATATTTAAATTTAAATATCAATATAAATGTATCTAAAGGTGTTAAATCTACCATAAACTTAATAACCAAACACAATACCAGATATAATCTAAATTTAAACTTAGAAGATGATTCTTCATTAAAAGTATTTATTGCTCTATTTGGCAGAAAAAATAATAACGAAATAAAAGCAAATTTAATTGGTAAAAATAGCAATGTGAACATATCACTTATAACTGTATCAAATAAAACCTCAAGTACTTATTATACCGTTATAAATCATTTAAATGACAACACCAATTCAATAGTAAATAATAATGCAATATTGTTAAATAAATCAGATGTCCTTATGGATATAAAAAGCAATATACAAAATGGTTCTATAATTTCTAACTCAAAACAAAGCATAGAAGGAATACTACTAGATAATACATCTAAATTAGAAATGATACCTACCCTATTTATAGATGAGAACAATATATTTGCAAGTCATTCATCTAAAATATCTAAAATAAATGAAAACGATTTATATTATATAATGAGTAAAGGAATTAGCTTAGAAGATGCAAATATAATGTATGCGAATAACTTCTTAATGAAATTTGTTCCGGAAGAATACAAAGAAACAGTAGAAAAGTTAATAGAAAGGACAATATGAATAGAGATGATTTTCCAATGTTAAAGGAAAAATATATATATTTTAATAATGCATCTACTACATTTAAACCAAATGTAGTTTTAGAAAACACGAAAACTTTTTATACTAATTACAATAGTAATTTAAATAGAGGAATAGATAGTTTAGCCTACTTTGCAACTAAAGAGTTCGAAGACTCTAGAAAAAAAGTAGCAAACTTTATAAATGCTAATAGTAATGAAATAGTATTTACCAGAGGAACTACAGATTCAATAAATATGGTTGCTAACTCATTAGAAAGAACCATTAATAATGGTGATGAAATTATAGTATCTATAATAGAACACCACTCGAACTTTGTTCCATGGCAAAAGTTATGTGAAAGAAAAAACGCAAAATTAATAGTCTTAAATATAGATGAAAATGGACTTATAAACTTAGATGAATTAAAAGCAAAGTTATCAAGTAAAACAAAAATTGTCGCATTAAATCATGTATCTAATACTATGGGTGGAAGAAATAACATTAAAGAAATATCAAAAATAGTTCATAATTATAATGCTTTGTTTTTGGTAGATGGTGCTCAAGGTATAACAAATACTAAAGTAGATGTAAAAGATATGGATATTGATTTTTATACATTTTCATCTCATAAGATATATGGGCCCATGGGTGTCGGTGTTTTATATGGGAAAAAGGAAATACTAGATACTATGGAACCCACTAGTTATGGTGGTGAAATGGTAGATTCAGTTTCTATAAATAGTACCACATATAAAGAAACACCATATAAATTTGAAGCAGGAACTATGATGGTTCCAGGAGTAATTGGACTTGGAACAGCAATAGATTACATAACGAATATTGGAGTAGATAATATACATAACTATATAAAAGAGTTAAGAAATTACCTAATAAACAGATTAAATGAAATAGAAAATATAAAAATTTATAATAAAAACAATATAGATAGCTCTATAGTTTTATTTAACATAGATAATATTCATTCTCACGATATAGGTAGTTTGTTAGATAAATATAACATAATAGTTAGAGCAGGACATCACTGTGCTGAGCCTTTTATGAATTACTTAAAAGTAGATTCTACTGTAAGAATTAGTCTATCTTTTTATAATACTAAAGAAGAAGTAGATAAGTTAATTGAAGTGTTAATGAAAGCTGGTGATTTTTTAAATGAATTATTCTAACGAATTATATAGAGAAATCATATTAGATCACGTTCAAAATCCTAGAAATATAAAAGAAATAAATGAATCTGACTATATGAAAGCATATTTAAAAAATCCATCATGTGGAGATGATGTTTTTATATATGTACAAATAGATAAGAACATTGTAAAAGATATATCATATAAAGTAAATGGATGCTCTATATGTAAAGCATCTACATCTATTATGAGTGAACTTTTAGTTGGAAAAACTAAAGAAGAAGTAAACTTAATAATAGATAATATAAATAATATGCTTATAAATAATAATTTCGATAACAAAATTATTATGGAAGCAATTGCTTTTGAAGGAATAAAAAATTTACCACCAAGAATTAAATGTGCCCTACTTCCTTATAAAGCTTATAAGAAAGCGATTGGTGATGAAGATGGAATATAAATATGGATTTAACGATGGAGATATGTCTAAAGTAAAAATTGATAAAGGTTTAAGTGAAGCAAAAATAAAAGAAATATCAAAAATAAAAAGTGAACCAGAATGGATGTTAGATCTTAGATTAAAATCATATAAGAAATTTATTGAATTAAAAATGCCTAATTGGGAAAAAATGGAACATATAGACTTAGATTTTGATGATATATATTACTATATTAAACCAGATGGTAATGTGACAGATTCTTGGGAAGAAGTACCTGATAAAATAAAAGATACATTCGATAAACTAGGTATAAAAGAAGCAGAAAGTAAGTATTTAAGTGGTGTTGCTACACAGTACGAATCAGAAATGGTATATCACAACATGAAAGAAGAATTAAACAAACTAGGAGTAATATTTTTAGATACAGATACAGCATTAAAAAAACATCCAGAACTATTTAAAGAATACTTTGGTAAATTAATACCATATACAGATAATAAATTCGCAGCTCTTAATACATCTGTTTGGTCAGGTGGTTCTTTTATATATATTCCTAAAGGAGTAAAATTAGATAAACCTTTGCAATCTTATTTTAGAATGAACTCTAACAAATTTGGACAATTCGAAAGAACCTTAATAATAGTAGATGAAGGAGCATCTCTTCACTATGTAGAAGGTTGTACAGCACCCACCTACGATGATAATTCACTCCATGCTTCTGTAGTAGAAATATTTGTAAAAAAAGATGCTTATTGTAGATATACCGCAATACAAAACTGGTCTAATAATGTATATAATCTAGTAACTAAAAGAGCAATAACTGAAGAAAATGCTGTAATGGAATGGATTGATGGAAATTTAGGTTCTAAATACAATATGAAATACCCTTCTATAATATTAAAAGGTGAGAATTCTAAAGGTACTACTATATCTATCGCAGTTGCTAATAAAACAGTACAAGATGCTGGTGCAAAAATGATACACCTGGCACCTAATACATATTCAAAAATAATATCAAAAGCTATTTCTAAAAATGGTGGTGTTAACAATTATAGAGGTTATGTAGTGCATAATAAAGACGCTATAAACGCTAAAACAGATGTAGAATGTGACACCCTACTTTTAGATAATAAATCAGTATCTAATACTATTCCCTACTCTAAGATAGAGAATAATACTACTAGTTTTAAACACGAAGCTAAAGTATCTAAAATAGATGAACAAAAACTATTTTATATGATGAGTAAAGGAATATCAGAAGAAATTGCAAATGATATGCTAATACTTGGATTTATAGATCCTTTTACTAAAGAACTTCCTATGGAATATGCAATAGAATTAAATGAACTGTTAAAGATGAGTATGGAGGGATCTATAGGATGATAGAATTAACACACTCTCAAATAAAATATTTAAAGGCTATATATGATGTCTCTAAACATAAAGACATAACAGTAACCAATATATCAAAGCACTTAAATTACAGTAAACCTAGTGTAGTTAGAGCATTAAAAAATCTTAGTAATTTAAAACTAATAACCTATGGTGAAAGTATAAAACTTACCAATTTTGGTAAAACATATGTAAATAATATAATAAGAAAAGATAGTATACTTCAAATATTTTTTACTGATGTACTTAAAATAGATAAAGATTTAGCAATAAAAGAAGCAGAAAGTATAAAGAACACAGTCTCTTGCTATACAATTACTAAATTAGAAGAATATTTAAAAGATACATTTAATATAAATATTGATATAGATAATTATTGTCTATGTGATGAATGTGATAAAAACCAGGAATAATCCTGGTTTTATCTTAAGTATACTGGTGTTATATTAGTCATACCGTCACTACCATTATATATAAATGCATTAGCTCCAATAGTAACATCTCCTTATCTTCATTATATTGTTTTATTGAACACCATTTATCATTATAAATTGATATTGCTACCTCTCCATCTTTTGATACTCTTATATTTCCGTTAGGTGGTAAATCTCCTTTTACATCTAAGTTGTTATCAGTAAAAACACCATCTATAATAAAGACTCTTTTATAGAAGAGTCTTTATTATATTCTTTTGCTGCTTCTTCAATAAGCTTATTTGCAGATATTTCAAAACTCCTCTTTTTTGATACATCTATTGAATCCAATACTCTAGGTATTGCTATTAGTAGTATTAGTCCTAATACTATTATTACTGCTAATAACTCTACTAATGTAAATCCTTTTTTATTATAATTACCTCAACTTTACTAATAATTTATTGTTTTCTAGAAATTGACTATATACATAACCAGTTCCTTCGTATTCTAATTCTAATTTTAACATACTTGAAATGATTTTTACATCCTTTAATGATAGATTGGATAAATCTGGTAGTTTTAATTCCTTATAATTAGTTATTAAAAATAATGTGTTAGTAGAATTAACAAGCGTATTTGACTTAGGGTATTGGTTTACTATCTTGCTACCATCTCCAATTATATATATCTTTTTAAACTTACTATTTATTAATTCCTTTACATCTTCTACATTCTTATTTAATAAATTAGGCATATTATGATTCAAAAATATAGAATCAACTTTTAAATCCTTGTACATTCCCTTGTAATTTGCAATATCTTTTATTAATTTTACTGTAGTATCTGGTAAACCTGACCCTAAAGTAATAGGATCTTTCATTGCAACGTACACTATTATTTCCGGATTATCTTTTGGAAACATACCTATAAAACTTCTTATATAATTACCCTCTCCTGTTACATATTTACCAGTTTTAGGATTTATATATTGTGCGGTACCAGTTTTCCCTATTATATCGTATCCTTCTACTTTATATCTCGTACCTGTAGCTCTATCAGGAGTATCATTTATTACATTATACATCAAATCTTTAATCTTGTTTACGGTTTCTATACTTGCTACTTTACCGATTTCCTCTTTTTTACCTTTATATATTACATTATTTTTACTATCTATTATTTCTTTTATAAGGTATGGTTTTAGCATAGTTCCATCGTTAGATATTGGTGTTAGCCCTTGTAACATTTGTATAGGTGTTGTAGTTATTCCTTGTCCAAAACCCGCATTTGCTATTTCTATTGGATATTTAAAACTAACCTTTCCATCGTATTCATTTGGAAGTGTTATTCCAGTTTTCTTTCCAAAACCAAACTTTTCAAAGTAACTTCTAAGTTCTCCACCATTAATCTTATTATTAGTAAGTTCTACTATTCCAACATTTGATGATACCGCAAAACCCATATCGTAGTTTATTGTTCCCCATCCTTTTATATTCCAATCAGATACTGTATCATTGGTGTTTTTAAATCCTATTTTGCCCGATTTAAAAGTTTCATTTCCATCGTAATTACCTTTTTCTAATACTGACATATAAGTAAAAACTTTCATAGTGGAACCAGGTTCAAAAGCATATGAAACAAGTGGATTCATATAACTAGTTAAATTTTTTGTATTTGGATCGAATGATGGATAAGATGTAGTTCCTAATATTGCTCCTGTTTTAGCGTCCATTACCGCAGTTATTAACCATTCTGGCTTATTAGTTTTAAATGACTCTTTACTTATTGTTTCGACAAAATATTGGATGTTATTATCGATTGTTAAATGAATATCTACACCATCAGTAGATGGTATAGTAATCTCTGGAGTATTAGGCATTTTATAACCTTTTAAATCTTTTTGATATTCATATGAACCGTTTTTACCATTTAATTCAGTATTATAGTACTTTTCTATGCCCATTTCTCCAGTCATTATACTGTTCTTTTCTGTTACATATCCTAATATATAAGATAAAAATTCTTCGTTTGGATAGTATCTTTTTTGAGATACCGTAAAAGACAATCCTGTTAGATTTAATGCTTCAATTTGTTCTTTTTTAACTTCAGATAAAGCCCTTCCACCAGGACCCAATTCTACTTGATTAGAGTCTTTATTTAATAACTTTAATATTTGTTCTTCTGTCATATTTATTATTTGAGATAATAACTTTGCTGTTTTTTCCTTATCTACAACTATATTATCTTTTTGTGAACTGTGTGATGCTTTAAGGTGTGCGATTACGGTATAAGAATTTACTGTTTGTGCTAATAGATTTTTAGAAGAATCATATATATTACCTCTTTTTGCATATATAATTCTTTTAGTTGTATTTCTATTAGATGCAAACTCTTCTAAGTTTTTATTATCTATCGTAGTTGATAATGCTAAATATCCTAATCTTATTATTATCACAATAAAAAAAAGAAGGAAAAAGATAAGTACAAACTTGCTAAATACTATTTTTTCATTTCTTTTCATATACACCTACTAGTTTTTTGATAATACTTTTATATTAGTACTGTTGTACCTCAATCCTTCACTTTCAATAGCAGTTGCTAAATTAGATAAAGATTTTAACTCATCAACTTTCATAGTTAAACTTTCTATTTTGTTTTCTTCCATTGTTATTTTTTTCTTTAACTCTTCTACTTCTATATTAACATTTGAGTGAGTAGATTTCAAGAATAAAAATAGTACTGGAAATATCATCATAGATATTACACAAGTAGTAGTAATTAGTTTTGATATAGTTAGTTTCTTTTTCATTACAACCTCTCTATTATTCTCAAAGTAGAGCTTTTAGCTCTAGAGTTATCATCCAGTTCTTCTTTACTTGGATATATTCTATCTATTATCTTTATTTTTGGTTTATATTCTTCTGGTATATTAGGTAATCCTTTAAACACTTTATTTACTTCACTATATTTTTTAAATATATTTTTCACTATTCTATCTTCTAGAGAATGAAATGTTATTACACATAATCTACCACTGGGTTTAAGTATATTTATAGCGTCTTCTACCGCTATTTCTATTTCTTTTAATTCATTATTAACTTCTATTCTAATAGCTTGAAATATACGTTTAACTGAGTCGAAATAGTCCTTTTTTACTGATTCTTTTATTATCTCTACTAACTCTTTAGTAGTTTGTATCTCTTTTTTTATTCTATAATCTACTATTTTTTTAGCAATAATCTTAGAATATTTTTCTTCTCCATAACTATAAAATATATTTAATAATTCTTCATATTTATAGTTATTTACTATGTATTTGGCATCTAATACTTGATTTTGATCCATTCTCATATCTAGTACACTATCTTTCATGTAACTAAATCCTCTTTTTTCTTCATCTATTTGAGGACTAGATACTCCTAAATCAAATATTATTCCATCTACTTTATCTATATTTCTATTCATCAATTCATTAAGTATGTTTTTAAAACTAGTATTTATTAATTCGTAATTATTACTTACTTTACTTAGTCTTTCATTACTATATTTAATTGCTGAATCGTCTTTATCAAAGGCAAAAAGCCAACCCCTTTTTATTCTTTTTAGTATAGCTTCGCTATGCCCTCCGTAACCTAAAGTACAATCGATATAAGTTCCATCTTCTTTTATGTTTAATCCCTCTATTGATTCATCTAGTAATACACTTTTATGCATACGGGAAACTTTCAAATAGATTTTCAGTTATATCTGATAAGTGATCTATATTTTCTGTTAGGAATTTATCGAAATTATCTTTAGACCAGATTTCAAGGCGGTCATTTACGCCGATAACAACGCATTCTTTTGTTAAATCGGCGTAACCCGCTAGTGGAGAGGTAATATTGATTCGACCTTGTTTGTCGAATTCACATTCGGTGGCACCAGATAGAAAGAATCTTTGAAATGATCTAACATCCTTTTTAGTAAACGATAGCTCATTTAGTTTAGATACAATCTTTGTCCATTCTACTTTTGGGTATACAAATAAGCATTTGTCTATTCCTCTAGTAATTATGAACTTTTCGCCAAGTTCATATCTAAACTTAGATGGGATTATTATACGTCCCTTATCATCAATATTATGGTGATATTCGCCCATGAACATAAAATCCCCCACTTTCTACCACTGTGTTCCACTTACTACCACCATAATACAATAAAAAAACTATCTTGTAAATAGTTTTTTA
>CAZJQU010000027.1:0-8847 GCA_964548645.1 uncultured Muribaculaceae bacterium
ATATATCGGATAAGTTTTTAAAAAACACAATACACTTATTTGATACAGCATATACAGGTAAATATTTTGGTTACTATTTTAAAGAAGACAAAATGTTAGTAAAAGATATGGATCAAAATGTAATAAATAACATTGCACTACAAGGATTTGCTAACAAACTAAAGCAAGTTGGAAGTGAAACAGATGAGACCTGTGTTAGCAAAGATGAGGTAATAAATTATTCTAAGACAGTTTTAGATAAAGACGTATTTGTAAGAGAAATAGAAGAAGATATATTTAACGAAACTGGAGACTTTATATTTAAAGATAATAAATATTGTGGTAAATTACTTGGTGGAAAAGACCAGATTGGAGACAACATATTCCACAGAATTATTGCTTACAGTAAAGGAAGTGTTTATTTAGACATATATACAAAATTTACTTATTGTCAAACAATCATCAATGAAACAACAAAAAAACCAGATTGTATATTTAGAAGTTCATTGAATACAGAAATACCTAGTAATTACTTAGGTAGAGCAGAGTTTTCACTATCTCCATCTAAAGAAATGTTCGAAAAGGCAAACACTTATAAATTTAGATTTAAAATCTCAAAGGATAATTTATTTTTACATTCTGTAGAAAAAGTGATAAAATAATAATGGAGGATAATATGGAAGAATTAAATACCAACAGTGGTAAAACAAAAACAATAATTATAGTTTTGCTTTCAATACTGTGCTTGATATTTTTAATCTACATAATATATATGCTTGCAAATAAAAATTCTGAAACAACAAAAGAAGAACCTAAAAAAGAGGATACAGAAGTAATATTAAAAGAAACAACAAAAAGAGATTTAGCAAGAGTAAACTCAAAATTAACAGAACAATATTTAACAGACACAATAGAAATATTTAATAGTCCTTTTGCAAACAGATCTAAAAACTTAAATAATGATATATATGGTTATTATTACAGAAGAAATAAAGTAATAGTAGAAGAACTAGGAGATTTTGTTTTAGCGTATATTGGACTATACCATCATACGGTAGCACTATATCAAAGAAGTGACTTAACACCCGGAAAACAGATGTGTGTATCTAGGGATACTATCCATAACATAGTAAGGTCAAAATTTAGAAACTTGAATTTTAAAGATTTGGGACCTAACGAAGAAATACTTGTATATGGAGACACCTATAAATTTAAAATAGATGAGTATTGTGCATTTATTGCAGGTGGTAGAGGTGGTCCTAATGAGAGTATAGAAAACTTAATAACAGGTTATAAAGAATTTGATGATAAAATTGAAGTTTATACAAAAGCAATATTTCTATATTTTGAAAATGCGGAAGCAATGGGACATCTTCCAATAGTTACAAAGTTTTATAAAGATGTAGATAGAATATCTTTAGTACTTGAAAAAGATGATACATTCGATGTGAAAAATTTAACTAAAGAGGAATTAGATAAATTTGATACATATAAGTTTACTTATAATAAAGATAAAGAAGATGTATACTTTTATTCAGTAGAAAAAGTTATATAATCATTTAAACGAGTAATACTCGTTTTTTTGTTGCTCTAAATTGATTATTATATTATAATTACAATGGTGATAATAATGTATTTAAAGCAAGTAATAGCACAAGGTTTTAAATCTTTTGCAGACAAAACAACTATTGACTTAGAACCTGGTATTACAGGCATAGTAGGTCCAAATGGATCTGGTAAGAGTAATATAGTAGATGCTGTTAGATGGGTACTAGGAGAACAATCTGTTAAATCTCTAAGAGGAGAAGGAACAATGACAGATGTAATATTTTCTGGAAGTAAGAGTAGAAATCCAGCAAATAATGCATCTGTTGCTTTAATATTCGATAATACAGATAAGTATTTAAATATAGAATATAGAGAAGTAGAAATAAAAAGAGTTGTTTATAATAATGGAGATAATGAATACTATATAAATAAAACAAGATGTAGATTAAAAGATATATTAGATTTGTTTATAGATAGTGGTGCTGGAAGAGATTCATATAACATAATATCTCAAGGAGATATAGCGAGTGTACTATCAGATAAACCAGAAGAAAGAAGAATAATATTCGAATCTGCTGCTGGTGTTTTAAAGTATAAGAAAAGAAAAGAAGATGCTTTAAGAAAGTTATCTAGAACAAATGACAATATAAATAGAGTAACAGATATTATGACTGAGTTAGAATCACAATTAGAACCATTAAAAGAACAATCTATTTCTGCTAAAAAATATGTGGAATATAAATCTGAATTAGAAAACATAGATATCTCTTTAATAGTTTATGATATAGAACGATTAAATATCGAATCTAAAGAAAATAACGATAAAAAAGAATCTTTAATACAAGAATCTTTAAATTTAGAGTTTGATTTAAATACGAAATCGAGCGATTTAGAGAAGAAAAAATTAGATAGTATAAAGCTAAGAGAAGAAACAAATAGACTAAATACCAACCTTTTAAATAGTGTTAGAGAAGTAGAAAGAATAAACAGTGAGAAGTTAATAATAAGCAACGCTAAAAAATTTGATGTAGATGATATTAAACTACATGACTCCATAGTAAGTTTAAAAGAAAATAAGAATAATATTAAAAATAAAATAGATAGTCTAGATGTTGATTTAAATAAGGTAGAAAAAGAATTAGTAGATATAGAAAATAGCACCCTAGAATTAGAGGATAAACTATCTATAATAAATAAAGATAAATTTAATAATAGTACTAAACTAGATAACCTAACAAAATATAAGGTGGATTTAGAATATAAAATTAATACAATAAATAAAAATATAGAGAACAATTCTGATTTATATTATTCAGTTTCTAGTATATTAAATAATAAATCTTTAATAGGTATAAATGGAGTATTAGGTAAACTAATAGATTTTGATAATATTTACTCTACAGTAATCGATATATCTCTTTCATCATCTTCACAGTTTATAGTGTGTGATGATGATTATGCTGCTAAAGAAGCAATAAAATATTTAAAGTCTAATAACTTAGGTAGAGCAACATTTCTACCACTTTCTGAAATAAATGGAAGAAGTGTAGATGAAGAAACATTAAATAAAGTCTCAAATATGAATGGTTATATAAATACAGCGTCTAACTTAGTTAGTTATGATTCAAAATACAAAAAAGCAATATTAAATCAATTAGGAAATATAATAGTAGTTGATAATATTGATAATGCAAATGTAATAAGTAAAAGTATAAATCATAAATATAGAGTAGTAACACTAGATGGTGAATTACTTCATGTTGGAGGGTCTATAACTGGAGGAACTATAAAGAAAAACAGTACAATAATAAACGATAAATTAGATCTAGAAAACAATAAAAAAGAATTAAATAATATCTTAAATGATATAAATAAAATAAATAATAATATAATTGAAATAAACAACAAAATAATAATATTAAAAGAAAAATTAAGTGTATATAACAACAAAAAAATCTCATTAGAACAAATAAATAAAATAAAACATGAATTAAAAGAAGAATATTTAGATAATATAAAAAATATAGAGTTAGAATTATCTACTAAAGAAAACATTACTAAAGAAGAAGATGAGATTATAAAAGAATATTATGAAGCATTATCTATTAAAGATAATATTTCTAAAGAATTAAATGAAAATAATGATAAGTTATTTATACTATCTAATGAAATAGAAACCTTAGAACACGATATAAAACTATATAACTCTAAAATAAATAAATCAAATAGAGATAAGAACAATTTAGAAATAGATTTAACTAAAATAGAAATGAAGTTAGAACAATTATTATTATCTTTAAATGAAGATTACAATATGACTTTTGAAAAAGCAAAAAGAGATTATTTCTTATATTTAGATAAAGATGAAGCAAGAAATAGGGTAGAAGAGTTAAAAGAGACAATTAAAAGCTTAGGTATGGTTAATTTAGGATCAATAGATGAGTTTGATAGAATAAACAATAGATATGAATTTTTAAATAATCAAAAGACAGATTTATTTGTAGCCAAAGAAACATTAAACTCTATAATAGACGAAATGGACAAGATAATGAAAGAATCATTTTTATCCACATTTAAAGAAATACAAATAGAATTTAAAGAAGTATTTAAAAAGTTATTTGGAGGTGGCTCTGCTGAGTTAAAACTAACGGATTATAAAAACATATTAGAAACTGGAGTAGAAATAACAGCACTTCCACCAGGAAAAAAATTAACTACAATATCGTTGTTAAGTGGTGGAGAAAAAGCTTTAACAGCAATTGCCTTATTATTTTCAATATTAAAAGTAAGACCTGTTCCTTTTTGTTTATTAGATGAAGTAGAAGCTCCTTTAGATGATGTAAATGTAAATAATTTTGGAACTTTTTTAAAAGAATACGAAGATAAAACACAGTTTATAATAATTACACACAAGAAAACAACAATGGAATACGCTGATATATTATATGGTATTACAATGCAAGAATCAGGCGTTTCAAAACTAGTAAGCGTAAGATTAAAAGATATATAAAAAATAAGATGCTATATTGAACGCATCTTATTTTCATATTTAAATGGATTTTCTTTATCTATTCTATCTATAAATAATATACCATTTAAATGATCTATTTCATGTTGAACAGCAATTGATACTTCTTCTCTTGCTCTAACTGTAATTTTATTGCCATCCATATCAAATCCTTCTATTGTAATTCTTGCATATCTTGGTATTATTCCTTCTACTTCTCTATTTACACTTAAACAACCCTCACCAAACTCTGCATAGATCATCTCTTCAGAATGACTTATTATCTTCGGATTTACTATAACATAATCTTTAAATGATTGTTCTGTATCCTCTTCTTTAGTTGTTTCTTCTACTATTACAAAGTATCTCTTTGGAATGCCCATCTGTATAGCGGATAAACCCATACCTGGTCTTAAATCATATTTTAAACTTAATTCCTCTATTTGACTATCTCTAAGATATTTAAGCATATCTTTTATTAATTTTTTATCTTCGTTGGTAAGCGGAAAAGAGACCTCTTCACTAATCGTCTTAAGTCTTTTATCTTTTTCATCTAATATGTCCGTTGTTTTTAACATAAAAATCACCAAAAAGATTATAACATACTTTATAAATATTGACTATGGTATAATATAATTAGGTGAATATATGAAGTTAGATATAAAAATAAAACTACAACAACATAAAAAATATTTTGATGAAATGTTTTCAAAAATTGATAAAAATATTCTTTTGGATGAACAACAAAGAATTGCTATATTAATGGATGTTGATAATTTATTGGTAATCGCAGGAGCTGGTAGTGGTAAGACAACGACAATGGTTGGAAAAGTACTATATTTAATAGAAAAAAAAGGATATAAACAAAAAGATATTTGTGTCTTATCATTTACAAAAAAAGTAGAACAAGAATTAAAAAGAATAATACACGAAAAGTGTGGTTACAAAGAAGTGTCTGTATTCACGTTTCATGCTTTAGGTTTAGATATAATTAAAAAAAGTGGAGAAAATTACAATAAAATTGTAGACGATGCTGGACAGTATAAAATAATATCCAACTATATAAAAGATATATTATTTGAAGACAAAGATAAGTTTAAAATATTTTATCATGCTTTTTCAAGAAAACTTAGATTTGAGAAAGAAGCTTTTACGTTTAAATATTTTAAAGAATATCATGATTATGAATTTTCTAAAGAATTAAAAAATGTTGGTAATTATAAATTGTTTAATGATATCCAGATTGATAAAAGAAAAGAATATAAAAGAGGTATAACTGGAGAGTATTTCAAATCAAAAGAAGAAGTAGATATTGCAAATTTTTTGTTCAAAAATAGTATTTCTTTTGAATACGAATTAAAATTTGATAAAAATATAGAAGAAAACAAATGGTATTATCCTGATTTTTATATAAGGCAAAATGATAATGAATGTTATATAGAACATTTTGGAATAGATCAAAACGGGTACAATGGGATGTATACAGAAGAGGAACTAAAAAATTATTTAAAAACATATAGATTAAAACAAAATTTCATTAAAGAAAAGGAATTATATAATGTTATTATAGTTACATATTCAAAATATTTAAACGAAACCACCTATTTAAAAGAATTAAAAAAGGAATTATTAAATAAAGGTTTTATATTAAATAAAAAATCAGATATAGAGATATATAATCAATTAAAAGATACAAGCGCAGAAAGATATATAAATAGGTTTATAAATGATATAGCTATACCATTCATATATGCTTTTAAACAAAATGGATATGATATTGATTTTTTTGATGAGTTAATTGAAAACAATACAGACGATTTAAAAGAGCAACTTATTATGATGAAGGATATATACACTTATTATGAAAAAGAATTATATGAAAATCAGAATATAGATTTTGAAGATATGATTCACAAAGCCTATTATATTATTCCTAAAATAAAAGAAAAAGATTTGGGAGTGGATTATAAATATTTGATAATTGATGAATATCAAGACATTTCAAAACAAAGATTTAATTTAATAAATAGATTATCTAAATTATTTGATGCAAAAATTATGGCAGTGGGAGATGATTGGCAAACAATATTTGGATATTCTGGTTCTAGAATAGATATCTTTGAAAACTTTGAAGAAGAATTAGAAGAAGCCGAGAGTGTATTTATTGAAAAAACATATAGAAATAGTCAAGAATTAATTGATATAGCTGGAGACTTTATACAAAAAAACACAAGACAAATTAAAAAATATTTAATTTCTGATAAACGTTTGGAAAAACCAGTTGTAATATGTAATTATGATGTATCTAATCGATTAGAAGCAAATATAAACAGATTAGAAGTAATTTCTAAAATATTAAATTGGATTTCTATAGAAAAGCCTAATGCAAAAATTTTATTAATGAGCAGATACAAGAGCGATAAATTTAAACTTGATGATTCTAGATATTTTCAAGTAATGGGAAGCGAAAAAATAGTATATAAGAAAAAACCTAAATTAAATATTACTTTTTTAACAATACATAGAGCAAAAGGATTGGGTTTTGATTATTGTATATTATTGGATTTAAATGATGATGTTTATGGATTTCCATCTAAAATTGAGGACGTACCAATTATACAATTAATAAAACCCAAAATAGAAGAACCAATAGATTATCCAGAGGAAAGAAGACTGTTTTACGTGGCACTAACAAGAACAAAGAATAAAGTGTTTTTACTAGTTCCTAAAACAAAAGCATCTTCATTTGCTGTAGAAATAATGAAAAATAATTATGATAACGTTAAAATAATCAACTTTACAAAAAGGGAGGAATAATATGAATTTAATAATAGGATCACACGTATCTTTTACTAAGGATACACAATTAGTAGGAAGTATAAAAGAAGCATTAAGTTATGGTTCTAATGCTTTTATGATATATACAGGAGCTCCTCAAAATACTGCTAGAGTTCCTTTGAATCAAGGTTTAATAGAAACAGCTAAAGAATTACTAAAAGAAAATAATATAGATATAAATAATATAATAGTACATGCACCATATATAATAAATCTTGCTAATAACAAAACCGAGGACTTTGTAGATTTTGCTGTTAATTTTTTAAAGCAAGAAATTTCTAGATGTGAAACGTTAGGTCTTACTAAACTTGTAATACACCCAGGATCACACGTAGGATTAGGAGAGGATGTTGGTCTTAATAACATAGTAAAAGCTTTAGATAGGGTTTTAAATGAACCTACAAGCGTTAAATTGTTATTAGAAACAATGTCTGGAAAAGGAACTGAATGTTGTTATAAATTTGAACATATAAAGTATATAATTGATAATGTAAAAAATAATGATAACTTACTTGTTTGTATGGATAGTTGTCATATGAGTGATGCTGGTTATGATATAAATAATTTTGATAAGTTGTTAGATGAATTCGATAGGGTAGTGGGTATAAATAGACTAGGAGCAATTCATATAAATGATTCTAAAAATAATCCTGGAGATAAAAAAGATAGACACGCTAATATAGGATTTGGAACATTAGGGTTTGATAAATTAATAAGTATTATTTATAATGAAAGATTAAAAAATATACCTAAAATTTTAGAAACTCCATATATAGATAATCTATACCCACCATATAAATTTGAAATAGAAATGATAAGAAATAAGACATTTAATCCAAATATAATAGAAAACATAGTAAATTACTATAAAAACATTTGATATTTCTAAATAATTTGATATAATCAATATTGAAAAAAAGGAGTGAGTATTATGGCAAAAGCTGGAAATAGAGAAAGAATTACTTTAATGTGTTCAGAATGTAAAGAAGAAAATTATAGAACAATAAAAAATAAAAAGAATACAACTGAAAAGTTAGAACTTAATAAACATTGTTCAAGATGTAAAAAAACTACAATACATAAAGAAAAGAAATAAACTAAAGTTTATTTTTTATTGGAGAGAGTATGATAAATGTTAATGATTTTAAAACTGGTATGACTATTGAGTTAGATGGAGAAATATTTGAAGTATTAGACTATTCTCATGTTAAACCTGGTAAAGGTGCAGCATTCGTTAAGGCTAAGTTGTATAATCTTAGAACAGGATCAAATACAGAAAACTCATTTAATTCAGGAACTAAAGTCGCTAGAGCATTAATTGAGAAAAAACCAATGCAATATCTTTATTTAAATGGTGATAACTATGTATTTATGAATATGGAATCATATGAACAAATAGAAATAAATCAAAATCAATTGAATAGAGAAAAAGACTTTTTAACAGAAAATTTAGATGTTTTTGTAATATTTTATGG
>CAZJQU010000028.1:0-8465 GCA_964548645.1 uncultured Muribaculaceae bacterium
CTTTATCTACCACAAAATGAGGGAGAAACATATAGGGTAGATCTATCGGTAAACGTTGAGAATCCATAATTAGAATGAAATAAAGGAAGTGTGATATGACAAAAATTTTAGATTTTTTAGTTGAAAACTATATTTATGTGGCTGCGATATCTGGCTTTTTAATTATTGTATTAATTGGTTTTTTAGTAAAGGATAAACGAAAAAACAAAAAAGACTCAAAACAAGTTGAAAATTTAGAGGGAGTACAAACTAAAGAGATCCCCGTTATGATATCTCCAGTTTTAGAAGAATCTGCAAACAAGGTTGTTTCAGAAACTCCAATATTAGAACAAACAGCTAAATTAGAAGTTGATAATGTTGATAATATAATACCCGATATTCCAGAGACGAATATGGTCTTAGAAGAACAAAAACCAATAAATCTAATGGATGCTCAACCAGCAACGGAATCCTTTCAAGTAATATATGATAACAAACCAGAAACCTTGGATTTTGGTGAGCATGTTATATTAGATCAAAAAGCATTAGATGAAGAAGTAGATATAATAGATTTTTCAATGTTGAATACTTTTGAGTCTACAAATGAAGTTGCAAGTCCAAAAGAGTAAAAAAAGACAATTATTGTTGACAATTATTGTCTTTTTTAGTAAAATCATACTCGGTACATTTAAATCCCATTTTGAGTTTTCCGAAGAAACTTGATCTGAAGAAAGGGAAAAATAATTATGAAGACTTTTATGCAAAGAAAAGAAGATGTAAAAAGAAATTGGTACGTAGTAGATGCTACAGGTATTCCACTAGGAAGACTTGCTAGTAAAATTGCTATAGTATTAAGTGGCAAGAATAAAACAACGTATACACCACATATAGATGGTGGAGACAATGTAATAGTTTTAAATGCATCTAAAGTAGAGTTAACTGGAAAGAAACTTGATGATAAGTTATATTATAATCACAGTGGTTATCCAGGAGGACTTAGAACTAGAAATGCTAGAACTATGAGAGATAAATATCCTATCGAAATGATAGAATTAGCGGTTAGAGGAATGCTTCCTAAGGGAAGACTGGGTAGACAAATGTTAGATAAACTATTTGTGTATCAAGGTGATGAACATAAACATCAAGCACAACAACCAAAAGAAATGAAAGTTGAATAGGAGGCAGTATGGCAGATAAAGTATATTTAGGAACTGGACGTCGTAAATCATCTGTTGCTAGAGTAAGAATGACTTCTGGTAAAGGAAAAATTACTATAAATGGAAAAGATATGAAAGAATATCTACCATTTCCAACATTGATATTAGATTTATGTCAACCATTAGATGTAACAAATACTAGAGATAAGTTTGACATAACAGTTAATGCATATGGTGGAGGTTTTTCTGGACAAACAGGAGCAATTCGTTTGGGTATCGCTAGAGCATTGTTAGAATACGATAAAAATACTGATCCAACTAGTGAAACATCATTTAGAAGAATACTAAAAGCAAATGGCTTTGTTACTAGAGACTCTAGAAAGAAAGAACGTAAAAAATACGGATTAAAGAAAGCACGTAAAGCACCACAATTTAGTAAACGTTAATAAAAACATCATACGATGTTTTTTTAAAATTCAAAATATTTCAGTCTTAACTTTAAATTACAGTCTTTACCAGTTAAATAAGATATATTTTTAAATATTTTTTTAGTACACTCTATATCTTTTTTATCATAAATTATTTTATTAGTCTCCTCTATTAATTTTAAGGCTTTAGCTAATGCTATATCATATAAGTTATCAAATGAATAATTATAAGTTTCTTCTTTTATACAAGGATGATTCCATATATTATTATTTAAATTTAAATAGTGAATCTTACTTTTATAATCATCAGAATAAGATAATAGTTCTATATTAAAAGATAAAAAAGGAAATATTTTATATATGAATTTATATATGTATTTTTTTGTTGAATGAGGATCATATCTCATAATATAATAAGATATCTTCATCATTTTTATACTAATATAATATATTTTTGATATGTTATTCGTATTATACGTATTAAGAAAAGCATAATCAATTAAATTATTTAAGTCTTTATCGAACTTATCAACGTTAAAATATTCTTTATGTAATTTAAATGTTTTGGGAGTGATATTATTTTTATCTAACATATAAATATCTATAACTTTTTCTATATCTTGATGTAAAGACTTGTATTTAATAGTTTCTTTTTTTATTTTATCGTATGTACCAGTTTTATAAAATACATAGGGATGTACCTCTGAGTCTAAAGAGTAATGTAATATAAAACCATATAAAAATGATATAACTTTTTTATTATACTTTAGGTTATTATCTACAATATATTTAATTAAATTATAAAAGAAATCTTGGGTATTATTATTGTGTACAACTCTTGCAAGTTTTCTTATATCTTTACCCTTTTTTAGATTAATTGAATTATAGAAAAACAACACGTCTGGTCCTTGTGAAAAGGTTTTTAAATATTCTAAGTCTACATATCTTTTATTTTTTAATTTTTTAAAAATATCTTTAGCAAAATATCCGTGTGTAACTGTACTTGGCATATTCACCTCACTAATATAATAATGTTTTTTATATTAAAATGCAAGTTTTTGTGTTATAATTTTAATGGTGATAATATGGCAATAAAAAAGGAATTTAAAACCTTAGATCAACAAATAGATATACTTAAAGGTAAAGGTTTAGTAATAGACAATGTTGAAAAGGTTAAGAAAATACTATTTAGAGAAAACTATTTTTTTATAAATGGTTATAGATATATATTTTATAAATCTCAGGAAGATAGAACTTTTATTGAAGGTACAACGTTTGATGAACTATATGCTTTTTTTCTATTTGATAGAAATATAAGAAATATAATGTTTAAAAACATTCTTATAGTAGAAAACAACATAAAATCAGTAATGAGTTATGTATTGTCCAAGAAATACGGAATAAAAGAAAAAGACTATTTGAAATTTACTAACTTCTCTAGAGATTCTTTAAAAACTAGAAGAGTAAATGATGTACTTGGAAAGATGAAGCGACAAATAAAAATAAATAGCAAGCAACATAGTGCGACTCTTCACTACATAACAAATTATGGATATATTCCTATGTGGATATTAGTAAAAGTTTTATCATTTGGAATAATAAGTGAACTATATTCAATATTAAAAGACGAGGATAAAGAAGAGATTGCAAATTATTATGGAATAAAATTTAATGAGTTAGAAATATTCTTATCAGTAACTGCAAATTATAGAAATCTATGTGCACATGAAGACATATTATTCGATCATAAAACACAAAGAGATATACCTAACACAAAGTATCACGAAATTTTGAATATACCAAAAGTAAATGATTCATATGTGTATGGTAAAAATGATTTCTTCTCTGTGATAATAATAATGAAACATATGCTTACAGAAGAGGAGTTTAGATTACTCATATATGAAATAGGATATGAAATAGATTTATTGGATGGAAAAGTATCGACTATACCATTATCTAAAATATTACATAGAATTGGTTTTGTTGATAACTGGCGAAATATATTAGAACAATAGGAGGATATTATGAATAAGAAAATAAATATGAAATTGTTACCTATAGTCATGTTTTTTGTAGGACTTCTTACAATGTATTTAATTATAAATAGTTTTCCGCTTAAAACTAAGACAATAAAAGAAACTACTAACAACTATAAAATCGAAGATACTGCGATAGAAATTGCGATAGAAAAAGCATATGATGCAGTAGTAGTGGTTGAGTCTTTTAACAATAACACCAAAATTGGAACAGGAACAGGATTTATATATAAGAAGGATAATAACAAAGGATATATAATGACTAATAGTCATGTAATAGGAAATGGTAATAAAGTAAAGGTAATATTATCAGATGATAAAGAAATTGATGCCTCTATACTAGGAAAAGATGATTTATCTGATATTGCTGTTTTATCTATAGATTCAAAACACGTAAAAAAAGTCGCAGAATTAGGAAATAGTGTTAATTCTAAGTTAGGTAATACTGTAATTACTATAGGGGCACCTATGGGAAGTGATTATAGTGGGACTGTAACAAGGGGAATACTATCAGGTAAGGATAGAATGTTAGCAGTAAGCCTAAGTGGATATGGAACAAATGACTATATGGTTAGAGTTTTACAAACAGATGCTGCGATTAATCCAGGAAATAGTGGTGGCCCTTTAATAAATGTTGCAGGTGAAGTAATTGGTATAACCTCTTTAAAACTAGTAAAAAGTGAAGTAGAGGGTATGGGATTTGCCATACCAATTGAAGATGCAATGAATTATGTAGAGGATTTAGAAAATGGTAAAAAAATATCTAGACCATTTATTGGAATAGAAATGTTAGATGTGTCTGAAACGTATGCTTTATTTTTACAAGGTATAGTGGTAAACGAAGAAGTAACAAAGGGTGTAGTAATAGTGAATGTATCTAAAGATTCTCCAGCAGAAAAGATATCTTTAAAAAGAGGAGATATAATATTAAAAATAGATAAAGTTGAGATATCTAATAAGGCAGAATTAAGATATGAGTTATATAAACATAAAAAAGGTGATAAGATAAATATATCTATTTTTAGAGATAATAAGATAAAAGAATATACTTTAACTTTGGATGGCAGTAATTAATAATTCAGGAGGTATATATGAATGAAGGTTTAAAAGTATTAAAAAGAGATAATAAGAAGGTTGATTTTAATGGGGAAAAGATTGCCATAGCAATTAAAAAATCTTTTGATAGTAGAGATGACTTCATAGAAAGATATACTGATGAGGATATAAATAAAGTATATAGATCGGTACTTAATGATATATTTGATAACTATTTTGAAAAACCGTATATTAAGGTAGAAGAAATACAAGATATAATAGAAAAACAACTTCTCAAATTAGAATATAAAGATATATATGAATCGTTTTCTAACTATAGAGATAAAAGGTCAGAATCGAGAAGAATGTTCTTATCAGAACCAAAACAACATAAACTATTAAAAGCTATAGAAAAGATTACCTTAAAACAAGACTGGATAAAGAAAAATAACGACTCTCAAATAGATGTCATATTTAACTATGGAAAGACTATATCCGAAGAATTTGCTAGTGCTTACTTTATAAGTAATAAGTTTTATAGTCTACACGAGAGTGGTCAAATTTATATTGAGAATATGGAACACATTCCTACGGGAACAACAGACTCTTTTATAATTCCTTTTAATAAATTATTAGAAAAAGGTTTTTATATTGGAGATAATTACTATAAACCCCCAACTGACATAATGTCATGCATGACATTGATGCCTTTAATAGTAAGGAAATCTTTAGAAGATGTAAGTGGTGAGATAGGACTTCCTAACTTTGATTCTTATTTATCTATTTTTGTTTTAAAAACCTTTAAAGAAGAATTAAAATCAAAAATTTTCGACTTTTTAGAGCTGGATGGATTTTTAAATTTTGTTGATCATGAATCAATGTTTAAAGAAATTAACAAATTAGAAGTCATTGATTTTGATTTCGATTTATTAAATAAGTATTCAAAAGATGTAGAACAAATAAAAACATTACTATATAAAGCTTATGAAAAAGCAATAGTATCGACAAAAGAATTAGTATATAAAAGCATATTTAATTTTTTACATTGTTCATACTTTAAAGTAGGAGATAAGCTTAGAGATATCACTATAAATATTGGAACAGATACAAAATTAGAGGGAAGAATAATAACAGAAGCATATTTAAAAGCCTTAGATAAGGATGTATCTATACATACAGTATTTAAATTAAAAGATGGAATAAATTTTAATCCAAAAGATATAAATCATGACTTATTTACTTTGGCACTTAATAATG
Organism: uncultured Muribaculaceae bacterium; assembly: GCA_964548645.1. Lineage (GTDB taxonomy): Bacteria > Bacillota_I > Bacilli_A > RF39 > UBA660 > JAAYGD01. Next base: position 5,896 of record CAZJQU010000028.1, read on the forward strand.
AACAAAATAATATAGCTTTTTCTTATTTGGACTCAACATTTAATAAGAATGAGTTAGAAGATGTATTTTACTTTGAAGATGGTGTTAGAATATTAGAGAATTACAATAGTGAAGATAATAGTCCTATTGGAAGGGGAATTCTATCTAAAACATATATTAACCTACCTAGAATAGCTATAAAAATAAAACTAGAAGAAAGACCAAAAGAAGAAGTTTTTAGTGATATTGAGAGTATATTAGATTTAGTAAAAGAACAACTAGTGGAAAGATTCGATATTCAAAGTAATAAAAAAGCAAATGATTTTCCTTTTATAATAGGAGAAAACTTGTATATGGACTCTAAGGGAATAAAACCATTAGAAAAAATTAAAAAAGCTATAAAAAATGGGGTTTTAGGAATTGGTATTGTAGGTTTAAATGAATTTGTAAAAGAAATGAATTTAAATAAAGAAGATGTACTTAAGGTTATAACAGATAAAATTAACTCAATAATAAAAGAAACAAAACTAAATTTTGTACTAATAGGTCCAAAAAAAGAAGTGTCTGAGGTATTTATAGATTTAGATAGAGCAATATATGGGGGTATAAAAGGACTTACAGATAAAGAACACTATGATTTAGATTACATCGAAGATAATATTCAAGAATCTTTTTTGGGAGGATATGTTATCAAAACCAATAAAGCATCTATAGAAGATATAAAACATTATAAAATAAAAAATTATGGTTATATAAAAAAAGAAGTTAATATTGAATAACTTCTTTTAAAATAACTTTTCTGGATATACTAGAGAATCTATCAATTTATCTATCTCATCCATAACTATTTGCTTGTCTTCTTTATACGTCATACCTATCCATTTAGCATTTGTTTTTAAAACAGATATTTCTATTTCTTTTTCTTGCAACATTTCATTCATTACTTCTGGAATTAAGTACTCTATTTTGTCAATTTTATCGTGATTCTTATTAAAGAATTCAATCATATTTTTTTCCATATAATCAAAGAGTTTTGGAGTAAAAGATATCATATTCATAGAGACTAATGTATCAAAGTTAACATTTACTTCTCTACCATCACTTAGTGCAACAGCTTTATACCCTTCATTAGTTTTTTCAATATTGCTTTCTATTAATTCTAAAAGATTATCGTTTTCTTGTACGCAAACCCCTCTTTTTACGGAACCACTTTCTGTTATGGTATTTCCAAGTATATAACCCGCAATAGCGAATTTATCATTAGATTCTTCCATAAATTTACTAAGTATTTCAAATGATTCTCTACCGTAAAAATCATCTGCATTTATTATAGTAAAGTTTTCATTTATTAAGTCTTTAGCACAATATATTGCATGCCCAGTTCCCAATGGTTTTTCTCTAGTGCTAGGAATATTTACGTATTTTTCTATGTCATCATTTTTTTGAAATACATAATGCACCTCTACTAAACGTTCAATATCGTGGCCCACCTTTTCCTTAAATAACTCATAATTCTCTTCTTTTATTAGAAAAATAATTTTATTAAAACCAGATTTTATTGCGTCGTATATCGAGTAGTGGATTATAAACTCTCCATTAGGACCAATAGGTTCTATTTGTTTTAAACCTCCAAATCTACTTCCCATACCACCCGCTAATATCAATAGTGTCTTTTTCATTTGACCTCCTTTCACCCATGATAACATAAAAAACTATAAAAAGCACATAAAAGGGTTTTAAAAACATAAAAAATATTGTACTATAACAGTAGGAGTAGTTATGATAAAAGATATGAATAAAAATGATATAAAATTTGAAACAGAAAAAATAAATGTGTATATGTTTTGGGGAAATGGATGTCCTCATTGTGATACCATGAAAAGCTTTTTAGATAATTTAGATGATAGTTATAAAAATAAATTTAATTTATATACTTTTGAGGTTTGGTATAATGTAGAAAATGCATCTCTACTTGGTTTGTTTTCAAGTTTTTTAAACGATAATCCAAAATATGTCCCATACTTAATTATTGGAAAACGTGTATTTGCTGGCTATAGCGAATCCATGAATGATGATATAAAAGAAGCAATAAATAATAATTTTATTGAAAAATATGACATATATGAAGAGTTAAAAAAACACAATTAATTGTGTTTTTTTATAATTATTATTTTGCTCCACTTTTCTTAAATAAATTTAATGCTTGTTCACGAGCAGTAAGTTCTCCCGTATTCGGTTTTAATAATACATTGTCTGGATTAAATGAAGTTTTTGGATTGTATAAATTAATGTTTTCACTAGGTGCCACATGTGTCCAGTAATTTCGTTGATAAGTTGGACCGTAATTTGAACTGGGAAGCGAATCATTTGTAGATTCTAAGTACACTGCTGATAGCATCGTTCCATGGTTATTTTCGCTTCCTCTTCTTGAAGTTTCAAATGTAAATATATAGTTATCATCAGAATATAAATAAACTCCAACGTGTCCATCTCTAGCAACTATATCTCCCGTTTTGAAATTGCCACTTGGAACTCCATTATTTCCTCTAAGCGGTTGTGTTCCCGGAACTGTAGTATATCGTTCCATTTCT
>CAZJQU010000029.1:0-8408 GCA_964548645.1 uncultured Muribaculaceae bacterium
GGCAAGTGCTGACTACTTGCCTCATAAGGTTAATACTGATCTAAAGTTTTCAATAACCTCTAATTTTGCAGATGAATGTTTATTATCTACAATAAATACTCCAACTGATGTTATTGAGATAAATCAATTAATTCAAGGAAGTGGCACATTTACTTTTGAAATAGATAAAGATAATTATAAAGAGTTAGGAGTTTATAGACATAATATTATTTGTAATGATGGAGTTGATGTTGTAAGTGATTTTGAAAGTGTGGAAGTAGTTGATGGAAAACCTTCTTTATTTGTTTTAATTTTGTTATATTTAGCAATAGCTTCATTTTTAATAGTTTCACGTTTTGTAGAATATGGAGAAGCATTATCTTTTATTAGTGGAGGAATGTTATTAGTTGTAGGTTTATTATATTTATTGTATGATTTTGGAATTAGTTACACTGGATTGAAATGGATTATAGTAATGGCTCATTGGGGGTTTGGATTATTAATATTATTTAAACAAACAGGAGATTGGTTAGATGGATAACGAAGAAGTAGAAGATTTTATGAATATCAAAGAAGAAGTTCCAATAGTAGAAGAACCTTTAGATACAGAGTTTGATGATGAAGAACTAAATGTTCCAGATGATATTGATGAAACAGAGGATATAATCCCCGAAAGTGAAATATATCCTACTGAGTTAGATGAATTGAAAAAAACATTATCGGATCTAAGTCAAAATCAAACAAACTCTAATTTTAGTAGAACAGAGAATAAGTTTGATTTTGCTTCGGAAATAATTAATGCTAATGAAAATCAAAAAACAGCAAATTTAGATTTAATACAAATTGACGATTTGATAGTTAAAAGAAGATTTTTTAATATTTGTAAAGCATTTAATTGGGATGTATTAGCTGGAATTATTGGAAAAGTAGTTACAGATATTGAAGGATATAGTTTATCTAATGATGGATTGCTAGTTAAATTAATAACAACAGATTTACAGAGAAGTTTATCTATTTCAGAACAACGAGTTTCTAAAAGAAAAAAGGTGAAAGGAGGTAATGATGATGGGGTTGTTTACTAAATTTAAAAAAGCTAGAACAAAAGCTTCTATTAAAAAAGATAACTTAAGTCCTGTAACTATTATAACTCCTTTAGATAATGTTATTAAAGAGTATGTAAAAAGAACCAAAAAAGATGGAGTTACAAATGTAGTGGTTTTAAGATATGTAAAAAAAGATTCTAATGTTTTGTATAAAGTAGAAACAATACAAGGTTCAAGTGTTAAAGCTAATGGAGCTTATTATATTATAGATGCAAGAGCTATTCAATTCATAAGAGTAGATTTTAGGAATAATGAAACTGCAGACATTGCGACTATAAAAGTTCCAATTGTAGATGTTTATGAAGGAAGAACCGAAGCTGTGTCTCACGAAAGATGGGCTAGTGATATTAGTTTATCTGAAGAATTTCAAAAACAAGTTTATTTAGAATTGCAAAATGGAATATTAACTGCTAAAAGAAAACAAGCAGTAAATCTTAGACAAATATTAGTTTATGGATTTATTGCTATTGTTGCTATTGTTATTATTGGTGGAATATTTTTCAAATAAATAAAAATGGTGAAATCAGAGAAATATAGAATTGTCATAGAGAACGGAAGAGTAAGAATAAATGTTTTTGATAGAGGTAATCCTCAACCTGTTTATTCAACACACGTAAAATTAGATGATAATAAAGGTAAAGAAATCGTTGCTTTATTCCTACAAAAATATGGAGTAGGTTTGAAAGAGTATAAACAGATATGTGAGAATTACGATAAAACTATTAAAGAAGATATGGAGGCGTTTGTAAAAAACAATGGCACCTAAAGTAAACTTATTCGGTAAAGCTCAAGGCAAGTTGTTTAATGAACACGAGACCTTTAATATAATGGGCTCTATCTTAAACGACGTAGCTGAGTTTATTGAAGCTATATCTTTAAGTTTAGCTGGAGCTATAAGAGGAAGTTATTCTGATTTTCTAACTGCATATTCAAAAATATCTGCATTTAATATATTAATCAAATCTTATTATGGAATGAATAGAGATGAGAGTGAGATTTTGGATTTAAAATTAAACATAGTTGATAGGTATAGAGAATTAAATAAATATGATAAGGGAATTAAATTTTTAGGCGATATATTTTCTACTCAATTAAAAATTCTAAAAAGAGGAAACGCGATATTCCCACAAAAAAGAAAATCTATGAGTTTCCACGATTTCGTGAGAGATGAAACAAAATAAATTTTTTGTAATAGGAGATAAGGAGATAAGATTAAAGAAAGTCATAACTCCTAAACACCTTTCTATATATGCTAAAAAACTAACCAAAACAAATAGAGATTGTCCTATTGCAATAACTGGATATGCAGGAGAAGGAAAATCTGTTTTATCTATTCACATTGCTAAACACTATGATAGAAGATTTGGTTATGAAAGGAATATGATTTATAGTAGAGATGAGTTTAAAGAGAAAATTAATACTCTTCCACCTTCTGCATTGTCTGTAGATGAGAATATGAATGTTTTATATAAAAGAGATTGGGGTAACAAATCTCAAAAAGAAATTATTAAATTGTTAGACATTTGTAGGTATAAAAGGCATATGTTAATGTTTATTCAACCTACAATGACTGCGTTAGACTCACACGTAAGAGATACAAGGTTGAGATTATGGGTATTAGTTTTGAAAAGAGGTTTAGGAGCTGTATTTAGACCTCTAAGACAATTAAGTTATGAAGATCCTTGGAGAGTTAAAGAAAACGACGCAATAATTAAGAAATGGGTTAAGAAATTAGGAGAGGTAGAAGGTAGAATAGAAGGATGTTATCATTGCGAAAACTTCTTATCTTTCATAAGATGGGATAATATTGAAGATGAAGATTATAAGGTTTATGAAGAAGTTAAAGATAGGAAGAAAGACGCATATGAGGAAACTACACTATTTACTGAAGCAGATTTAAAAAAAGCGGTAAGAGATAAACTATTTGATATCTTAGCAGTTTTGGACTATAATAAGAAAATGAAAAGAGGATATTATGGTTTTGTAGGAGCAGAATTAGAAATGGGAAATGTTGCAGTTTCTTCACATATGAGATTAGCTAGACAAAGAAAAGGATTTTTAGAACACCAACAATTTAAGAGGAAAATGACTCAAGAAGAAATGGAAGAAGATATTGAAGTAGAGGGAGGTTGGGTTACATAAATAAAGATTTATATATAATATAAAGTTAATAATATTAATATGGTAAGCAAAACAGATGTATTTACAAGAAAAACTTCTATTCCAACTTCCGAATCAAGATTTGGAGTAGAAGATAGGAATGAAGTGGCTATTAGAGAAACACTACAAAGAAGAGGAGAAAAAGCACAATATCAACACTATGAAAGACAAGCTATTCCTATGAAAGAAAGCATTATAAAACAATTAAAAGATGAAATTGAATACTATAAAGATAGGATAGAAAGTGCCAAAGAAGATGAACAAAGATATAAACAATATGCTAGAGAGGCGAGAAATGAAAGTTCCGCTGATAGATATGATGAAAGAAGAAGAGAAGCTAGAAATGAACAAAGTGCATATAAAAGAGCAATTAGTGCTATTGAAAAAGAATTGAATAAATATGAAAAAATTGAAGATCCTTTAATGATTGTAGGATATGGTGATAAATTTGGAAATGAGGTTATTAGATATGGGAATGATATTGTTAGAAATGAGAAAGCTAATTTTAAAGCTGAGTTAAGATATGAGAAGGAATTAAAAGCAGCAAAAGATAAAGTAATAGCAGATGGTGGAAAAGTAGAAGGTGGATTAGGTTATGATAGTAGTGGAAATGTAATTCAAATATTTGATTCTCAAGGACAAAAAACATATCAAAATATGTTAAAAAATCAATCTTTAGTAAGTGGACAACCTATTTATTTAAACGATGCTTCGGGAAAATTAACTGCAGTCGTTTATGATGGAAAATATGTTGCTACAACTAATAGAGAATGGGCAGAACAACAAGTAGCAAAATCACAACCTGTTGTTACTTCTGCTAGTGTATATGGACCTGCGCAAAATACAAATAAAGGAATTGAACCTATTTATAATAATCAGGGACAATTAGTAGGAATACAAGATAATGTTTTACAAATGTCAAGAAAACCGACTTTATTAGAACAACAAACATATTCTAAATTAGGTATAGGAACAACTAATTTAATTCAACCTGCTATACAAAAAGTCACTCCACAGATTCAAAGCACTGTAACTGTTGCGCCTAGTTTTAAAGAAGGTTTACAAGCTACACCTGGTTTAGCGAATAAGGTTAAGTTTGTTATAAATTATCTTGACGATAAATATATGATGGGAGGTTTACCAGGGGGGATTACTCCGAAAGAATGGGATAAGAAAAAAGAAGCATTATCTAAAGCCAAAACTGAAAATGAATTAAATAGATTAACATACGAGATTGTTAATTTAGTAGAAGCAGGTCCAAAGTTTGAAATGACGCCGACTTATATTAGTGGGGGGACTTCTATGCCTGGAGATAAAGTTGGACCTGGAGGAGTTATTATTAGAGATACTTTAAAAGACACTAATTTATATAAGTTAGCTAGTTTAGAAGGCGAGTTTAAGAAACAAATGGGTTATACTATATATCCCTATCAAAGTTTTTTTAATATATTTAAACCATCAAGTTATACGGAAATTGGTGTTAAGAAAGCTGAAGGCAGAATAGATAAATTACAAACAAGTGAAAAATATAAAGCAAATCCATCTGAGTTTCAAAAAGAAATAGATAATATTGTAAAGAAAGAATATTGGAATATTCCTAAAGATATTTTGTTAAGATTTTTAGTAAGACAAGATTTAGACGCCAATTATGTGAAACAAATTGTAAATAATACAGGAAAAGATATTCAAAATAAAAATTTACAAATAGAAGCTTCTTTAAAAGCATTAAAAGGTTCTAATAATTTTAATAATGCAAATGTTGCTATGAATAATATTGATAAACTTTATGAAGGAAGAGATATAAAAGAAGAAACTAAAAAAGTAGAGAAATTAGTTGAAGCAAGCAAAGAAAGAGAATTAACCAGAGATGAATCTGAATTTATAAGAAACTATAACATATTAGTAGAAAACATTAATAAAAATATTGATATTGCTAATAATGAAATAAAGAACGGAGCTATAAAAGCAGGAATTAATTATAAAATAGATGATGATGGAAATGTAAAATTAGATGATAAATATTTAGAAGATTTAAATAGAGATTTAAGACCTACTTTAATAAAATTAAAAGATAAAGGAATTACTCCTTCTGTAGTAAATAATTTACTTTTTGCAAATCAAATATCCGACGTAACTGCAGAAGTTGCTTACTTCTTATTATCTACTGCTATTTTAACACCTATTCTTTCAGCAGGTAGTTCAGCTAAAATAATTCAAGTAGGAGGAGCAGTTCAAAAAATAGGAACAGGTGCTAGATTTATGGGAAATGTAGGAACTTTTGGAAGAATAGCATTACCTACTTTACTTACTACTATGAGAGCAAAAGCAGATTTTACAAAAGGTTTGAAAGAAACAGGAGATATTAGATATGCTTTAGGTTATGGTTTGTCTACTGCTATTTTATATGGTGGAGCATTTGTTGCAGCAGATAAATTCACAACTTCTTTTGAAAAAAGACAATATGAAGAAGCTGTTAAGAAATTTAATAAATTTCAACAAGAACTAAGATTTAATCCTAATTATCAAAGAGCTTATTTAACAGAAAAGAATTTACAACAAGGTTATGTGCCTTTTAAAACTGGAAAGTTTGAGTTTAGAATTGCTTTAAATAAAAATATTGCCGAACAATTAAGGTTATCAGGAAATGTATTTACTCAAAGCACATATGCTTCCTCTAAATTTAGAGAAATAGAACTTAGTGCAGAAAATAGAATTAGAAATTCACTTAATGAGTTTTTAGGCGATGAAAGAATAGCTAAAGGAGTTAAAGTCGGAGTTGTAGAAACTAATATAGGACAAGAATTATTTAATGTTAGGGGAAAGCAATGGTATGTAGCAGGTATGAGAGATGGAAATAAACAAATAGAATGGTTTTTTAGATTAAGTAAAAATGGTAAGATTATATCTCCTCATGTTTCTGTAGGTTATTTTGATCCAACTACAGGTTTAGGTTATTTTGAAACTGGAAAAATTAGTTTTAGTTATAATGAAGCATTGAAAAGACAAATGTTAGGAATTAAAGGCGGACCTTTAGATAATTTTAAAGTTAAATCTATAGGTAAATATTTAGTTCAAGGAAGTTCGGGAACTCCAACAAGTTTAACTATGTTAGATGGAACGATATTAAATATTGAGAAAGCTTCTATGGAAGTTAAAAGATTATTTGGAGCTTCTTCATTCTTTAAAAGTGGAGGTTCATATATAGATTTTTTAAATGTAGATCCTGGATTTTTTATTAGACCTTCAACATTAAATAGTCCTAAATCAACTTCACAATTTGGAAAAAGTATTTCAACAACTAAAACTATTGGAGATGATATAAGTTCAATATCTCAAAGAAATGTTTTTGGCTTTTTAGGACCTTCGGAACAAACAACAACAGGATTAAAAGTTACAAAAGTTAATGATAAAGATACATTAACTGCTTTAGATAAATTAAAAAATTCTTTATCTAAATTTAGAATAGATACAGGGACTAAAACTTCTTTAACAGATTTGATTAATAAATTAAAAGGAAATCAAAACATTTTAACAAAAGCTAAACCTTTAGATACTGGAATAATGGCTTCGGCTTCTATTCCACAAGCTAAGATAACTGCACCTAAGGTAGATATTACTAAATTAAATAATCTTGCACCTTCAGCTTATGCAGGTTTAGGATTATATGAAAGGACTATGGAAAATAGTATTAGAAGCATAAATAATATTGCAAACCAAGCTAATAGTATAGAAAGAATTATAGGAAGTAATTTATATTCAGATTTTGAAAAACAAAACGCCATTAAACAAGCTGAAGTATTAGATAATCAACTTAAAACAATAGATACAAATTCTTTAATAAAATCTCAACCTACAATGTTTAAAAATTTAGAAATAAAAAATGAAGTAGAAGTATTAGTTCCACAAATACAACAACTAAATAATATTTCTAATCAAATAGTGAATTTACAAAATAGACATTTAATATTACAACAACAAAATCAAATTCAACAAGCGAACGTAACTCAAATGCAAATACAACAACAAATTATAATATTAAATCAACAAATGAAAATAATTCAAGAAAAAATTGTTTCGCAAAATAAAGCATTGAAACAGGAACAACAACAAAAATTAAAACAATTACAATTACAAAAACAAGCAATACAAAAACAATTATTAAGATTAATGAAAGGATTACCATTAACTCCTTTATTACCTTTTGGAGTTCCTTTATCTTCTCCAACAACTAAAAAGAAAGTTAGAAAAACAATACAAACAACTAAACCAATCTCTTACATTAAAGAGGTTAGAACTAAAGGTAAATGGGTTCCAGTCAAAGGAAGATATGCAAGTTATGGTGAGGCGATGGCTTCAGGTGTTCATAAAACTTCTACAACACTAAGAGCTTCATTTAGGATTAAGAAAGTTGAGAAAGTGCCAAATAGTAGGATTAGTTCTTTAGTTGTAATGGACATGATGAATATGTTAAGGAGTAGATTTTATGAATCGCCTAAAGAAAAAGGAGTTTGGATTGAAAAACCTACTTATAGATTATCTACAAAAACAGAAGTTAAGGAAATACGGGAGGCAAAAAGGAGGGCAGAAAGAGATAAATCTTTTTGGTTTGGATAATGGCTGATTTATTTCCATCTAATATTGATATGCCTATAAGATCTCCGTCTTCTAATTTTAGAAGTTTTGATTACTCTAGAATATTTATTTTAGGTAGGTTTTTAATATTTGCTATTATTTTAGTTTTAGCTTATATGTTTATCTCTCCTTTATACTCTGTATCAAAAGATGTTCAAACTACCATGAGTTGTTCGCAAGAGTTTGGGTTTTTATGTTTTATAAGTTATATTGCAGGACCTATATTTTTCGCAACAATTATTCTATTAGCACTTAAATATTTGAAGGGGGACCAATGAGTAAAACACTAAATTTCATATTAGCATTTATGGTAGTAATATTATTTCTTTATTTACTTCCAGACTATTATAATCCAGTTAGAGAGATAAGAGTAGAGATGGAATGTTCAAGTGATTATAGTTTTATGTGTTTGTTATTAGATTTCTCACTGCCTTTAATTGTAATATCAATTTTATCTATACTAATGAGTGTATGGACAAAACCCAAATAAAAAGATATAAATATGATGGAAAGGTATAATATATAATGGCAAAA
>CAZJQU010000030.1:0-8088 GCA_964548645.1 uncultured Muribaculaceae bacterium
TAATTGAGGTTTTAATTTACTTATATTTGTTTTAATGATATAATTTCTTTAGAATAGAGGTGTATCAAATGAAGTTACTAGCGGTATTTGCTTTTTTGATTTTTCCTTTTATACTAACGAATCAAGTACTTGAACCAACATTCAGTGCTTTAAATATATTTTGGTTTATACTTACTGTAATATTATATGTATATATTTATATTACAAAGGATAAAGAGCATGAGTCAGGATATAAAAAAGATTACGAATATGATTTTCCAGCAGAAAGATATCCTGAGATATTAGGTTTTTTAATGACTGGAGAAACAAAGGAAAGATTTTTTATCGCGTCTGTATTCGAATTAATTAGAAAAAACGCGATTATAATTGCAAAAATGAACGGTAAAAAAGATTATGTTTTGATACAAAACTCTAAATATAAAGGAGAACTATCAAAAGGTGAATTTTATATATTAAAGTGGTTATTTCATTACTTAGGAAACGATTACGAGGTTCCACTAAGTAAGATAACAGAAGACTCTAAAAAGAACTCTGGTTTCTTCTCTTATTGTTACCACGAATGGGCAAATTTAGTAGAGGTAGATGCTGCTGGATTAAACATCTTTGAATTAAAAGGTTCAATATTTACTGATATGATAATATACTTTATAATATCTTATCTTTTAGCAATATATAATGCAGTATTTGTAAGCAACTATGTTATAGCAATATTACTTGGAATTTTTACTACAGTATTTTTAATATATACCAATACATTTAGAAAAAGAACCAAAGAAACAAACTTAGAGTATGAAAAATGGAAAGCATTCATTAGATATGTTAAAACATTTGATAATAAACTACATGAAGGAAATTCAGATGAATTAGCAAAGCTTTGTGTTTACTTAAAAGTATTAAAATTAGATGGTGAATTTAATAAAATATTTAATAGATCTAGAGATATAAATGATAATCAGTTACTCGTTGCAATTAATGAAGGTGTAATAAGAGAATTAGATAAGGCATTGTCTAGAGGAATAAAATATTCAGAAATTGCAACCAACATATTCTTTTCAAGGAATAAGGGTAACAGTAGAGTAATAAGAAAAAGATTTAATAATGATATAACATATATATACTATAAAGAATAAGAGGGTAACATGGTAGGTAAGATATTTGGCATTTCAGATTTACAAGTAGATATTGAATTAAGCGTAGATGAAGAATTAAAGAAGCATTTAGTTAATTTTCATGTTGTATTTGACATGGACGATAGAAAGATAGTAGGAGAAGTATCCTCTGTAAGTGTAACTGACGCGAGTATAAACTTAATAGGTGAAATCACAGGTAACAAATTTATACCAGGAATATCAAAAAAACCTTTTTTTGGTTCTGCTTGTAGATTAATTACTGGTGAAGAATTAGCACTCATAATAGGTACGAACAACCCTGGTATAAAATTTTTAATAGGAGCTTTACCACAATATTCAAATTATAAGGTAAGTATTCCAGTAGATTCTTTTTTCAATAACCATTTTTCAATACTAGGTAATACTGGAAGTGGTAAGTCTCATGGTTTAGCAAGACTAATACAAAATTTATTTATAAATCCTAATCAACTACCTATAAATTCAAACTTATTTATATTTGATGCATACGGTGAATATGGTTCTGCATTTAGTTTCTTAAACAACCATCCTAATACTAGTTTTAAAACATATACTACAAAAGTTTCAAAATTTGAAGACGTTAGAACAGAACTTCTTAGAATACCCCCATGGTTGTTAGATGTAGATGATTATGCTCTTCTTTTAGAAACAGAATCAGTTACTCAATTACCAATGATAGAAAAAGCACTAAAATTAGTAAGTATTTTTTCAAAAGAAGAATCAGAAGTAATTCAATATAAAAACGATATAATTGCTAGAGCGTTAATAGAAATCCTCTATAGTGGAGGAACTCCAATGCAAATTAGAGATCAAATTTTTGCGGTTCTAACATCATTCAATACAAGCGAATTAAACTTAGAAAGTAAAGTAACTGTTCCTGGATGGACTAGAACTTTAAGACAATGTTTAATAATAGATAAAGATGGTAAGATTCAAGAGATGAATTTAGTAGCAGAATTCTTAAAATCATTTCAACAAGATGGATTAGAACTTAGACTTCCAGATGGAACATACACATATACTTTAGGAGACTTAAAACAAGCATTTGACTTTGCCTTAATATCTGAAGGTATGTTACAAAGTGACAATGTATATGAAGATGCGAATAAGCTAAAGGTTAGACTTCATTCTTTAGTGGCAAGTTCTAAAGGTGAATACTTCAATGTTCAAGGTTTCATAAACAAACAAGACTATGTAAAGAATATGACTTATACTAAAGATGGTAAGAAAGCACAAATAATAAACTTCAATATAAATTATATAGATGATAGATTTGCAAAAGTAATGGTAAAAATAATATCTAAATTATTATTTGAATATTCAGCTAATCTAGATGTTAGAGCATCTAATCCATTTCATATAATACTTGAAGAAGCACATAGATATGTACAAAACGATAACGATATAAATATATTAGGATACAATATATTTGAACGTATTACAAAAGAAGGAAGAAAGTATGGAGTAATACTTGGAATGATATCACAAAGACCATCAGAAATAAGCGAAACAGCGATATCGCAATGTACCAACTTCTTAGTATTTAGAATGCAACATCCAAAAGATTTAAGATATATAAGAGAAATGATTCCAAATATATCAGAAGAAATAGTAGATAAATTTAAAGTTCTTCAACCAGGAACTTGTATGGCATTTGGTTCTGCATTTAAAATACCATTATTAATAAAACTAGACTTACCAAATCCACTTCCATATAGTCAAAATACCGATATAGAAGCAAGGTGGTATTCTGGAAACAATACAGAAATATTATAAATTGACAAATAAAGTTTAAGTTATATAATATTACTTTAAGAGATTTACAAGTAATTAAAAACTTAAACTTTTTATTAAAAACATGAAAGGAGATAAAATGGGAAGAGCTTATGAAGTAAGAAAAGCATCTATTCAAAAAACTGGAGCACAAAAAGCAAAACTTTATTCTATGTACGCAAAAGAAATATATAGTGAAGCAAAGAAATCTACTGATATAGATGCAAATCCATCATTAAAAAGACTAATAGAAAAAGCAAAAAAAGATCAAGTGCCAGGAGATATAATTAATAGAGCAATAGATAAGGTAAAAAGTGGTGTAAATGAATCTTACGAAAAGTATAGATACGAAGGATTTGGACCGGGTAAATCCACTATAATAATAGATGCACTAACTGATAATGTTAATAGAACTATAAGCGATATAAGAACTGTTTTTGCAAAAACTAAAAGTAAACTTGGAGCCTTAAATTCTGTATCTTATATGTACGAAGATTTATCAATTTTATCATTTAAAGGCTTAACTGAAGATGAAGTATTAGAAGCACTTTTAAATGAAGAGGTAAATGCTGAAATAGAAGTAGAAGATGATATTATTACATTATATGGAAGTACAAGCGATTACTTTAAATTAAAAAGTGCAATACTAAACTATAACGAAGATATGATATTTATATTAGATGAACTAACTACATTACCTAAAGAAACGATTAAACTTGAAGGTGAAGAGCTAGAAACATTTAATAAACTTATAACTTTATTAGAGGATGTAGAAGATATTCAAGAACTATATCACAATGTAGACTTGTAGTAAGATGGGGGTTTTATGGAAAGTAAATTAAAAAACTATAATTTTAAAAATCATATTCTATTTAAGAAATTTAGAGAATTAGAAGAAGATTTTTATACGGTAAGCAAATATGTAACACCTATTATTCCAAAAAGAGAACTTGATTTAACTAGATTAAGATTATTAAATGTAATACTTAAAGAATATAAAGAGTTAAAACCAAACTTTAGAGAATTAATATCCGCTATAGAGCAAAATTATAGTTTGGGTTCTTTTATTCGTATTTATAGAGAACTATACAAACCGAATAGTTTAAGCGATGAAAATAGAGATAAATACACTAAAAATATTTTAGGTGAAGATTATATAAAATCAAATATAAATGTATTTATTGAAGAAGATAAATACAATATTAGACCAGTTATATACCTTATATCTAAAAGAAAAGATTTAAATAATAATCCAAAACTAACAGAAGAAGAAACATTAAATCTAATAGAAGATAAACAAATAGTAATAAATTATTCAACTCAGTATAAAGACTATGAAGATAGACCTCATTTCTTTTGTGCTATAGATGAATGTTTAGATATAGAAGACGATAGAATAATAAATTTCACTTTAAAAAACTATCCATTCATATATAGAGATTTAAGAAAAAACTTGAGTGTAAAAAAAGTAGAGGGCGATAGATTAAAATATAAAACTCTATTGGATAGCTCTATAGAAGAACTATCTAATACGATAAATTTAGAGATAAAAAAACTAACATTATAATAATTTCTATATAATGTTTTTTATTATAAAAAATGATATAATTAAGTTGGTGATATTATGAAATTAGTTTCTATTGCGTCTATAGATTCATATGTTGTAATAAATAAAACATTACTAAATGATTCTGATAGAAAAGTATTAAATATGTTATATCAACCTATAATTGGAATAAACTCTATAAGTTTATATTTTTCTCTATGGAGTGATTTAAATAAATCGGATATAGTAAGTACAGAGTATACTCATCATCATTTAATGACTTATACTAAAATGAACCTAGATGAAATAGTTAACTCTAGAAAGCGATTAGAAGCTTTAGGACTGCTTAAAACACACTTTAAAGGTGGAGATATAAATAACTATGTGTATGAGCTATACTCACCACTTCAAGCATCAGAATTCTTTTCAAATCCAATATTATCGTTCTCTCTTTTTTCTTCAGTTGGAAAAAGAGAATACGATTCAATAATTAGTTACTTTAAAATGCCAAAGATAAACTTCGATGGTTTTGAAAATATATCTGTAAAATTTAGTGATTTATATAGAATGACTACAAAAGATATAGATGATGTTACTATAAAAGACATTAAGAAAAAAGATAAATTAGATGTATTTGTAGATGATTTTGTTGATTTTAATTTCATAGAGGAACATATTTCTAAATCCTTAGGAAAAGATTCTATATCCGATAAATTAAAAACATTAATAAATAAACTATCATATTTATACAACTACGATAACATTACAATATCTAACATAATAATGAATTCTTTAAATGATAGGGGAGAAATAAGCGAAACAGAATTAAAGAAAAACTGTAAAAACTATTATTTATTTGAAAATAAAGGCAAAAATCCAACCTTAATTTATTCATCTAAAAAAGAATTAAAAGAAACCTCAAAAAATCCTAGAGAAAATTTGATTGCTACCTTTGAAAATACCTCACCATATGATTTTTTAAAAGCAAGATATAAAGGAGCGGAACCGACAAAAAGGGATACCACTATGGTAGAATCTTTATTAGTAGATCAAGAATTAGCACCCGGTGTAATAAATGTACTAATAGATTATGTACTTAGAGTGAACGATAAAAAATTAAATAAAGCATTTATAGAAGCTATTGCTAGTCAATGGAAAATTCTAGGTATATCTAATGCAGAAGATGCTATGAGACAAGCAAGAAAAGAATTCAATAAAAAGAAAACTAAAGTAGATAACAAAAAAACAGTAGAAAAATTACCAGATTGGTACGACAAAAAAATAGAAAAAGAGTCCTTAACAGAAGATGAAGAACAAGAATTAAAAGATATGTTAAAGGATTTTAAGTAGGTGAATATGAAAGATAAGAATATATTTGGTAAGGTAGACAACTTAGCGTTAGAAAAAGATTATAGACTAGCCTTAAAAAATAAACAATTTGGAGAATATATTTCTAAAATAAAATTACCTCACGAAATCTTAATGAAATATACATCTAGATTAGAAACTTGTGCGTTAGAACAAGCAAACTGTAAAACATGTAAGAATCTAGAAGAATGCAAAAATGAAATAAAGGGTTTTTATTTAAAAGAAAAAATAGAAGACGATAGATTGGTATTTTATTATAAAGCGTGCAAATATAAAGAGCTAGAAAATAAAGAAAAAAATGATAAAGTTTATTTATTCGATATACCAGAAGGTATAAAGAACGCTAAGATGAAAGATATTTATACATCTGATAAAAATAGAAAAGATATAATAATATGGTTAAGAGATTTTGTAAAAGATTACGATATAAAACAACCATCTAAAGGATTATATTTACACGGTAACTTTGGATCTGGTAAAACATACCTAATCGTAGCGGCATTAAATGAATTATCAAAAAACAATATAAATAGTGCTGTAATATATTATCCAGAATTCTTAAGAGATTTAAAAGCATCCTTCGATGATGACTTTAAAGAAAAATTTAATCTAATAAAAAAAGTACCAATACTTTTAATAGACGATATTGGAGCAGAAAGTGTTACCCCTTGGGGTAGAGATGAAATACTCGCATCTATACTACAATTTAGAATGGATTCAAATCTAACTACATTCTTTACTTCTAATTTCAATATAGAAGAATTAGAAACACACCTATCCATGACAAAAGGAAGTGTAGATAAATTAAAAGCAAGAAGATTAATAGAGAGAATTAAGACGTTAACTACAGATATGGTACTTCATGCATCTAATTTAAGAAAATAATTGACAATATTACAAATTAATAGTATATTTGATTTATTAAAAACAAAGACGAAAGACAAGATTATTATAATATTTTTTAAGAGAGTTAGTGTTTGGTGCAAACTAATAAAATAGGATAATGATTACCACTTTCTAAGTTGGAGCAATCCCGTTAATTACGTTATAATTTAAAGTTAAAATAAAGGATGGTACCGTGCTTATGCACTCCTTAACCATTCTTTTTATCTTTTTAAGGAGGAATATATGATAAATATAAGAGAAGATGAAGTTTTAAATGTTTTAAATCACAGTTGTGCACACGTGCTTGCTAATGCAGTAAAAAGACTATATCCACATGCATTATTTTGGGTAGGTCCAGTAATAGACGATGGTTTTTATTACGATATAGATTTAGGAGATACGGTAATAAAAGAAGAAGAATTAGAAATCATCGAAAAAGAAATGAAAAAGATTTCTAAAGATGGAAAGAGAATATATAGAGAAGAACTATCTAGAGAAGAAGCACTAGATAAATTTAAGAATGATCCTTATAAAGTGGATTTAATAAACAATATGGAAGAAAGTGCAATAATAAGTTGTTATACACATGGAGATTTTACAGATTTATGTAGAGGTCCACACGTAGAATCAGTAAAGGAAATTAAACATTTTAAATTACTAAAAGTAAGTGGTGCATATTGGAAAGGTGATTCTAATAATAAAATGCTTCAAAGAATATATGGAATATGCTTTGATACAGAAGAAAAGTTAAATGAATATTTAACCATGTTAGAAGAAGCAAAAAGAAGAGATCATAAAAAACTTGGTAAAGAGTTAGAATTGTTCATGATGAGCGAATATGGTCCTGGATTTCCATTCTTTCTACCTAAAGGTATGGTAATAAGAAATATATTAGAAAATTTTTGGTATGACGAACATACAAAAGAGGGATATTCTTTTATAAAAACACCCACTATGTTAAGTAAAGAGTTATGGGAAGTATCTGGTCACTGGATTAATTATAGAGAAAATATGTATACGTCTGAAATAGACGGTAATGAATTTGCAATTAAACCTATGAACTGTCCTGGTGGAATGCTTACATATAAAAATGGACTACATTCTTATAAAGATTTACCTATGAGAATTGGAGAACTTGGTTTAGTACATAGACATGAAGCTAGTGGAGCACTAAATGGTCTTTTTAGAGTAAGAGCTTTTACTCAAGATGATGCACATCTTTATATGACAGAAAACCAAATAGAAGAAGAGGTTATTCGCCTAATTAAGTTTGTAGATAGAATGTATAGTGTGTTTAATTTAACTTATCATATAGAACTATCTACTAGACCAGAAGAAAAATATATTGGAACAGTAGAATCTTGGGAA
>CAZJQU010000031.1:0-8022 GCA_964548645.1 uncultured Muribaculaceae bacterium
TTTACGCTTCATTTTTTACCTCACCATTATATTATGTTTTTATTATATCATGTTTAAATTAAATAATAAAATGGTTTTTGACACTTATTAATGTGCTATAATTATTACGGAGGTTTTTATGTATTTGGAACTAAGAAAAATCAATAAAACTTTTGGAGATAAAAAAATATTAAAAGACATATCGTTTAAAGTAGAAAGTGGAAAAGCAATGGGTTTCTTGGGTAGAAACGGTGCTGGAAAAACTACTGCAATTAGAATAATAATGGATGTTTTTAAAGCTGACAGTGGTAATATATTACTAGATGGGAAACCATTCGATAAAAGAGACTTTAAAGTTGGATATTTGCCAGAAGAAAAAGGAATGTATCAAAAAATACCGTTGATAAAACAACTTGCATATTTCGGAGAACTAAAAGGCTTATCTAGAAAAGATGCAATAACAAGAGGAGCAGAGTTAATAGATATGATGGGTTTGTCAGAGTATAAAAACAAACCTCTATCTACATTAAGTAAAGGTAATCAGCAAAAATTCTTTATATCTCAAGCAATAATAGACAATCCGGACATACTAATATTAGATGAACCTTTTGGTGGTCTAGATCCTGTTAATGCACAAAGTTTAAAAAACATAATTAGAGATTTTATGAAAAAAGATAAAATTGTGATATTTTCTAGTCATCAAATGTCTCATGTTGAAGAGTTCTGTGATGATGTGACTTTTATACAGGAAGGAAAAATAATATTATCTGAAAACTTAAACAAATTGAAAAGAGATATTGGAAAAAACAAAATCAAATTAAAAATTTTAGAAGATAACTATGAATCATTAAAAAAGATAAAAGATATAAATATAGAAAAAGAAAGAGATTACTTGATTGTTGAACTTTTAAATAAAAAGAAAATCAACGACCTACTTTCTGATATATTAAAATTAAAACTAAATATTGAAGAGTTTAGTTATTATGAACCAAATTTGGAAACCATATTTATAAAGTTAGAAGGTGGCAAGAATGAATAACACAATCAAAGTATTCTTATTTGAATTTAAGAACAAATTTAAAGAAAAATCCATAATGATATCTTCAATTGTAATACTTTCCATGATATTTATAGGAACATTTATACCTAGCATAATAAATAGTACGATGAATAAATCTGAAGATCAAATAAAAAAAGACCAAATTAAAGAAATGAAAAGTGTCGGTTATATAATAAATGATAAGGATATTGAATCATTTATTATAGAGAGTGAATCTGAATTAAAATTAGGGAAAAAATATACCGATGAAAATGAATTAATTAAAGATATTGAATCTAAAGAATTAAAGATAGGATTTATAATAGTTGATGAAGTTAATTATAAAATATTAAAATCTGGATCTGAATTTACATTTTCTATAATAAATGATTATGGAATAAAAGATAAATTGACTCTTTATGCAAAAAACAAATTTTATAAAGAGCATAATATAGATTCAAAATTAGTAGGTGATGCAGAAAATATACAAATAAATCAAACCATAAAAGACATTGGAAAAAGTGCGGAAAACAATTACTTTATTGCATATATTGGTACTTTTATAATATATTTCATAATAATATTATTTGGAGTTGCAGTATCTACTTCTGTTGCTAGAGAAAAAAATGATAGAACGATGGAACTACTTATTACTAATACTTCATCAACTAGTTTAATAGTTGGTAAAGTGCTGGCATCTTTGATATTTAGTATAGGTCAAATAATTGCAATGTTACTTGTGGGTCTCTTAGGTATTCTTATAAATAAAGCAAGTTATCCACCCAATTTCTTAAATATAATAGTTCAAAATATATCACCAGCTCTTATAATTGTATTCTTAGTATTTGCGTTCTTTGGGTGCCTACTATACTTCTTTATATATGCAGCACTAGGTTCACTAGTATCTAGAGTTGAAGATGTTAACAACGCAATAGGACCAATACAAACCATCTTTGTAATTGCGTTTATGGTCTCTATGGTTGGAATGTCTACTCCAAATTCTATTGTGCTTACAATATCTTCGTTTATTCCATTTACTTCACCAATGGCTATGTTTGTAAGATATTCTATGACTGTAGTACCAATAATAGATGTAATAATATCTTTAATACTACTAATAATTGCTACTGTATTACTAGCAATACTAAGTATTAAAATATATAGACAAGCTACGTTAAATTATGGTAATAAACTATCTTTATTAAAGGTATTAAAAAGCATAAAATGAAAAGTACAGGAATAATTGTAGAATATAATCCATTTCATAATGGACATTTAATACATTTAAATGAAACAAAAAAGATGTTTCCTAATAATGTAATAATTGCAGTAATGAGTGGAAATTTTACTCAAAGAGGAGACGCCTCTATAATAGATAAATGGAATAAAACAGAGATTGCTTTAAGATATGGTGTAGATATTGTTGTTGAACTGCCATTTCAATACGCAACACAATCAGCAGATATATTTGCAAAAGGATCTATTGAAATCTTAAATGCTTTAAAAGTCGATAATATAGTATTCGGAAGTGAAACAAATAATGTTGATGTTTTATATGGATATGCAAAAGATTTATTAGATAATAAAAAAAATCTTAAAAAAAATGAATCATATCCTGCAAATATGTTTGAAAACTATATAAATAAACCAAATGATATACTAGGAATCTCATATATAAAAGAAATAATAAAAAACAATTATAATATTGAGATACATACCATTAAAAGAAGTACCGATTATCATAGTAAGGACTTAAAAGAAGTAAGTGCCACATCGATTAGAGAGGCACTTAAGAATAATTTAAATATAGATAAACAGGTCCCGTATTCCTTTAAATATGAAACAAAATATATAGAGGATTATTATCCCTTGCTCAAATATAAAATATTATCTACAGATGATTTGAGTATTTATAATGGTGTTGATGAGGGTTTAGAACATAGAATAAAAAAAACCATTTTAAACTCTAACTCATTAGATGAGTTAATTAATGATATAAAGAGTAAAAGATATACTTATAGCAGAATTAAAAGAATGTTATTACATATATTAGTAAACTATACAAAAGAAGATAATAAACATTATTTAAATATAAATCACATTAGAATATTGGGTTTTACAAATAAAGGTATAAAGTATTTAAATACTATAAAAAAAGATATAAGTCTAAAGGTTATAAATAATTATTCTAAATACAAAGAAAATTTGAAATTAGAATATAAGGTATCATCTGTATATGATTATAAAAATATTAATAAAGAATTAAATAAACCACTAAAAAAAGACTAATAATTAGTCTTTTTTATATAAACCTCTATAATATGTCCTCACTAGTATGCTTCTTTATCATTATAATAGCTATTCCAATTACACCTAATGCAATTACTCCAAATAATATATATATATAATTCTTGTATACAAAATCCAATATATTTTCAAACATACTATTATCTTTTGTTATGCTTATCTCTTCATTTTCTTTTTCTAGAGGTTTGTTCTTGTTTTTTATATATTCCTTGATTTGTCTGTTAAATTCTTCCTCTGATACCTTTGTATTGATATCTTCTTTACATAAAAAATACTCCTCATTATCGGTACACAACTCATTATCTTTAAACTTATTATAATAAGGAATACTTATGGTTTTTGTACCAATACTATATCCATCACATGTTGTGTTTTCTTTGGCGTCTAATTTTAAATTTAATGTTGTTCCAGGTACTATTTTTAATATTTCATTGTTAGTTGAATAATACTTATTACCTAAATAACTTACTACTACATCATTATCCATGTTTAATACTGTAACTTTATAAAATATTGAATCTGTATCTTTGTATTTCTCTAATGCATAACCAAAATTAGAAACAGTTTTCCTAAGTTTCAACTTTGCTTCTTGATTACAAAGTGGATTGATTGCTCTACCCATTACATATATTGGTATCAATAATAAAATAATAAACAATACTTTTTTCATATGTCCCCTTTATTATATATAAAGTATACCATATTTTATAAAGTAAATTAATAAAAAGAAACTATTTTACAGTTTCTTTAGTTATTCTGTCTATTCCTCCCATGTAAGGTCTTAATACTTCTGGAATTAATATGCTACCATCTTCTTGATAGTTATTTTCTATAAATGCTATAAGTGCTCTTGGAGTTGCGACTACTGTATTATTAAGTGTAGATAGGTATTCATTACCACCTTCCTTTTTTACTCTTATACCTAGTCTTCTAGCTTGAGCATCACCAAGTCTAGAACAACTTCCTACCTCAAAATATTCTTTTTGTCTAGGACTCCACGCTTCTACATCGCATGATTTTACCTTTAGATTTGCTAGGTCTCCACTACAACACTCTAATGTTCTAACCGGTATATCTAATGTTCTAAAAAATTCTACAGTATAATTCCACATCTTATCGTACCATGATGTTTCTTCGCTTTTATCGCATATTACTATCATTTCTTGTTTTTCAAATTGATGAAGTCTATATAGACCCCTTTCTTCTATACCATGTGCTCCTACTTCTTTTCTAAAACAAGGAGAATAAGATGTCATAGTTATAGGTAATTCCTGTTCTTTTACTATTTGGTCTTTAAACTTGCCAATTAAAGAATGTTCTGAAGTTCCTATTAAAAATAAATCTTCATTTTCTATCTTATACATCATATTACTCATCTCTTCAAAACTCATTACCCCTTTTACTACATCACTTCTTATCATAAATGGAGGTATACAGTATTTAAAACCCTTATCTATCATGAAATCTCTAGCGTAACTAAGCATTGCAGAGTGAAGTCTAGCGACGTCTCCCATTAAATAATAAAACCCTGTTCCACTAGTTCTTCCAGAACTCTCCTTATCCAATCCTCCTAAATTATAGAGTATATCAGCATGATATGGAACTTCATAGTTTGGAACTAATGGTTCACCATACCTTTTTACTTCCACGTTTTCGCTACTATCTTTTCCAATTGGAACACTATCATCTATAATTTGAGGTATATCTAACATTATATCGTTTATTTTGACTCTTAAATCTTCTTCTACTACCTCTAATTTATTAAGTTTGTCATTAATATTAGTAACCTTATCTTTAATACTAAGAGCCTCTTCTTTTTTTCCTTCACGCATTAAAATACCAATTTTATCACTTAATTGATTTCTCTCAGATCTTAGCTCATCTGCTTCTACTTTATGTTTTCTAAAACTTTCATCTAATTCTTTTACTTCATCTACTAAATATAGTTTTTCATCTTGAAACTTCTTTTTAATGTTTTCCTTTACTAATTCACTGTTTTCCCTTATCAATTTAATATCTATCATATTTCCTCCTAAAAAATAAAAAGAATGGTTAAGGAGTGCTTATGCACGGTACCATCCTTTATTTAACTCTATTATTATAACGGAATAACCGGAAATGTTTTCATTTCACTAAAAGAGGAGATTCATAAACTATCATATATTAGTTTTCACCAAACACTAACTCTCTATAATACAATTTGTCTATTACTATTTTCTTTTTTTGTTTTTAATTTAACAATAAATATATTATACCATAAGATTAATAAAATAATCTAATTATTTCAATTGAACTCATACCAATATAATGAATTAGTAGTGCTCCTATGCAAAGATATGGTCCAAAAGGAAGCATATGTTCTTTATCTTTAAAATAATAGTATATCGCAATAGGAAACGCTATAAAAGTACCAATAAATATGGATATTATTCCATTCCCCCACCCTAATAATAATCCTATTATTAGCATAAGCTTAACATCTCCACCACCCAATGTTTCTTTTTTAAATAGTTTATCTCCAAATATTTTTATAAAATATAAGAATAAAAATGGTAATAAAGAGTCCAGTATTACATTTGTTATATCGTATGTTCCATTTAATATTAATCTACTTCCTAATATTAATATATAAAATATTATTATGATTTCATTTGGTATTATCATATATCTTAAGTCAGAAACTATTACTATTGTGGATAATGATACGAATAATAATGATATTATTAGTTCTAAGGATAAACCAAAAACTAAATAAGATAAAAAGAATAATAATCCTGTAAATAATTCCATAAATGGATACATAATACTTACTTCTGATTTACAGTTTTTACATTTTCCACCCAAGAATAAATATGAGAATATAGGTATTAATTCTAATGTTTTTAACCTATTGTTACAGCTTGTACAATGAGAAGGCGGAAAAACTATCGATTTTTTTTGTGGAACTCTATATCCTACCACATTATAAAACGATCCAAATATAGTCCCTGATATAAAGAAAAATAATGAATATATAGTTGTTAACATAATTATCCCCCTAAAACGCCTGAGTACATATTGAACATTGGAAGCAATACCGACATTAATATTATACCAACCATTACAGTTAATAATACTATCATTACTGGTTCAATAAATGTTTTTATTTGAGTTACTGCATTTTTATGTTGCATTTGATAATAGTTTGATACTTTAACCATCATGTCTCCAAGTTCCCCTGTTCTTTCACCAGTAAGTAACATTTCATATGCTATTATAGGAAATGCCCATTGATTTTTAAATGCTTGAGATATTTGACTTCCTTTTGCTAGGTTTGTAATGGTATCAAATATAAGCATCTTATAAATCTCATTGCTTGTAATCTTACTCAATACTTCCATACTTTCTGTTATAAATACATTGTGGTTAAGAAGTGATCCAAATGTCTTTGTAAACATTGTAACCTCATTATATATAATTATATTACCAAATATCGGAACATGCATCATTATCCATTGAATCATAGTTCTAAAAACTTTAACCGACTTATACATGGTATTAAGTACTATTACAACTACTATAATAAAAATTACTAAGTATAGTATATTTTTCTGTAAGAAATTACTTATATTTATTACTCCAGTTGTTATTGCAGGTAAAGTTGTTTCCATGTCTGAATATATTCCAACAAATTCTGGTATTACAAATATCATTATAAAAATAACTACTACTGTTGCAAATACAAATATTACTATTGGATAGGTCATAGCAGACTTCATCTGTTTTCTGGTTTTTTCCATCTCATCATAATAAATTGCCATATCATCTAGTATCTCTGGTAAATTACCTGCAAGTTCAGCAGACCTTATCATATTTACCAATAACTTAGGAAAAGAATCTCCTTGTTTTTCTAACGATTCACTAAAATTTTCTCCCATAGTAAGTTCATAAGCAACAGATTTATAAAGGTTTTTATAATTCTTCTTTTTAGTTTGTTTTTCTAAAATTTTTATTGAATCCAATAAAGGTAGCCCCGACTTTAAAAATGTGGATAGTTGAGTAAGAAAGAATACTAAATCCGATCTTTTCATTTTTCCTTTTAATAATCTAGAGAGAATTCCCCTACCATAATTTTTTTGAGGGGTTATTTCATATACTTCATAGCCCTCAGCAAGTAAGAATGAGTGAACATCTAATTTAGAGAATGCTGGAAATATACCCTTTTCAACTTCTCCCGTTTCTAATTTCTTAGCCATATACTTATAGTATATCTTCTGTTCACTACGAAAGGCATCTTCTCCATCAAAATTTATAAGGAGAACCTGACGTTCCATTTCTGCTTTATTTTCTCTATATTTTACAAAGGATAAATTTTTATACCACCTTTTTATTTTTTGTTCTAAGGTTAACTTTTCCTCTGTCTTCTTTTTTGCTTTTGATTCTAGTCTTGCCTGTTTTACTTTGTCGGCATTTTCTCTTCTTCTTTGTATAGCTTCTTCTTTTTCTCTTCTTATTCTATCTTCTTTTTCAATACGTTCTATTAACTTCTTTTCTTTTGATTTTTGTTGTTCTGCTTTTGCTATTATCTTAGTTTCTCTTTTCTTTAGTCTTTCTTCTAAACGTTTTTGTTTTTGTTCTTGTTTCTTTCTTTTTTTATCTGAACTTTCTTTCGATTTGTTAGAATCTTCTTTTAAAGTTTTTCTTTTTTCTTTGTCTTT
>CAZJQU010000032.1:0-6899 GCA_964548645.1 uncultured Muribaculaceae bacterium
TTTCTGTAATAGAACCTTCATTTATATTTTTAAACAAAGTTATAGTTACTAAGATTACTAAAAGTACTAGTAAACCAATTATTATATATTCCATATTATTTCTCCTTTATTTTATTTTGTATAATTAAAGATATTAAGTATGTGAGTCCTACAAGTAATACCATTTGTATAAGTTTTTTTATATCCCCGCCACTTTTTATTACAGTCATACCAACATAACTCCAAAAAAAGATTATAGATGGTTTTGCAATTAACACTGCAGGTATGAATTTTTTTGGATTCATATTAGATAAACCTGCTGCAATATTAACAGCAAAAGCAGGAGTAAATGGTAGTGCCATTAAAAGAACTAATGAAGGAAAGGATAATTTCTTTATATACTTTAATATTTCTTTTACCTTTCCATCTTTTCTAGCATCTTTATCCCATTTATCTCCAAAACCTTTTTTAAATACAAAGTAAGATAGAAAACAGCCCAAACTAGTTGCTATCCAATTTACAATGAATCCTAATACTGGACCAAAAGCAATATAGTTAAAAGATAGAAATACTGCTAGTGGAAGTATTGGTAAAATTGATTCTAAAATTATTATAAAAACACCAAATAATGGTCCGAAGGTTTTTAAGTTATCTATAAAGAAATTTACTATTTGGTCAAATAATTCTTGCATATATCTCCTAATTTGCTATTACATAAGGTGACGTACTAGTTCCACTTCCTCCCGTTATTATTAAATCTTTTTTTAATGTAACTACTGGTCTAAATTTATAAGAACTGTTTGAAGAACCATGACCAGACACCCCATATGCAAAAAGTCTAACAGACCAAGTTGTGTTAAAACTCGGCGTTATACTCCAAAAAACATCGTTTCCAAAAATATAATTTTGATTTCTACACTGATATTGATTATCATAGTCTGTATAACAAGTGGATTCTGTCGATGCATTTAAATATTCTTCCGGGTATAAAGTTCTTACTAATCTTTCTTTTAAAGGGAAAACTGGACGTGTGTCTTGTTTTCCAATAACATTACAGCTGTCTGTTACTTTTGAAGTTGTGGCATAATCTGTAGCGTTAATTCCAGAATATCTACTCACTGCATTTAAACATACATCAATGGGGACTAATATTGTGTTATAACTTCTTAGGTTAACTTTTTCGTATCCAGATACTCCATATATTGAATGATACATCTTACTAAACTGTCTATATTCAGCAGGATATCCCTTGGTTGGAACATTTTCGAGTAAAGTATTATAACCATAGTTTTCAGCATGATTTGAATAATTTATGCTTGCAGCAGTATTGTGGGTATCATCAAATATTTGATCAAATATACCAAAGTCTCTTATTAGCGTAATGCTCCCGTCCTTATTTATGCCAATAATTCTGTAACATTTATTAATTGCAGAGGCACAGTTTTCTCCAGTTGCATAAGTCTCCCATGGCACTTGTATAAAATTGCTGACATCTGTACCACTTATAGTATCAGTCAAATAACCCGTTTCTGTAGATAATCCAGCTGTGTTACTTCTTGTCAATCCACCCCTATATATATACTTATCTCCCCACTTATATAAACCGTTTCCTGCATATTTATTTACTGCTATATCTTTTGTACCTACGGTCGCTAAAAGTATATTATTTAAATTAAGAGGTGTTCCTGTTTTAAGTTCGAATACTCTAGCATTATTATTTGATTTGTCAATCCTACTATATAAATATCCAGTAATCTCCTCATCTGTTATTGGATCTTTTATTGGACATTTTAAATAATTCTTACATAATTCTGTAATATAAATTGGTTCTGCTAACCCAACCTTATAATCTATTGCATACATTTCAGCAGCAGTTTTAACCATTTCTAATACTTCTTGTCTAGATTTTTCTTTTGAATTTTCCAGCATATCAGATATAGTTGGAATAGATATTATTACTAATATTGATACTATAACTAGTACTGCTAATATCTCTATTAGGGTAAACCCTTTTTTATTCATATTTCCTCCTAATCATAATATGTATATTTTAATATTCCATTTGCATCCGTACCACTTTTTACATAACCATTCATATTTGTTCCAGTTATAGGATCTTTTATTGGACATTTTAGATAATCATCTGCACATAATTCTGATATTGTAACTTGGCTACCAAGTGTTTTTTGTTCGTTTATTAAGTATAAATTCCCTGCTCCTACTATCATTTCAATTAAGCGATTTTTTTCCTGTATTTTTGATTGATCTCTAGATGAAAAGAACTTAGGTAAGGTAATTACTAAAATAATTCCTAGAAGTGCGATTATTGCAATAACTTCTATCATTGTAAAAGCTTTTTTATTCATATAAACACCTACTATCTATTTATTATTATATAATTATTACTTGATAAAATCAAACTAATTTAAAAAATAGTATACTGTGTACACTATTCTTCATTTGAAAAGAAATCGTCGAAGAATTGATCATCGGAGTTGTCTTCTTCCTTTATTTTTTCTATTACTTCATCTATATTAGTATGTATTTTTATCACTTCTTCTTTTGGTTCTTGTTTTACAATCAATTCAACAGCGTCATCAAATGCTTCTTTTTTTGCTTCTTTTTGTTTTTCTAATTCCTCTTCTTTTTCTAATTCCGCTATTTTTAAATCGATCTTCTTTATTAAATCATCTATATCATAAGATTCTTCTTTCGGTTGATGTGATAATCCAGGAATTGGAGGTCTCTCACTTATATAAGGATTGTTTTTAAATAAATCCTCTCCCATAGGCATCCTTGGAGGAGCTTTAAATTGACTTTGAGTTTCTTGTAATTTATTTTGTCTATTTTCCTCAACAAAAGATTTTAAATCAAAATATTGAACTTCCTTTTTTATCCTTTCTGGAAATATTCCTTCTGGATAATTAGGTAATTTCCAGTTTATTTCACTTGAAAATTTTAAGGATGTTTTAAAAGGTGAGTTACGGTGTTTTAATATTATTGCATCTTTAAACTTTAATCTTTGAAGTTCTGCTACAGTTATTAAAGGTCTAACTTCTTCTTTATCTTTACTCTTTATTTTTCTTTCTCCGGCAAGTTTACTTATTTCCTCTAATGACTTTAATTCACTACTTAATAAATATATTGTGTTTGCACAGTTTCCTTTTATTGTTTCTGCTTCTTCTGCTCCATAAACTTGGTTTAATTGTGCAAAGTTTTGAATTATTAAATTGAATCTTATTTGACGAGATCTAGCTGCTGTTATCATGGTTGTTACGTCTTTTAGTGCTGGAAGGTTGGCAAATTCATCTAGTATAAAGTTTGTTCTTACCTTTAATCTTCCATCAGAATTCTTTTGTGCAACATCTATTAAAGATTCATAACACTGTTTAATAAATATAGTAGCAAGGGCATGGTATGTTTTCTTTTCATCTTGTATTACCAAGAATACCGCTGTCTTCTTTCTTCCTATATCCATAATATCAAAATTGCTATAAGATAGCATTTCAGACAAGTTTTCAGCCATTGCAAATATGTTTACTTTTTGTCTAAAAACAGAAATTATACCACCTTGTGTTTCATTTGGAGCATTTACTGTACCCGATGCATTTATATATGCAGGGTTTTTCTCATCTTTCGTAGAAAAATATTCTTTCATATATGTTGAAGCTCCAAGTCTTTTTTCTCCGACAGTAAGCATTAGAATTATCGAGTTTAAGTTTATTTGGTGTGTATCTGTTACGTCTTGAAATAATCCTTGAGCAAGACCAGTAAAAAAGTCTGCTGCTGTATTTTGCCAAAACGGATCATCTGTTTTTTCATCACTCAATATATTTATTGCAAGGTCTCTAAGTAATTCATTA
Organism: uncultured Muribaculaceae bacterium; assembly: GCA_964548645.1. Lineage (GTDB taxonomy): Bacteria > Bacillota_I > Bacilli_A > RF39 > UBA660 > JAAYGD01. The sequence goes on from CAZJQU010000032.1 coordinate 3,843, forward strand.
CTTTTGTCACTGTTACCAGATTTATATAAGTCATATGGTAACGTTAGTGGATTCCAAGCATTACCTCTTTGTGGTTCTCTAAAGTTAAGTACTACTATATTATAATCTTGAGCTTTTAAATATTCATAGTTTTTTCTGTATATTTCACCTTTAGGATCTGTTATTATCATAGATTCACCATTTTTTGCAAGTATATTCACAAGGGGTTGAACCATACAAGATGTTTTACCAGAACCTGTAGCACCTACTATAAGCGAGTGTGACTCTCCGTCATCTACCCAAAGTTCATCTTCTTTTTCTATTAAAGGAACTCCACCACCATTATAATTTTTATCAGAAGGATTGATTTTTTTCATACCAATTGCTTCTTTTATTTCTTTTTCTTTTGCCCAAGTTTCATATCCATCGTTTTTCTTATCTAATTTTTTAAAACCGAATCCTTTTTTTCTTTCATAAAAATGTGATGTAACCATCATTGCAACCATTACTAATCCAGAAAAGTAAAATACTAGGGTATATACTATTAAATTTGGAAAAAATGCAGGTATTGGATTGAAACCATGAAACATCTCATAATTAGCAAATGAGTGCAAATTTAAAACAATAATAGCAACTACATATAAAAATAACAGCGCTACTATAACATATTTTACAATATCTTTTTCTGTTGCTTCAAATTTTAATTTCATGTTTCTCCTTATAAACTTGCTTTGTTTGACTTATAAATTTTATAGCCTATAGCTCCTATACCTGTTGTAATTAATAAACCTATTATAACCCAAATTATTAAATTTGTCTTTGTTTTTCTTGCGTTTGCTTTTATGATGTTTTCTCCTCCATTTTTAAAAACTATCTCTATATTTTTTTGCTCATCGATAGGAGAATGATACCAGTAGTATACATTATTCTTCTCATCATAAAATGAGGCATTATTTTTTATAACTTCATAGGGAAGAGATATTCCAATATTAAAATATAAAATATCTCCATCACCTATGATAGTGTTCTCTATTACGGATGCCGTTAGTGAACAAAATTTTTCAGTACATGTCGTATTAAAGTTTTCATATTTTCCCTTTAAGAAGAATGGATCTTTTAAGTTTTGAAATGGTGTTTTTTTAATTAAATTTATATTTACGTTGTTTCCTACAGTTTTATCTATAAATTCATAATTATTCTCTCTTGCACTCTCTTTTATGTTATTTAATAATTCAAGATAATCTTCTTTTTGCATATTTGAATCTTCACTAAAAGTTAAGTTTGGTTCAATATATTTTATATTTTCAGTAATTATTAAATTCTCATCTATATTTAAGTCATAATAAACTGTACATCCCGATAAAGTAAAGATTGAAATCAAAATAATAAGTATTTTTTTCATATATTCACCTATTTATAAGTTGCAAATGAACTATATTGCAACCAATCCTTACTAGTAGCTTGTATTTTATCTACTCTTACTCCATATAAAGACGAGTGTAGAACATACACAAAGTCTCCAGAGTCTACAGTCATATTTCCATTTGCATCTTGGAATCCTAAGAAAAACATTACGTGTCTTGACCCACCGGCATAGTTCCAAGTGGGATCAGCTGTTTGTGCTGCTGTTCCAAATTTTGCACTTGTAGAGTTACATATAACATCACCTGGCTTTAAAAGTGGAACTATACTAGTAGCAAAATCTTTAAAGTCTGGAACATTTGAAAATTGTGTTGCAAATGTGTATTTTGTTTCTCCGTTGCAAACTGTACTCATTACAGGAAATGCATTGTTTTCAAACTCTTGGAAAGCATGATTTAATGTCCAGTTAACGTAACCATCACAGTCTAAACCCGCTAATCCAGCAGTAAAAGTTCCACCACCAGATTTATAACTTACAACATTATTCTCTAAATCTTGTGCATTCTTATAATATGGAACACCTGGGAAAGAGTATGTATGTAACTCTTTCCATTTTGGATTAAATCCTTGTTTTCCCCAAGACCTAGCCCACGGAGAACACCTTATTCCTGAATAACTATATTTATGAGCATCTTTTCCTATTTTTCCTGTAATAGGGTTTATAAAGTTACATTCTGCATTATCTAAATTACATGCTCCACAGTATCTTACCTTACCCCATAAAGATAATCCATATGCAAGTACTCTTTTACCAGCCACAGTAGGTGCTGCTTTTAAGTAGTAATTGGCTAAAGCAGAATGCGTTTGTAAATTCTTTTTACATGCACCATTATTTTCCCATGTAATACAATCTTCCCAATCTGGTTTAGGTACTATCAAACATTCATTTATAAAGTTTTCGGCAGTAGAAGTTGGATTTGAACTGAATCTTTCATAGTTTCCAATAACTCGTCTAACATACGAGGAATCATTCATAAATCTATTTACGGGGCTGTCTTCTGATATCTTTGAATATGCCGCTTTTAAAACACCAGTTATTGCTGCTTTATTGGATATTCTTATTTTCTTTCCAGAGATTATATTATTAGGACTCTCTCCGTCAGCCAGTAAATCCGAGCTAGGGACTCCAAGTTTATTTGCAATAGAATCAATAGTGTCTCCACTAGCAACCGTATATTTTGAACCCTCTGGTGTGTCTATCGTGGTCATTATCTCTCCAACATAAGGATTGGTAGCTATTATATGATTAAATGTTGTTTTTACATATTCTATATTGTTGTTATTAAATATTTCAAACATTTCCTTAGGACTTCTATAACCATATTGGTTATATAGACTGGATGGGAATTGTGAAAATCCAATACCTATAGTTCCATAGACACTTTCATTATATTCTCCAATTGAGTCTAAAACGAATTTTCTTTCTTTATAATCTCTAAATGGATCAATAAATGTAGATGTTTGTCCGTTCATATCTACTGTCATATTTTCAAAATTTACTATTGTTTTTGTTTTACTAGAATCATAAAGTCTACTAAAGTCTTCCGTATTAAAATTTATAAATAGAACCCTATTTCTATCCTCATCTAATATTGCTCTTATTAAGTTAAAACTTTTTTCATCATCATATGCATATGTTGCGATTGCACCATTTAA
>CAZJQU010000033.1:0-6824 GCA_964548645.1 uncultured Muribaculaceae bacterium
ATATACTTATGGTGGAGAATGAGGGATTCGAACCCTTGACCCCCTGCGTGCAAGGCAGGTGCTCTAGCCAGCTGAGCTAATTCCCCAAGCAAGAAGATTATAACATGGTTAGTTTTTAAAAGTCAATCATGTTATATCTTTTTTAGTCATTATATTGTATGAAATATAGAATAATACTAAAGATATAGATGTATATATTATTGTTACCAAAGGTACATTTACTAGGTTGCTCTTTTGCATTTTTATGAAGTTTCCTTGTTCTTCTATATCTGGATCTCTATTATCCATTCTATATCTTCCTGTAAACATTATTATGGTTTGTGAGTATAATTCATTATCCTCTTTGCCTTGCTCTACTAAGGACATATAAATATTACCAAAATGTGAATTAGTATCTAAATATTGTAATTTTAAATCTTGATATATACCTCTTTCCATTAGGATATTTCTAGATATCGGTATTAAACCATATATTATTATTACTAATACTACGAATACTACTATTGCTGGTGTTTTTTTTCTAAATAATGATGATAATAATGATGCGATAGATGTAAATATAAATATCATAAATATTGAGAATACTATAAAACTAGGTATTATACTCATTACACCAATAAATACATCTTTATCTAATCTAAGTAAAAGCGAATATAAAGTTATAGATATTATTAATGATGATATGTAGTATATAAATGTTCCAATTAATAATCCAAGTACTTTACCAATTACTATAGACCTTCTTGATACTGGTTTTGCCACTAATATTCTCATTGTTCCTTCATACTCTTCAGTTGCAAATATATCTACTCCAAACACCATCATTAGAAATATTAAACCAATTCCTGATAGATATATAAAGTTAAATGATGTATATGTTGTTTTTATTGTCTCTATTTGTTCTAGTATACTTAATGTATTATTGCTTCTTGTAGTAAGTACAAATATTAAAGTAAAAAATATTATAACACCAAAGTATAGTCCTAATATTACCGGTTTATACATGTTTCTTAAGGTTTTATTAAATATTACTTTCACTCTTTATCACCTACTTTATTAGTCAATATTTTAGAGTAAACTTCTTCTAAAGATACATTAGCGTCCATAAGCGTGTTTATATCTATATTGTTTTCATATGCTAACTTAATTATTTGTCTTTTTGTTTCTGCTATATTAGATGTAGATATATTTAATTTATCTTTATCTTCTTCTATATTGGATATGTGTTCTTTATTAAGTTTATTTATTATCTCGGTATTATTAGATGTAGATAATACTAGTAGGTCATTATTTAACAGTTTTTTAGCACTCTCTAATGGTCCAAAGAATACTAACTTGCCAGAGTTAATCATTATTACATCTGTTATTATAAGTTCTAGTTCTGTAAGAACGTGTGAGCTTATAACTAGGGTTAAGTTCTTTTCTTTTACTAGTTTTTTTAATGAATTTATTATATCCATTCTAGATGTTGGATCTAGGTTTGCTGTAGGTTCATCTAAAAGTAAAACTTTTGGATTATGTATCATGGCTTGTGCTAAACCAACTTTTTTCTTCATACCTGTAGAAAATTTGGATACTTTTTTATATGTTGAATCTTTTAGATTCATGTAATCTATAAGTTCTAATGATTTTTTTAATGCTTCATCATAAGTTAGACCTCCTAGTTCGCCCATATATATAAGATAATCTATACAATTTATATCTGTATAAAATGATGGGTATTCTGGAGAGTATCCAATTAGTTTTTTTGCTTCTTTTGTGCCTGCTTTGTGTCCTAAAACGTATGCTTCTCCACTAGTTGGAACTATTAAATCAGATATCATAGACATAGTTGTAGTTTTTCCAGCACCATTAGGACCTAAGAATCCATATATTTTACCAGGTTCTAACGAGATGGTTAAGTCATTTACTGCGATTAGGTCTCCAAATCGTTTAGTTAGATTTTTTGTTTCTATAATATTACTCATGAATCCTCCTAATACGACTTTTTCTTTTTAATTTATAACCTATAGATAGGTATATTATAAGTATTATAAATAATATAGATAATACACTACTTACTATTAGATATGGATTAAATTTATTTATAGTTATATTTAAATTGTAGTTTTGAGTTTTTCCCCATATATCATAAGATTTGAATGTTAAATTTTGAGTTCCTCTTTTTAGTTTTAAATCAAATTTATCACTATACTTAGTATCTATCAAATCACCTTTATTGTAGATTTTTACTACTCTTAAATCATTATTTGGTGTATCATTTAGTTTTAAACTTAATGGTGATTTGTCTTTACTTAAATTGGTGATTGTAAAGTCATTATCGAAGTTTATATATATTGGGTTATTCTTTAATGTAACTCCAAATATATTATTTGCGGATGTTTTTATAGACTTAATTAACTTTGTATTTATTTCGGATAATACTTTATTATTAAGGGCATCATATATTATAGTGTTTTTATATCCAGGAGATTTTATAGTAAATAAATTCTCTCCATTTACTACTTCTGTTATACTTTTTGAGTATTCGGTATCAACATATACATCAGTTCCATAGTAGTTATTTTGTTCAAAATATATATCTAAAGTTCTAATAGGTTTTTTATTCTTGTTATTTATATCGTATGCATCTATTACTAGTTTCACTTTAGGATAATATTCTTCTTTTATTATAAATATTTCTTTTTTTGAATCGTTATTTATATCGATTCCAACTGTAGCAGAAGATTCTACCTCTGAGTATATAAAGGGTAATATAATATTACTTTGATCAAAATCAGTGGGAAATTTATCGTACCACTGTTCATTTTCTGGATATAAGTTTATTTCATAAAGAAGAGTTCCATCTTTACCACTTAAGAATTTATAAATACTTCCCATAGCAACTGAATAAAAATCATTATAACCATCATTATTTATATCGTCATTTAAGAATGCATATTGAGAACCCTGAAATATATAATTATCGGTTATAGTAAATAAAAGTGATAAATCTTTACCAGAATAGACTTTAAATACTTGTTTTTTGTTATTATCTCTATCATTAAACACTAACTCTTTTATTCCATCTTTATTTAAATCAGGTATAGATATTGCACCCTCTTCATTTGAGACGTTTTTAGGATATTTTATTACTTTATTTGTCTTACTATAGTTTATATTGTTACCTATTATTGAGGATTGATAAATGGTTGCTTTTTCTGATTCTATAACTACAATATCTGTTATGGAGTCATTATTTATATCACCTACACTAAGCACTTTAGATGATGAAGTATTTACTGATATATCGAACACTCCAAGTACAGATATATTATTTCCATTAATAATAGTACTATCTACTATTAATTCAGATATACCATCTCTATTGATGTCTTTTATAGGTATTAGATTATTTCCGGTTAAATATGTATCTACTCTTTTACCATTTTCTATATAGTAACCGGTGTGAATATTTTTAAATTTTATTACACTTCCATCTTTTGAGTTTAATATTAGAAAGTATGTAGATATTGTTCTATTTTTATCGTCTACTTTATTTATTAATGCCGTAATATCTTTTTTACCATCTTTGTTATAATCTTGTTCCATAGATATTGAAAATAATCCATTGTTTTTAAAATCTTTTGTAATATTATATTCCCAAGTTGGAGATTCTTTATTTAAGTCATCGTAATACTCTATTTTATGAACTATATCATTGGATTTATAACTAACTATTAACTCATCGTTATTACTTCTTATAATGTTCGCAATAGAGTAACTATTGTTATTTTTTGTTATAGATTTAAAATCTTTATTTAGTATTAAACTAGAATTATTAAGTTGCTCTAATAATATATTATCTTTTATTTTGTTTATATATATATTATCTTTTTTATCTAACTTAAAATAATTTGATATATATAGTTTAATTGGTTCTACTTTCTTAGTTTCATAGTCATATTTATTTATTATTAAATTTTCATCTTTAATTTCTACCGGCACATATAAATGATTGTCTAGTTCTATTGGTTCAACATTGAATAAAGATATATTTACTTCTATATCGTTTACTACTTTAAAGTCTTTTATCTTATATACTTTGGGTTTTTGTTTTTTATTTATATTTGTGTTTCTATCTAATGCATTTAAATAGCTACTTACTAAAATATGATCTTCATAAAAGAATGCCTCATAATTTTTATAAAATTCTGAAGTCTTATTTGTAGGATATAAGTTTTTTACACCATATTTCATATGACTAGTATAGTATTCTTCTAAGTCTTTTATTTCTACTGTATCTAGTATTAATTTATCTTTTATTTTACCTGTTTTATGATCTAATTTATATAGGGTTCCATCTTCTCCTACTGCATATAGGTCTTCCTTATAAGATTCTACTTGCCATACATTTCTAGTTACTGGATTTTTAGATTTAAATGTTAAGTCTTCTATTATCTTTTGGTTCCATAATATCTTACCAGTTTTACTATCTATAACTTTCACTTCCCCAAGTTGATTAGATATTGCTATTTCATTATTTAGATTGTTATTTATATCTTTTATTTCAGTAACATCCCAAATATTATCTTTATCATTATACTTATAAGATAGTTTTCCTGTTTTTATATCTAATACATATAAAGAATAATCGCTTATCACTACGATTTTTTTATCTACTTGTTCAATTTTACTGATTACTATGTTGGTTCTACTAAAAACTCTACTATAATCGAATGTTTTTTCTGTTAATGTGTTTTTCCAAAGTACTGATTCATCTTTTCCAGAAATAGCAACGATATTGTAGTTTCCATCTTTTGAATTTAAAGCATATACTATATCTTTTACAGAATCATTATTTATATCATCTACTACTATTACACTCACTAAAGAGGGATCTGTTTTTATATATTTATATTCATTACCTTTATTTATATAAATACCTGTTTTTGATGAAATAATTAAAGAGTCTTCTGTATCTTTTCGATCTAGTTTTGTGAGTATACTTTTTTGTATTATTCTTCCATCTATACCGTTTGAATAATCGTTTATACTAAGAGCATTGACATTCAAAGTTAAAATCATCAGTAATACTATAACTATTTTTTTCATATATCTCCTTTTTATTCATCTTATAGTAAAGTTAAAAGTCAGTCTATCAATTTATGGTTGAATATTGTTACTTTTTGGTTGCTTTTTCAAATGCATTAATGTTATCTTTAACATATTCCTCACCATATATTATCTTTAACATCTCATATGACTCTATACATCTTCCTATTCCATCTTTTGGTATTATAGATGCCATTATTACTTTTCTTTCTAATAAACTATATTTTGAAAAGTACTTTTCTGGATCTATTTCTTTTTTATAGTATGGTATTCCTTTTATACGAAAATCTGCTACTTTATTCATTAAATAATCTCTTAATTCATCTAATTTTTTCTTATCTTTATTTATAAGTTTAGTGGAATCATTAAAATTAAATAGTTTATTAGATACTTCTAAATACATTATATATGATCTATATTTATAATATAATTTTATAAAGTTAAATGTTTCTTCTACTTGTTTATAAAACTCCCCTTTATCATATCTATCAAATCCCGAATTGATTTGTTTTTTCCAATAGTCTAATTCTCTAGTTATTACTTCTCTATTTTCAATTAATGAGTAGTTATTTATAGTGCCTTTTTTATATCTTATCCACTTTCTTGAACCATCTGTTTTTATTGTCTTAACACTATCAAAAAAGTCCACACTATAATCAAATATACCATTACTTACTCTTAATGGTTTTAACTTTTCATTTAATGAGTTTATAGTATTTAGCATATTTGATAAAGTATTTAAATATATTACTCTTTTTTCTTTACTGTCTACTTCTAAATATAATACTTCTAATTGACCTTTTAATAAAACATTATATGTTTTTAACTCTTCGTTATTTTCTGATTTTTCTAAATAATTCATTAAATTTAATGAGTATATTCTCTCTTCTAATTCTCTTATTCTCAATAGTTCAGAATCATTTATTATTGGTTTTTGATGATTTGAATTTAAGTTGTATAGTTTATTTAAATACTTTAAAGCATCATCTTTATTAGTTATTGTCTCTTTATCTTTTATAATTTGTTCTATTGTAGATTCGTTTATATTTTTTAAGTATTCGATGTCTAATACATTATATTCTTTTTCTATTTGTTCTTTTATGGTGTTTAAAGATGGATTTGGTCCGAATCTATATGTATTTAATAAATCTAATATTAATTTATTTAAGTTTTGTAGTAGATTTGCTTTGTTGTTTCTTTTTAGATTTTCCTTTAGTTCTCTTGCTTTATTTAAATTTAAAAGCATTCTTTTTCTATTGTTTTCGTGTTTAAACACTAACGATTCATTGGTAGTATTTGGAAAACTTAGTATATTATTTAAAGTTCTTAATGCTTTTTCATTGGATTCTATTAAAAGGTTTGCTATTTTAGTATTGTTTTCTTCGGTTACTGACTTTAAACTATTTAGATTACTTATAGACTTAGATAGTTCTTCTATTTGTGTTTTTATAAATGTGTTTCTAAGCTCTTTATAGTTATCTTTAAGATAAGATTCTTTTATATTAGAATTATCTGCAAGTAGAAAAGCAATATCTCTAGATATTTCAAGTAACTCTATTACAATAGGAATAGAGGTTGAATCGATACTATTTTCGTTTAAAAATTCATTTAAAAATTCAAAGTATTCCATATACTCTCCTAGTATAGATAATATCATTTTATGTCTATAAAATCAATTAAAAAAACTTATGTAGTTCTTTTATAACTTAATTTATTGTACATATATTTAC
>CAZJQU010000034.1:0-6752 GCA_964548645.1 uncultured Muribaculaceae bacterium
TATCTAATTTAAAGGAGTATAGTTATAAAGATTTAACTATTGCTCTTATGGCATTTGAGCATAATGATGGTTTAAATATTGATAATGAAAGATATTTAATGTATCTAAATAAATACAATGAATATATGGAAAATGATAGTTTAAATGGTTTACTTAATGAAGAACTACAAAATATGTAAACTAGATTATTTAAAGTTATAATGATATAATATATTTGTCCTGTAGATTGTACGAGGGTCAATCATAAATCCGACTAAGTCGATAATTAGGGAGCCATAAGATATAACCTGTGTTTATGAAAGCCTGCCCGAAAGGTGTAGGAATCCTAATAGTTATATCGGGGTGCCCACCTGTAATAAGCAGGGGTTTATCGCAATTGATTCTCGCTTCTATGGGATTTTTTTGAGGTAATTTATGTGGTTAAACAGATTAGAATTAATGGTAGGTAATGATATAGAAAAACTAAAGAATGCTAGGGTTGCTATTATAGGAGTAGGTGGAGTAGGGGGTGCTTCATTAGAATCTATAGTTAGAAGTGGTATTAATAATATAATAATAGTGGATAAAGACTTAGTAGATGTTACTAATTTAAATAGACAAATTATATCTTTAACTAATAATATAGGTATACCTAAAGTAGATGCGGCAGAGTCTAGAATTAAACTAATCAATCCAGATTGTAATGTAATAAAATTAAATATATTTTTAGATAGTTCTAATATGGATGAATTATTTAAATATGATATAGATTATGTTATAGATGCATGTGATACTATCGATACTAAAGTATCACTTATAAAAGAATGTATTAATAGAAATATTAAGATAATAAGTTCTATGGGTGCCGCAAATAAATTTGATCCATCTAAGTTAAATATAATGGATATAAGTAAGACATCTTATGATCCTTTAGCTAAAATAATGAGAAGAAAATTAAATGATATAGGTATTAAGCATGTAACGGTAGTATGTTCTACTGAAACACCTCTTAATATAAGTAATCCTGTAGGATCTAATAGTTTAGTTCCTCTTAGTGCTGGAATACTTCTTGCTAGCTATGTTATAAGAGATATTATAAAAATGTAGATTTTAGTAGATTTTTGTTAAATTGAAAAAATTTAAAATAATAATATAATATTAATTATGGAGGTTTCATGGAGTTGATTGAGGAATATCGGAGTAACTTAAATAAGGCAAAGGAACTATCAAAGTCGATAGAAAAATATATAAAAGGTGCTAAAAAAACTCGTCTATTTTCAAAAGAAAGAAGAGATTATTGGAAGAAGATATCACTTTTAAGAGAAGAATTAGAAGAGAATCGTATTGATATAAAAAGGAACTATAATGAGGTATTAGAATTATCTACATTCGATAGTGAATTTATAGTACCATTATTGATAGAACATATTTCTAATGTAGAAGGTGAAGAGTATCATTTAATAAGAATAAAAGAAAGTGATTCTGATGATTACTATTATGGAGGTAATGGTTTAGAACCTCCTACGATTATTAGAAGATATGGTTATAACTTTGATATAATAACAACTTTAGAAAACAAAGAAAAACTTAAAAATAGTGAAGAGCTTAAATACTTAGATAATTATTTAGACTTAATTAAAGATAATAAATATATATGTTTGGATGATTCTAAAACACAAACTTTATTTGAAGGATTAGAATTATCACCAACGTATTCTAATTATCCATATATAAAAGACTTTGCACTCGATTTAATGAGTAAAAAAGTAACAAAAAAGCGATAACTATCGCTTTTTATATTTGTCATACATTTGCTTTAATGCTTGTTCATACTTACTATTAGTTTTTGGTATATAATATGTTTTATCTTTAAGTTTATCTGGTAAATATTGTTGTTCTACATGAGCATTTGGATAATCGTGTGGATATTTATAACCAAATGCTGAACTATTTATATGTTTTGGAATATTACCAATATTACCTTCTTCTATATCTTTTAAAACACTCGATATTGCTAGATATGCACTATTTGACTTAGGAGATAGTGCTAGTTCTATTACTGTTACTGCAAGAGGAATAACTAACTCTGGCATTCCTAGTCTTTCACATGCACTTATACACGCGATTACTTTAGGTCCCATTCCTGGATTAGCAAGTCCAATATCTTCATAACTTATTACAGTCATCCTTCTATATATAGAATCAAAGTCACCACCTTCTATTAACCTTCCAAGGTAATGAAGTGATGCATCTACATCAGACCCTCTAATACTCTTTTGAAATGCACTTAATAGGTCGTAATAACCATCTTCATTCTTATCGTTTAAGAATACTGGTTTATTATCAATATTCTTTAATACTTCTAAATTAACCACTTTATCTGTAGTTCCATAATATGCTAGTTCTAATAGATTATATGCATATCTTAAATCTCCATTAGATAATTTAGCAATATATTTAATAGATTCATTATCTATTTTTATAGAATCTAAATATTCACTTTTTATCGCGTACTTTATTCCATCTTTTATATCGTCTTCTGTTAGTTCTTTTAATTCAAACAATTGACATCTACTTCTTATTGCTGGGTTTATAGTATGATATGGATTAGATGCGGTAAGACCAATTATAGTTATTAATCCAGACTCAATATAAGGTAATAATAGATCTTGTTTATCTTTATTCATTCTATGTATTTCATCAATAACTAAAATAATTCCACTATACATTTTTGCTTCTTCTATTACTATATCAAAATCTTTTTTATTATTAATTACTGCATTTAAATTTCTTGTTTTTAAATTTAATTCTGTAGTAATCGCACTAGCAATAGTTGTCTTACCAATACCTGGTTTTCCATATAATATACATGAAAAAACTTTCTTATTTTTAACCATATTATATAAGACTTTATCTTTAGATACTAAATGTTTTTGACCAATAACTTCTTTTAACGATTTTGGTCTTAATTTATATGATAAAGGTTCATTCATAAATACCACCACCCTAATTATACATTAAAAATAAAAAATGGTATAATAATTATAGGAGAGATATGAAAAAATACTTAAAAGAATTTTTAGATTATATAAAAATAGAAAAGAGATTATCTGATAATACTTGCTATTCATATGAGAATGATTTGGATAAGTATTTTAATTATATAAATAAAGAAACAATTTCAAAAAAAGATATAGAAAATTATATAGAACATCTATTTAAAAGTGGTGTTAAGAGTTCTACAATATCAAGAAATATAGTAAGTATTAAAGGATTTCATAAATACGTATCTAGAGTATATGAAGATATTGGAGACCCATCTGAATCTATAGTAAGACCTCAATCATCTAAAAGATTACCTGATGTTCTAACGAAAGAAGAGGTTGAAAATTTATTAGATATAGAAGCAGTAGATGCATTTTCAACAAGAAATAAAGCAATGTTAGAATTAATGTACGCTACTGGTTTAAGAGTAACAGAATTAATAAATTTAAATATAAATGATATAGATTTTGAAAATGCAACTTTAAAATGTTTTGGAAAAGGATCTAAAGAAAGAATAGTACCTGTAGTAGATTATGCTTTAGATTTTGTTAAAGAATATAAAGAAGTATATAGAAATGGTATGCTAAAAGGTTATTTAACCGATAGTTTATTTCTAAACAATCATGGTAAAGGACTAAGTAGGGTAGGCTTCTTTAAAATAATAAAGAGCATTGCAAAAGAAAAAGGGATCACAAAAAATATTCATCCCCATATACTTAGACATTCTTTTGCAACCCATATACTTGAAAATGGTGCTGATTTAAGAATAATACAAGAACTATTAGGACACGAAAATATATCTACAACTCAAATATACACTCACGTTAGAACAGATTTAATAAGAAAAAACTATGATGATTTCCATCCCAGAGGAAAAAAGAATACATAAAGTATTATAAAAAAACATCTTTTATTATTTTATAATTACTTAACTTTTCTAAATCCTCATTTGATACATTACAATTATAAGTAATTGTTTCATTGAAAGAAGACTCTAATATGTTTTCTTTTTTTATTATGTTATTAATATATTTTTCATCTTTATAATCAAACTCTATCTCTATATTTTTTCCTTCAATTAACTCTTTAAACATTAATGAATCCTTTGTCGATTTTGAGTATGCTCTAATAAGACCGTTAGAACCTAACTTAATACCTCCAAAGTATCTAGTTACTATAACTAATGAATATTTTAAATTATTCTTTTCTAAGATGCTTAATATAGGTATACCTGCAGTACCACTAGGTTCTCCATCATCACTATACCTTTTTTTATTATCTATTATGTAACCATAACAGTTATGTGAAGCATCTTTATATTTATCTTTAATATTATTTATATGTTCTAACGCTTCATCCTCACTAAAAACTCTAAATGTATTTACAATAAACTTAGATTTTTTAATTATTATTATATTTGAATTATTTTCAATCGATAACATAAATCACCAATAAAAGTATATCATATTTTTGTTGACATATATTTTATAAACTATATAATAAATTTGTTATCAAGGAGGGGTTATGAATTTTTTTTTGAGGAATTAAACAATTTATATTATTATAAAATTGAAGAATTCAGTACAATTTACGATCGTTATTCAAGTTTAGGATATGATTTATACACAAAAGAAGAATTATTTTCATTATCAGAAAAAGTAAAAGAATGGTATAAAACAAAATATAACGGTTCTTTAAATGACACACAAGAATTAAATGACACACTGAGTCCTAAAGAAAAAACATTTTTAGAGATAAACTCTTCTAATAATACAGACAATAAAATTATCGTTACAAATACTTTAAACTATCACTTTATAAATACTCTTACCTTAGACCTACTTTTAGATGACGATATATTGATAGATAATACTATTAGAGCTCAGATGTTAGTTTATGATTTTTGTGAAAGATACGATAGAAAAAACGGTTCTATGGGATACATAGAAGAATTAAAAGTCTATATGGATGAATATGAACAAAATCATTTTAATAATACATTATCAAAATATAAAGATGAATATACTTTAAAAAGGACTAAACTATAGTCTTTTTTTGTTATAATATTACTAGGAGTAATTATGGATATATATGAAAAAGAATTAAACAAAGATAATATATTACTTATTGCTGGAGTGGATGAAGCAGGAAGAGGACCTTTAGTTGGTCCTGTTGTAAGTGCATGTGTAGTTCTACCAAAAGATTACACCTTAGAAGGATTAAATGATTCTAAAAAATTAACAGAAAAAAAACGAGATGAATTATTTGAAATAATATATAAAGATGCACTTGGAATAGGTATAGGAATAATTGATAATGATAGAATAGATGAAATAAATATATTAGAAGCTACTAAAGAATCAATGATTTTAGCAATTAATGAATGTTTAAGAAAAGTAAGTATAGAACACGTTTTAATAGATGCAGTTAAATTAAATATAGATATACCTACAACATCAATTATAAAAGGAGATTCTAAATCAAAATCAATTGCTGCAGCATCTATTATAGCTAAAGTAACTAGAGATAAAATAATGTACGAATTAGATAGGTTGTATCCTATGTATGATTACAAGAATAACAAGGGATATCCTACAAAAAAACATTTGGATAGCATAAAAAAATATGGTATAATAAACGAGTATAGAAAATCTTATGAACCTATAAAAATTTTTCTAGACAAAAGTTGACAAAATCATAGATTTATGTATAATACAGTCAGAAAGAGGGAACTATGACAAGAAATATATTAAAATGGTTGACAATTTTATTTCAGTCTGTAGCTATAGGAGCCCTTATTCTATATGGCTATGCCATGTTTAGATATAGAGCAACTTGGGAAGTGTTAGATCAAAGAGTAAAAACTAATGTCAGCATGTATTTGACAATTGGATTAATATCTCTTGGAATATTTATATTAATAAAGGTAATAGAGTTTATATTATTTAAAAAACCTAAAGAAAAAGTAGTACAAGAAAGAGTAGAGAGACAAGAACCAATATATGTTGCACCTTCTGAGCAATATCAATACGATGAATTTACACCAACTGTACAAGTTGTAGAACAAAAACAAGAGATACCCAAAGAAAGACAAGCAATATGTCCTAACTGTATGAGCATAGTAGATAAAGATGCCTACATATGTTTAAGTTGTGGAATATTATTAAATAAAGTTGATCAAATTCAACCACAACCAGAAAAAGTCGTATATAAAGAAGTAATTGTAAAAAATGATGGATACTCTAATAAAAATATGTTTGCAAGCGCCATAGTAATGGTATTACTAGTACTTATGATGTTTGTAGCATACGATTACACTAAAAATAACGGAGTATTCTTCAACTCAGAAATGTCACAATCAGAAAAGAAACAATATGTTTACACTCTAGCAGCAGAAGTATTAAATGACTTTGAAAACAGTGTAAAAAATAACAGAGTTAAATTAGATAGAAATAATAGTTATTTTTCCTTAGTAGATTTAGGATATACTTCATTTGAATATAATCCTACTAAATCATACGTAATAGTAAATGAAAGAGCTAAAGAATACTATATTATTATGCAGGGTCAAGGAAAGTATGAAGATTATTCAATAGATGTTACTCCAAAGTCGAGTTTAGATAT
Organism: uncultured Muribaculaceae bacterium; assembly: GCA_964548645.1. Taxonomy (GTDB): domain Bacteria; phylum Bacillota_I; class Bacilli_A; order RF39; family UBA660; genus JAAYGD01. The sequence goes on from CAZJQU010000034.1 coordinate 6,649, forward strand.
CAATTCAGTAAAAGTTAACACTGCTCCAACAATACCACAACCAAATGGCACAATAAATATTGATGGGCAAATGTTTTATAAAAATAGTAAATAACTATTTTTAT
>CAZJQU010000035.1:0-6306 GCA_964548645.1 uncultured Muribaculaceae bacterium
AAAAAGATTGATTGCTCAATCTTTTAATTTTAGTATATTAATTCTTTATTTATATAATTTTCTATTTCATCTATAGATATTATATCTTGTTTCATGGTATCTCTATTTCTAATTGTTACTGTATTATTATTCAATGTTTCATCATCTATTGTTATACAAAAGGGTGTTCCTATTGCATCTTGTCTTCTATATCTTTTACCTATGTTAGATGATTCGTCATATGTTGTACTGAAACTTTTTGATAATTCTGTATAAAGTTCTAACGCTTTTTCTGTATGATTCTTCTTCATTAAAGGAAGAACTGCTATTTTGTAAGGTGCTAGATATGGTATTAGTTTTAATACCTCTCTTGTCTCACCATTTTCTAAAGTCTCTTTAGTATATGCCTCAAATAACACTGCCAGAATAGTTCTATCGAGTCCATAAGTAGACTCTACTATATATGGAATATATTTTTCATTTGTTTCTGGATCTAAGTATTCCATAGATTTATATGAATATTCTTGGTGTCTAGTTAAATCAAAATCTGTTCTATTGTGAGTACCATTAACTTCTCCCCATCCAAAAGGAAATTTATATTCTATATCACATGCTGCTTTTGCATAGTGTGCTAACTTATCGTGGTCGTGATATCTTAAGTTATCTTCTTTTATACCTAAAGACATGTAGAATTTTTTTCCATAGTCTTTAAAGTATTCATATAACTCCATATCTATTCCTTCTTTACAGAATGTTTGATATTCCATTTGTTCAAACTCTATAGTTCTAAAAGTAAAGTTTCCTGGTGTTATTTCATTTCTAAATGCTTTTCCAATTTGTCCTATACTAAATGGTAACTTAGAACGCATACTCCTTTGAACGTTTAAGAAGTTAACATACTCTCCTTGAGCATTTTCTGGTCTTAAATATATTATACTTTTTGAGTCTTGAGTAACACCTCTATTTGTTTGGAACATCAAGTTAAAGTTTCTAATATCTGTAAAGTTATGTTTGCCACACTTAGGACATGGAATATGTTTTTCTTTTATATATTCTAGCATGCTCTTTTCATCCATATTATCAGGATTAGAATCCCCATCGAAGTCTTTTATTAAATTATCTGCTCTATGTCTAGTTTTACACTCTTTACAGTCAAGTAAAGGGTCACTAAAACTAGATACGTGACCAGATGCTTCCCATACCCTAGGGTGCATTAGTATACCAGCATCTATCTCATAAGAGTTAGGTCTTTCTTGAATGAATTTCTTTCTCCATGCATCTTTTATATTGTTCTTTAATTTGGTTCCTAAAGGTCCATAATCCCACGTATTAGCGAGCCCATCGTATATTTCACTACCTTGGAATATAAATCCATATTGTTTACAATAATTTACCATTTCTTCCATATTAATCCTCCGTCATACTTTTTAATTTATTAATAAAATCTTTACTATTCAAATATAGTCCTGTATATCTTTCATAATAATTATTTAAATATTTATCTATTTCTAGTTTTATTTTATCATCTACTTCAATTTTAGATATTTTAGATATATCTAAATATGAATACATTCTCATATGTTTAATAGACTCTAATAAATATAGTGGTTCACTAGTTCTACAATTTTTGCACATTAATCCATGTTTTTCTAAAGATATTGTTACTATATTATCTTTAGAACCACATATAGAACAACTATCTAATATTGGAGACACTCCTAAGAAATCTAATAATTTAAGTTCTAATATGTTGGTAAGTACCATTGGATCTAAATTTTCATTTATTTTTAATATTGTAGATATGAATAAATCATATATTTCTTCATACATCTCTACTTGTTTTACAACTTGGAATATCAATTCCATAATATAAGTAGTATAACTTATTTTCATTATATCTTTTTTTATTGTATTTAGATTGTCGATTAAATCTATATTTGTTAGTGTAGAAAGTTTTCCTTCTTTATAGTATATATTTAAACTTCCATAAGTCATCTTTGAAGATAGACTACAAAGAGGACTCTTTGGTTTTTTACAACCTTTAGAAATTACGGATATAATACCATATTTTTTTGTAAATACATCTAGAATCTTACTAGACTCTAGATAATCTCTTTCTTTAATTATAAAACCCTCTACAGTTTCTTGCATTATTTCTCCTTAAGTCCAAGTTCAATTAAATATTTTTCCTTATCTCTCCAGTCTTTTATAACTCTTACGTTTAATTCTAAATATACTTGTTTATTATAATATTCCTCTATACTCTTTCTTGCTCTAATTCCAATTTCTTTTACCATAGATCCACCCTTACCTATTACTATCTTCTTTAGGTTTTCTCTATCCACTATAATTGAAACTCCTATATTAACTATATTCTTCTTTTCATTTAAAGATTCTACTAAACAAGTTACAGTATGAGGAACCTCATCTTTTGTTAGTTCTAAAACTTTCTCTCTAACTAACTCCCCTACCATGAATTCTTCATTTGATTCTTCGTAATAGGTTTGTTCTTTACTATTAGAATATTTCTTTATTACTTTTATTAATTCACCTAGATTTTCTTTGTTATATGCACTTATCGGTACCACTTCACTAAAATTATATAACTTAGAATATTCTTCTATTAATGGTAATAAAGTATCTTTTTTTATTTTATCTATCTTATTTAGTACTAATACAGTAGGTATTTCTCCTAGTCTACTAATTAAGTATTTATCTCCCTTACCTATTCCCTCAGATGCATCTACTACTAATATTAATAAATCTACTTCATCCATGGACATATATGCTTTTGAATTTAGTATGTTTCCAAGTTTATGTTTTGGTTTATGAATACCCGGAGTATCTACAAATACTATTTCATGAGTTTCATCTTTATATATGCCTTCTATATTATTTCTAGTTGTTTGAGGTTTATCTGAAATTATAGATACTTTTTTATTTAATAATGAGTTTATTAATGTGGATTTACCTACATTTGGTCTACCGATTATGCTTACTAAACCATATTTCATAATGATTCCTCTGAAAATGCATGTGGTACTAGTTCTTCTAAGGTGTACATTTTATATAAACTATCCATAGAATATACATATATTTTAGTATCTAATTTTAAGTAATCCACTAAAGACGCTCTACATACGAAACAAGGTGTTACGGGCTTTGATGCCATTATATGCAACTCTTTAAAATCATCTTTATTATATCCATGACTAATCGCACTATATAAAGCATTTCTTTCAGCACATATACCCGCTTGTGGAGATGATGTTTCAACATTTACGCCATAAAACTTATTATCATCATTGGTAATAAGTATTGCAGATACATTAAAATTATAGTACTTACTTTTTGAATTGTTTAATAACTCTTTTAATTCTTCTATCATATTAAACTCCTAATAACAACTTTATTATTTGAGGTAAGAAAACGTATGCTCCTACTATAGTTGCAAGTAAACCCGCAACAAAAGCTGCTGCGGAACCACAATCTTTTGCGACCTTAGCTAGTGGGTGATATTCTTCTGTTATTAAATCTACAGTTGCCTCTATCGCTGTATTTAGTAATTCTGTTACTATTACAACAACCATTACTAGGAATAATAATATCCACTGTGTCCCCGTTATTTTGAAAACTATTCCACTTGTTATTGCTATAACACTAAAGAATATATGCAGTAATAAACTCTGTTCATGAGTATACGCATATTTAAGTCCATTTATAGAATTATTCCAACTATTTATAAATCTTTTTAATCCATATTCTTTATCTTTTATTACTTTTTTATCTTTTGATACCGTAGCCATTTAATATTTCCTCCTGTTTTTTAAACATATTATCTTCCATATCTTTGTTTATATGATCATACCCCAATAGATGAAGTAATCCATGTATTACCAAAAATGATAATTCTCTTTTAAATGAATGATTATACTCTAACGATTGTTCCTTTGCCTTATCTAAAGATATATATATATCCCCTAGAATTCTTAATCCATCGAATAATGATTTATCGTAATCTTCTAATGCAAAACTTATTACATCTGTATAATCATCTATATTTCTATATTCTTTATTTAGTTCCTTTATTTTTTTATTATCCACCAATATTACATTAAACTCTACATTATCGATTTTTTCTTTATTTAATGCATAATTAATTAAATCTAATATATCGAAATCTATAATCATTTTTGTTTCATTAAAAATATTTATATTATTCATATCTCACCCAATATATATTTATACCAATTTGTTAAGTATAGCACAAATACTATAAATATTAATATTATAACCGAGTTTAAGAACCATGGTTTTTGTAATGTCTTTGGTAACTTTTCCTTAATTCTATACAATATCATATATAATATATATCCAAATATACCACCGATTATGTTTAATATTATATCATCTATATCAAAAACTCTTCCTATATAAAGTTGAATTGATTCAATAAATAAAGATATTATTATAGATAATATAAGAGCTGGGTATATTTTTTTTGTCTTAGTATAGTATGTAACAAACCAACCTAGGGGTGTAAATAACATTATATTACCTACTACATTTTTAAAGAATAATCTAGAAGATATATCATGTCTAAAGATTTCTTTAAAAGGAACATAGTTGGAAAACCCATAGTTGTTATCTTGAAATGTTACTATATAGAACAAAAACAAAACATAGACAATAAATATTAGACTAGTAAGTTCTTTATATAAAACAAACTTATCCTCTTTATTATATATGAAGTACATAATTCTAATGGACGCTAAAACGACAACAAAAATTGCTATCATAGGCCAGATGTCTTTTAATGTGCTCAATATAGCAGATTTCACCATAAAAACTCCTATATATATTATAGCACAATAAAAAAACAAATTATTGTAATTTGTTCTTTAATATTTCAGATGCTTCTTTGGTATCTGCTTTACCTTTTATCTTTGGAATAAGTATCTTCATAACATTACCAAAGTCTTTATTTGATACAGCATTTACCTCTTTTATAGAGTTCTCTATTATGATTGTTAATTCATCCAAACTCATTTGTTTTGGAAGATATACACTAAGTATTTCTATTTCTTTATTTAACTTAGATACTTCATCTAATCTATTTGCTTTTTCAAATTCGATTACACTTTCTTTTCTAAGTTTAATTTGCTTACCTATTATATCTAGTATTTCATTATCTTCTAATGATTTCATTAGTTTTTTTTCTTCTATTTCTATAGCACCTTTTAATAATCTTATTGTAGATAGTTTTAAATCTTCTTTAGATTTCATAGCATTAATCAAATCTTGCTTTATAAGATCATTCATTAACTATCTCTTCTTCCATCATTATTTCTTGATTTTTTCTTAGAATTTTTTATAGCCGTTTTAATAGCCTCTCTTCTTGCTACACCCGGTTTTGTATAGTGTTCCCTCTTTTTAAACTCAGAGAGAGTTCCGTTTTTAGCTTGATCATTTTTAAATTTTTTATAAGCACCTTCAAAATTACCATTTTTAACCATAACCTTTGTCATTTTATCCCTCCCTTCCGTTTTAATATCAATGAAATTATATCAAATAATATTGTTTTTTACAACATAAAAAAAGATATTATTCTGTATCTTTCTTTGTTTTTTGTGTAATAACTTGTTTTCCTTTGTAAAAACCACAAGCAACACATACTCTATGTGGCTTAAGCGATTCGCCACAATTAGTACACTTTGTTATTTCAGGTCCATCGATTTTGTAATGTGTACGACGCATTCTTTTTCTAGTTTTACTTACTCTTCTAAAAGGAACTGCCATAATATCCCTCCTTAATTTTTAATTTTCTTCCTTTAAAGTCCATCCATCACCTTGTATATTATCTCTATTAAGATCTGGACTTACAACCTTAAGTGGTATTTCTAATACGATATTTTGCCATATTAACTCTGAAATATCAATAGATTCTTTATCTATTTTCAAATATTCTCCGTTTACTTCCTCATCTAGCACCTCATATACATCTATATGAAATGGATAAGTAACATCTACTAGAGATACTGAACATGGTAATATCATAACTCCATCTATAGATAAATCTAATGAAATTATTTCATCTACTTCTCTTTTAACAATTCCATTTACTACAACTTCACTCAAATCTTTTATCTCTGTAGACTTTAAATAACTAGAATCTATAGTTATTTTGTCTTCAAAAGGTATTTCATCTAGTGAATAATTTAGTAATTTTCTAATATCTATATGCATAAAATCACCGCATTAACATTATACTAGCATATTTATTTTTTTGCAACAACAAGTTAAATAAATTTAGCAATATATAAAAAA
>CAZJQU010000036.1:0-6293 GCA_964548645.1 uncultured Muribaculaceae bacterium
TATTTGTTATTAGTTTTATACTCTTCAAATGAGAAAACGGTTTTATTATTACTTTCTAATCCCTCTCCAGATCTAAATGAAGCGAGTTTTGCACCCCTTATACCTTCTTTAGTTAGCTCTACTCTCATTAGTCCGGGTTCTATTACTTCTATAGTGCTAGATAAAGATTGCGGTACTGGTTGGCCATTTTGATATTTCATATTGTCATAATCTTCTTGTCTTCTTCCCAAACTATCTAAAAGATATAAAGCGGTTGATTCTCCACTTTTGTTTTTTTCAACACCTACAATTACCATATAATGTCCAGATGGAGCGATTGTGCTATTTTCTTGACTTATACAGTGAACTAAGTTTCCATTTTCTAATGCATTAATAGCGTTATTAATATTAGAACCCAAATCAGCAGTTTCTATACCGGCATCTTTTATTAAACTATGGAATTTTCTATTAGAACCAAGACTTGTTTTCCCACTTGGATTATTTACTAAGGTGAAACCATTTCTTATAACTTGGATTTGATTGGTATTTGTATCAGTTAATTTTACAGTACCAAAACCAGCAGAAATATCTTTTACAACTTCCATTTTTGTTCCATTAACATAATCTTTAGAATTAGATAAAACATTTATAGCAGCAAAAGGATGTGTTCCATTTCTAGCAAGAGGTAACCACCCCTTTTTATTTCCTCTATTTAATTGAATGTCTGCAAAGTCAGGGTCTCTCATATTGAAAAGATTCCAACTAGCCCCCTGAAAATTAATTACTCTACTATAATCTCCCGTTGTTCCAATATCGATAATATTTCCTGAAACATTCATATTTGATGGCTCTTGTTTTAATGGCGTTGTTGTTTCTAAAACCGTTTGGATATCTTCCTGTTTCTGTGGTTCAATGTGTGTAACGTTATTTTGTTGTGTTTGTTCAACCATAGGGTTTTCTGCAATATCATATGTTTTTATTACTTCATCAATATATTGAATATTCTCATCCATTTTTTGTAATAATTGTGTACTATTTGCTATTATTTTATCTATATCTAATAGTATGGATTTTGATTTTTTTCCTTGCCAATTACTTTTTATTGTTTCAAGGTTAGAATTATTATCATTATTAATATTTTCAAGCGTTGTTTTTAAATTTACTAAGCTTTTCTTAGTAGTTATTATGTTTTCTTTAACAAATGACAGGTTATTCATAGACACCTCACAATATAATAATTATATCATATTATCAAATATAGTTTACTTTTATATTGTTTTTGAGTATACTTTAATATGTTTGAGAGGTAATTATGATTAGTACAAAAGATGTTACATTGAGATTTGGTGCTAGAATTTTATTTGAAAATGTAGATATAAAATTCACTGAAGGCAATTGTTATGGTTTAATTGGAGCGAATGGTAGTGGAAAATCTACGTTTTTAAAGGTATTATCTGGTGAAATAGAACCTACTAAAGGTGAGGTTATAATAGGTAATAAAGAAAGATTATCGACATTAAAGCAAGATCACAATTTATATCCTGAAATGAGAGTTTTAGATGTCGTAATAATGGGAAATAAAAGATTATATGACATTATAAAAGAAAAGGAAGAACTTTATTTAAAAGAAAACTTTACCGATAGTGATGGTATAAAGTTAGGTAACTTAGAAGCGGAATTTTCTGAATTAAATGGATGGCAATCTGAAAGCGATGCATCTATTCTTCTGGATGGTCTTGGCGTTCCAAGTAATCTTTATGAACTTAAAATGGAAGAAATAGATACCCCTAATAAAATTAAGGTATTACTTGCACAAGCATTATTTGGAGATCCAGATATATTAATACTCGATGAACCTACAAACGGATTAGATATAGAAGCTAAACTGTGGTTAGAGGAATTCTTAATAGAGTTTAAGAATACTGTTTTAGTAGTATCTCACGATAGACATTTCTTAAATAAAGTATGTACTCATATAGTCGATATTGATTATCAAAAACTAACAACATTTGTAGGTAATTATGACTTTTGGAGACAATCAAGTGAGCTTATACAAAAACAAATGAAAGATTCAAACCAAAAAAAAGAAAAACAAATCAAAGAATTACAAGATTTTATTGCAAGATTCTCTGCTAATGCATCTAAATCAAAACAAGCAACATCTAGAAAAAAGACTTTAGAAAAAATAATACTTGATGATATAAAGTCATCTAGTAGAAAATATCCATATATTAACTTTAAGATTGAAAAGCCACTTGGTAAAGAAGTTTTTACTACAAAGAATTTAAGTATAACTATAGATGGTAATAAAATAATAAACAATCTTAATTTAACAATAAGTAATACTGATAAAGTAGCGTTCATTGGTAATAATGAATTAGCGATTACTTCTTTGTTTAGAGCTCTAGCGGGAGAACTTGATTATGAAGGTGAGATAATATGGGGTTCTAGTACTATTCGCTCTTATTTTCCAAAGAATCATGATGAATATTTTGTGGGAGAAAAAAACATAGTACAGTGGCTTCAAGATTTCTCTACCGAAAAAGATGAGCAATATGTTAGAGGATTTTTAGGTAGAATGTTATTTTCGGGCGAAGAATCATTAAAGAAAGTAAAAGTATTAAGTGGTGGAGAAAAAGTAAGATGTATGCTTTCAAAAATGATGTTAGAGTTTGGAAATGTATTAATACTCGATGAACCTACCAATCATTTAGATATAGAAACAATAACCTCTTTAAATGAAGGAATAATAGAGTTTAAAGGTGCTGCATTGTTTAGAACACATGATCATGAGTTTATAGAAACTGCTGCTAATAGAATAATTGAATTTAAGGAAGATGGTAAATATATAGATAAAATGCTTAAGTATAGCGAATATATAGAAAAAATGAATAATTAATATTCATTTTTTATTATTGTATTTGATACCGTTTCAAAATCATAATCTATATATTTTTTATTTATTAGAAGTAACACCCCTCTAGTTACTATGTCGTCAGTAACGACTTCTCCTGTTGTTATATTTAGATTTATAGATATATTTTCTTTGTTTTGATATAAACCTTCGAAAGATATAACTCCAGAACTAGACATAGAGGTAGAAGATACTATCGCTATATGGTTATCATCAATTTTTTCTTGTAAAATAATGTTGCTTTTTCGAACATAATCATCTATTTCAAATTTGTCTTTCAATATCAGAGTTTTAAATTTACTTTTATAAGTTAGTTCCTCTTCATAATAGGTTGTATCAAATAGTATAGATGTTACCGGTTCAGTTATTGCCTTATATTCATTTTTAATTCTTTTTATAGATAATCCATTCATCTGAGCAGGATAACTTTCTCTAACAATACCATCTGTTTTTATTTTTACTATATCGTTTAATTGTATATTATTAAATTTACTATTAAATCCAACTACGAAGGGTTCATTATTTATGTGTATCAATAAACTCTTGTTACCGTTTATATCTACTACTCTTCCTTCAATATATTTTGCGTTACTTTTTATAATGATGCCCACTATAGCAATAACCAACAATATAATTCCAAATACAATATTTTTTTTCATAATAACTCCTTTTTTAATTATAACATACAATTGTATTGATAATTTTTGTGTTTTTGGTATAATTAATATGTATTTAAGCAATGAAAAAGATTAGTAGTAATGAATCGTATTGTAGAGAGTTAGTGTTTGGTGAAAACTAATATATAGAAATTATGAACTTACTTTGGAGTTTAACCGGTTATTCCGTTATAATAATAAAGAGCATAGATACTATGAATTAAGGTGGTACCGCGGATATTCGCCCTTAGATTTATAGTTTTTTTTATAGGAGGAGCTATGTATAATTTTACTAAAATAGAAAAAAAGTGGCAAAAGATATGGGAAGATAATAAAACTTTTAATGTGTTAGAAGATGACTCTAAGGAGAAGTACTATGCATTGGTGGAGTTTCCATATCCTAGTGGACAAGGATTACACATTGGACACATAAAGGCATATACTGGTCTTGAAGTTTTATCAAGAAAGAAAAGAATGGAAGGGTATAATGTTTTATTTCCAATTGGTTTTGATGCGTTTGGACTTCCAACAGAGAATTATGCAATAAAAAACAAAATTCATCCTAAGAAAGTTACAGAAGAGAATATAAATAAATTTATGAATCAAATAAAGAGGGTTGGTTACTCATTCGATTATAGTAGAGTAGTAAATACCACAGATGAGAATTATTATAAATGGACACAATGGATATTTTTAAAGATGTTTGAAAATAATCTTGCATTTAGAAGTAAAACATATGTTAACTACTGTCCTAGCTGTAAGGTTGTACTTTCTAATGAGGACAGTCAAGGTGGTAAGTGTGATATATGTCATAATGATGTTATACAAAAGGAAAAAGATGTTTGGTATTTAAGAATAACTAAGTATGCTGATAAGTTACTAGAGGGTTTAGATGAAATTGAATCTTCCGCAAGTATTAGGTTACAACAAGAAAATTGGATAGGTAAGAGCAGTGGAGCATATGTACACTTTAATGTTGAAGAAGATAATTTAAAAATATATACTACTAGACCGGACACTATATTTGGAGCAACGTTCATGGTTTTAGCACCAGAACATTCAATAATAACTAAATATACAAATAAAATAAGCAATATAAACGAAATAAACGAATATAAAAATTTAACTAATAAAAAAACAGAGTTTGAAAGGTTAAATTTAAATAAAGAGAAAACAGGAGTTAAGATAGAAGGCATAAAAGCAATTAACCCTGTAAATAACAAAGAAATACCAATATATATATCTGATTATGTAATGATGAATTATGGAACGGGTGCTATTATGGCTGTTCCTGCACATGACGAAAGAGATTATGACTTTGCTAAAAAATTTAATATAGATATAGTAGAAGTAATATCCGGAGGAGACATATCAAAAGAACCTTACTTAGGAGATGGATTACATATTAACTCTGAATTTTTAAATGGATTAAACAAAACCGACTCTATAAACAAAATAAATTCATATTTAAAGGAAAACAATATTGGAGAAATTGGAACTCAATATAAAATAAAAGATTGGGCATTTAATAGACAAAGATATTGGGGAGAACCAATTCCAATAATTCATTGTCATGATTGTGGTTATGTAGCAGTACCATATGAAGAACTCCCAGTAAGACTTCCAGATATAGATAATTTTGAACCTGGAAAAGATGGGGAAAGTCCACTAGCGAATATTCCTTCATTTGTAAATTGTAAATGTCCTAAGTGTGGAAAGGATGCTAAAAGGGAAACTGACACCATGCCACAGTGGGCAGGATCTTCCTGGTATTACTTAAGATATATGGACCCTAGTAATAATAATGCCCTAGCGGATCAATCAAAATTAAATTATTGGTTGGAAGTAGATTGTTATAATGGAGGAATGGAACACGTAACAAGGCACTTAATATACTCTAGATTTTGGCATAGATTTTTATATGATATAGGAGTAGTTCCTACCAAAGAACCGTATAAGAAAAGAACAAATCAAGGCTTAATTTTAGGTTCAGATGGTGAGAAGATGAGTAAATCGAGAGGTAATGTAGTAGATCCTATGGAGATAGTGGAAGGCTATGGTGCAGATACTTTAAGACTATTTATTCTATTCTTGGGAGATTATTCTTTGGAATTTAGTTGGAACGATGAGGCAATAAAAGGAATTTGTAGATTCCTAGACAAAATATATAACTTAAAGGATAAAGTGATTGATAAAGATGAATATACAAAATCTTTAGAAATAAAAATTAATAAGACAATTAAAAAAGTGACAGAAGATATTGAAACCATGAAGTACAATACCGCAATTTCCGAACTTATGATACTTTCAAATGAGTATTTAAGTAAGGAAAATATAACAAAAAAAGATTACATGACTCTATTAAAGTTATTAAATCCTTTCGCACCACATATTACAGAAGAATTAAATGAAATTTTTAATGCTACTCAGCTTGCATACTCATCTTGGCCAATATTTGATGAGACAAAGTTAAAAGAAGATACATATGAAATGATTATACAAATAAATGGTAAAGTAAGAGGAAAAGAAATTGTAAAACTTAACTCTACAAAAGAAGAGATGGAAACCATTGCAAGAAATAATGATAATGTATCTAAGTATATAGAAAATAAATCTATAAAGAGCATAATTGTAGTTCCAAATAGAATAGTAAACATAGTTATTACGGAATAAAAGATAAAACAGGCATCAAATTACCTAAATTGGGTTGACAAATGTTTTTAAATAACTATAATAAGTGCAAT
>CAZJQU010000037.1:0-6217 GCA_964548645.1 uncultured Muribaculaceae bacterium
CTCCTTAATTAAATGTATTATTGGTTGTATATTAATAAAACCTTCTTTTCTTCCAAAAACTTGTTTGATAGAACTTTGAATATACCAATTTATACAAGTATTATTCATATCATAATAGTCTACTTTTGTCATACTTAAAGTATTTATGTTTTTCACCCAATCGTACTTTAAACTAACTTTATAATTAAACATTATATCATCAACATTTTGTTTTATTAATGTTACAAGATTGCTATATTCATCTAAGGTAATTAATCTAATTTTATATCCATCTACTTCTTTTAAATCTACATTTAAACTACTCAAATATTCACCTTCAAAGTATTTTCTTTCATTTAAGTATTTATACTCGGTATTACAATCTCTTATTTTCCTATCATAATTTAAATTTATTAGAGTAACATAGTCAATATTCTCATTTGAGTTTTCTATAACATACCAAGGATTATCATTTAAATTAACAATATCGCCAATTATATATTCTCTATATTTTTTTTCAATAATCTCTTCTTTTACTATATTATTTATTTTTATAGTAGAAGTATTGTTATATAATATATATGTATTTAAACTAAGCAAAACTAACAAAAAAACAATAAAAATTTTCTTCAATTTAATCACCTATAGTAATTATATCATGATATAATTACTATATATAAGGAATTTTAATATGAAAAAAGAAAAGCAGAATTTTTATTATTATTCTAAAGGAAAGTATAAACCGAAAGAAATGACAGTGAAAGAAGAACTTTTGTTTTTGACTCGTGGGAAGTGTTTAATGACCTTTAAAGAAGAAACAGAAGATGATCCAATAACCTATCACCATCTTTTTGAACAAAGATATGGCGGATATGATGAGACTACATTTGATAATGGAGTTCCACTTTTAAAGAGTTCTCATGATTTTTTAAATATAATTTGTGAATATGACCCTAAACTTTACAGACATTTAAATTGTTCTATGGATTATTTAAAAGAAGTAATGGAGATGGATTATTTTTTTAGGTTTTTCTATACAGAAGATGAAATAAATGAGGGGTTAAAAAACGATTCAAACTATAATGAAGATGTGTATGAGGCACAAAACAAAAAATTTCATTTAATAGATGAGTCTATTAATGTAGAAGATTTAACCTTAAATCAAGCAGTAGAGGCAAGAAAAGCATTAATACTTTATAAAGAAGAGGTTGTACCTTCCATTATTCGGTTAAAAGAGTGCTATGATAGAAAGGAAGTATATAGAAAATTTTCTAAGAGTCTTGCTATCAAAAGAAAAGAAGCGTTAAAAAAAGAATTATTGGCAAAGGAATATCATAAGAAAAAAAGAAGAGAGCGTTGCAAAGGAAAGGCTTTCAAGTAAAAAAAACAGTCCACTTATGAAGTGAACTGTTTTTTTTATTTATTTCCTTTTTTAATTTTCTTAGCTTCTCTAGCACTCATTGTTACTTGTTTACCATCTATAGTTACTTTTTGTTTGTTTAAAGATTGTTTCTTCTTAGTAGCGTTTAGTGCATGAGATCTTTTATTACCAAATAAAGGTTTTCTAGTTGTTTTTGTATTTGCCATAAGTCCTCCTAAATTACTAGAGTAATGTTATCATAATATAACACTTTAGTCAATTGAAATAATAAAAATAAAGTGATAAAATTAAGGGGAAGGTGATTATGAACTATATTCCATTATATGTGAAAACTAGTTACTCTATGCTTTATTCTTTATGTGATATAAAGAAGTTAATTTCAACTTGTAAAAAACTAGATATAAAAAGCATTGCAATAACAGATAACAACATGTATGGAGTTATGGAATTTTATAAAGAATGTATAAAAAACGATATAAAGCCTATAATAGGTTTAGAAGTTTCATTTAATGATGAAAAAATATTGTTGTACGCCAAAAATTATAAGGGATATCAAAATCTTTGCAATATTAGATTTATTATGCAAAGTAAGGATTTAACTATAGATGATTTAACTATGTATAATAGCAATCTAATTTGTATTACTAATAATATAGAAACATATAACTTACTAACAAACACATACATTAATTTATATCTTGGTTACAATGAAGATATAGAAGAAAAAAAGCATATAACTAAAAACTTAGTATATATAAATGAAGTTTTAGCACTCGAAAAAGAAGATATAGAATATATAAAGTATCTTCATATGATAAAAGATGGTAATAAAATAGACAGTATAAAGTCTTACAACATAAAAAACACTTGTTATTTAGAATATCATAATAAAAATAATTATGATGTAGAACTTGAAATATCTAATATGTGCGATATAAAATTCCCATATAATCATGAATTATTTCCTAAATACGATGTAGAAAATTCAAAAGAATTCCTGTTTGAATTATCTAAAAAAGGTTTAATAAAAAGATTTGGAACAAAGATAAAAAAGAGTTATTATGATAGATTATTATACGAATTAGATGTAATAAATAAAATGAATTATAATGATTGTTTTTTAGTAGTGTATGATTATGTGAAGTATGCTAGAAAAAACAAAATATTGATAGGGCCAGCAAGAGGAAGTGCTGCTTGTTCTTTAGTATCATATGCTCTAGGTATAACCGAAGTGGATCCTCTAAAATACGACTTGTTATTTGAAAGATTCTTAAATATAGAAAGAGTAAGTATGCCTGATATAGATATAGATTTTGAATCTAATAATAGAGATAAGGTAATAAATTATGTAATAGAAAAATATTCTAGTACTAAAGCAGTACCTATCATTACATTTTCCTCTTTATCTGGTAGACAGGTAATAAGAGATATAGGTAAAATATTAAATATAGATACTAAAAAGATAGATATAATATCTAAATATATTGGGATTAATAGTTTGAAAGATTCTTATAAAAATAACAAAGAACTCAGAAGTTATATAGCGTCTAATAACTTAGAAAATTTAATGGATATTAGTTTTAAACTAGACGGATTAAAAAGACAAATATCATTACATGCAGCGGGTATAATAATATCTAATTTAGACTTGAGAAGTTATATACCTTTAGAAAAGTACAATAGTATTTATATAAGTGGATATTCTATGGAACACTTAGAGGAATTAGGTTTATTAAAGTTAGATTTTTTAGGTATAAAGGATTTAACTTTGTTAGATAATGTTTTAAAGAGAGTAAATGTAGATTATCACAACATACCACTAGATGACAAAAAAACTCTAAATCTCTTTCAAAACGCTTATACAGAAGGGATATTTCAGTTTGAATCAGAGGGTATGAAAAACTTCTTAAAAAAATTGAAACCAGATACTTTCGAAGACATAATCGCCGCAATCGCACTATTTAGACCAGGGCCATCATCTATGATAGATACTTATATAAAAAGAAAACACGGTTTAGAGAGTGTTCGTTATATACACGAGGATTTAAAGGATATATTAGAGCCAACCTATGGAATAATAATATATCAAGAACAAATAATGCAAGTTGCTAATAAGATTGCAAATTATTCTTTAGGAGAAGCTGATGTACTTAGACGTGCTATAAGCAAAAAGAAAAAAGATGTACTTGAAAAAGAGGAAACAAAGTTTATAAGAAAATCTATTGAAAATGGATATACTAAAGAATTAAGCAAAGAAATATACGACTTTATATTTAAATTTGCAAACTATGGTTTCAATAAGGCGCATTCAGTGGGTTATTCTATGTTGTCTTTTAGAATTGCGTATTTAAAAGCAAACTATCCAAAAGAATTTATGTGCGAGTTATTATCTAATGTAATAGGTCAAGAAGCAAAAATAAAAAAATATATCGATGAATGCAAGAAGATGAATATAAATATATTAAAACCAAGTATAAACGAAAGTGTTTATGATTTTAATATAGAAGATTCTAGTATAAGATTTTCTTTATCTAGTATTAAAAATATTGGTATAAATGTATCTAAAGAAATATTAGAAGAGAGAAAATCAGGTGAGTTTAAAGATTTCTTTGATTTTGTAGCGAGAACCTACAGTTTATCTGTTAATAGAAAAGTAATAGAATCTCTAATAGATTCTGGAGCATTAGATGAATTTGCTTACAATCATAATACTTTGATAAATAATATAGATAATGCGATTAATTATGCAGAAATTTATAAGACTTTAGATGAAACTATGATAGAAAAGCCTATTATAAAACATTATGAAGAGTTTTCTAAAGAAGAATTATCAAAAAGAGAATTAAATGTATTTGGATTTTACCTAACTAATCATCCTGTATCTAATTATAAAGCTAGATTTGATAATATAATAAATACTTCAGATGTAAAAGAATTCTTCAATAAAGATATAAGTATGGTACTTTATATCGATTATATAAAAGAACTAACAACTAAGAACAATAAAACTATGGCATTTTTAAAGTGTAGTGATGAATTTGGAAGCATAGATTTAGTAATGTTTCCTAATCTCTATGAAAAGTTAAATACTCATTCAATAATACATATAAATGGTAGAGTAGAAAAAAACATGTCAAAGTATCAAATTGTGTTATCGAATTTGAAAAAATTATAGATATATGCTACAATTTTAAGATAGAAAAGAGGCATTATGAAAAGAAAAGAGAAGTTAATAAGTATATTTATAACTTTAATTGTATCTTTAATTGCTGTTATACCTTCGTTTGGTAATAACGTTAATATTAGTACTAAACCAAGCAAACTATATAAAGTTTATTTAGATGGAAAAGTAATTGGAACTATATCTTCTAAAGATAAGTTGCACCAGTATATAGATGAAGATCAAAAGGAATTAAAAGAGGAATTAGGGGTAGATTTAGTATATTTACCTAATAATTTAAATATAGAAGAATATATTGGTTACGACAAAAACTTAACAGATGAGAAAAAAATATATAGTGATATAAAAGATAAAGCGCCATTTACAGTTAAGGGTGCTGTTATAACTATAAAAAAACCAAAAGAAGATGGCACTTTTGATGTAATAAAAATAAATGTACTAAGAGAACAAGATTATGTGGATGCTGTTGAAAGTACTATAAAAACATTTATAAATGAAAATGATTATAATATCTTTTTTGATGGTAATGTATCTACTAATTTCGCTTTAGGAAGCACTATAGAAGATATATACGTAGAAGAAGAATCATTAAAGAATGCTTCTATTAGAAGAGATGCTTTAATACCTTCTAACGAGTTAATATTTAAAGATTCTAAGACTTTAACTCACTATCTTTTATTTGGTAGTTTAGAAGAACAAGGAAAATACATAGTAAAAAAGGGAGACACTATCGAAACTATAGCTTTTAATAACAAACTTGGTACTAAAGAGTTTCTTATTATAAATCCAGAGTTCACTAGTGAATCAAATCTTTTATATGAGGGGCAAGAAGTGAACGTTGGTAAAATGGCTCCTATAATAAATGTAGTTAAAGAAGAAGAATTAATAGAGGATGTTGCAAAAAAATATAAAACGATAGTGAAATATGATTCAACCAAACCATACGGATATTTTAATGTAAGCCAAGAAGGCATCGATGGTTTAGATAAGGTAACAAAAAAGATTCGTTATGTAAATGGTGTAATAGGACAAGCGCAACTATCAAGTTCAGAAAACATAAGACCAGCGGTAGACAGAATAGAAATAAGAGGAGCACGTATAATAAATGATCCTGTAGTAATTGCTAGTGCGGGTAACTGGGCATGGCCTACAAATACTCCGTATATGATAACAAGTCCTTATGCATGGAGAGGTGGAGAATTCCACGATGCAATTGATATAATAACTTTTCCTACACACGGTTCTCCTGTATATGCTGCAAATGATGGAAATGTAGTAGAAGCAGTAAACGGTGGTTGGAATGGAAGTAGAGGTTCATACATTGTAATTAACCACAATAATGGATATTTAACAGCATACTATCACTTATCTAGAGTATCTGTATCTGTTGGTCAAGCAGTAGAAAAAGGTCAAGTCATTGGTAATATTGGTAATACCGGAAGATCTACCGGTGCACACCTTCACTTTGGAGTATATAGAGGAACTTATGGTGGAGGTAATACTGTAAATCCATTATTGTTATATAGATAAAAGGTTGAGTAATCAATCTTTTTTGTGTTACCATACGAATGTAAAATTAATGTATAAGTTTTGATATAAATAATAAAAAATGATATAATTAAAAAATAGGAGGTATTCATGAAAAGACTAATAGCGATTTTGTTAATTTTTATTAC
>CAZJQU010000038.1:0-6213 GCA_964548645.1 uncultured Muribaculaceae bacterium
GTGTTATAATAAATGTGTTTTGGAGGTACTTATGTCTACTATATATAAACTTAAAAATGTTTCTAAAATATACAATAAAAACAACTTTGAAACTAGAGCATTAGATGATGTAGATTTAGAAATAGAAGAAGGGGAATTAATTGTAGTACTAGGGCCATCTGGTAGTGGAAAATCCACACTACTTAATGTTATGTCTTTAATTGATACTGTAACTAAGGGTGAAATATATTATAGGGATGAAAATATTTGTCTTTTAGATGAAAAAAAGAGGAATGCATTTATAAGAAGTACACCTGGTTTTATTTTTCAATCTTATAATTTGATTCCAAATTTAACCGTTAAAGAGAATATAGAGTTATCAGCCCATGTATCTACTAATCCAATGAATATTGATGAGATAATTAAACTTGTAGGTTTAAAGGATCATAGAAATAAGTTTCCATATCAACTTAGTGGTGGTATGATGCAAAGGGTATCCATCGCTAGAGCATTAGTTAGAAATCCAAAGGTATTATTTTGTGATGAACCAACTGGAGCATTGGATGAGAAAATGGGTAAAAGAATACTAACTTTACTACAAAAGGTTAATAAGCAATATAAAACAACTGTAATAATTGTTACTCACAATCCTAGTATTGGTGATATTGCTAATACTGTTTTAAAGATGAAAAGTGGTAAGATAGTAGAAATACGTAAAAATAAAAAGACTAAAAAAGCTAATGAAATAGGGTGGGCATAATGAGATTGTTATTTATTAATTCTTTATCTAGTTTAAGAAAGAAAAAACTTCAAATAATAGGAATAATTCTATTAGTGTTTTTATCTACTTCTATTTACACTATGATGAGTTTAGCGGTAGATAGAATGGATAATGGATACGTAAAATATAGAAAAGAACAAAATGTAGAAGATATGAGTCTAGGTGTAAATATTGATTATAAAAATAGTTATACATATTCTGATATTTTAAACATTAAGGGTACTGTTGATTTTAATGAAGATGAACAGTTCAATATAAATCTTTATTTGATGTGTCATACATACAGAAATTGTACTGATGACTTTTTAAAGAAGATAGATTTAATATTTGAAAAATATGGTTTAAATCAGGAAAAGAAAGAGTCTATATTAAAAGAAATTTCTAGAAAATATAGATTTGATTTTGAACCAACTTACAGTAAAATTGTTCAAGATGATATTTATCTATATAGAGTAATGCCTTATAACAAAGATAAAAAAATAAATAAACCTTATCTATTAAAAGGAAGTTTTCCAAATAATAATGGTGAAATAACTGTATTAGATGGATTTGCTAGAAAAAACAATCTTAAGATAAATGATAATTTAAAGCTTGGAGATAAAGAGTATAAAATAACTGGTTATGCATATGCATCAGATTACATGTTTCCAATTATTAGTATAACTTCACCTATGTTTAATGAGAAAACTAACAATATAATTTTTATGACTGAAGCAGATTACAAGGTGTTTTTGGGTGTTGAAGAAATAAGTAACAGTGTAAAGTTTAGAAATGAAAATAAAGAAGAAGAAATATTTAAAAAAGAGAGTAGAGTAAGTCGTGGTATAAACAATATTATTAGAAAAATAAGAATTGAAATGCCAGAATCCGAGTTTAAAAATGATAGGGTTTTTGCAGAAAGTTTTTTATATTTACTTTTAGGAGTATCTACAATAATAATATTGTTAATCGCTAAAAAAAGAATAGAAGATGAAAGACTTCAAATTGGAGTTTTAAAAGCATTAGGATACAGTAAAGTTAAAATAGCACTCTCTTACTTGGTATACCCTATAATAGGTGGGTTATTAGGAGGCTTATTAGGATTTGGATTTGGATACTTGATGCATCCATATATAACTGATTTGTTTATAAGTTACTTTAATATACCTGTACTTCCAGTAAATATGGACTTTAATTATTTACTTAGAAGTGTATTAGTACCAACCTTATTATTAACGTTATTAACATTTTTAATATTTATATTTATGCTAAGACATAAAGCACTCTTTTTACTTAGAGAAGGAAGTAATATAAAGGTTAATTTCATAAGTAGATTTGTTACTAGAATTACATCTTTTTTACCATTTAAGGGAAGACTTAGAATATCTTTAGCAAATAGATCTATAGGTAAACTGTTTATTGTATCTATTTCAGCCTTTTTAACGGGTCTTTTGATAGTGTTAATATTGATATCTTCTGATTTATTTAATTATATGATAGGCAAGACTTTTGATGGTTTGAATTACGATTATATTGTGAGTTATAATAAACCAATTGAAACTGTGAATTTGGTAGATGATTTAGTATTTAGTAGTGATTTAGAAATATCTAAAGTATTTGATAAGTCAGATAATATAAAAGAGTTAAAAAAGATAAATAAAGATGTTGATTTAGCTATAACAGTTGAAGGAATAGATAGTGAGTTACATTATATAACTTTAAAAAATGAAGATAATAAAGTAATAAATTCTAATTTAAAGGAATCTAAGATAGTAATAAGTACGAATATATCAGCATTTTTTGGTATTAAACTTGGAGATAAAATAATATTTAAAGGTTTAGATAAAAAGTATATTGTAACAGATATAGTAGAGTCTTATTCTGGTTTTACTGCATATGTGGATAGAGAAGAATTAACTAAAAGTTTGAATACAAAACTGTCTTACAATAAAATATACTCTAAAAATAGTATATATTCTAAATATTCAAATATAGATCCTAAAGAAATACAAAACATATCTAGTATATTTAGTATTAAGGACCTAAAAGATAATATGGAAATGGCTATGGAAACATACGATGTATCGTTATATGTAGTAATAATATTCGCAGGTTTAATGGTATTTATAATAGTACTTGTAATTGCAAACATAGTAATAGAAGAAAACAAAAAGACTATATCATTAATGAAAGTACTAGGTTATAAGGATAAAGAGATAAACTCTATAGTTTTAAACATGTATACACCATTTATAATAATATCTTACTTAATATCTATACCGGTTATGATAGCAATACTTAAAAAGATAGTAGAAATATTAGCTAAAAATGTAGATTTTACTATACCAATAACTTTATCTATAGAAAAGGCTTTATTAGGATTAGTTGTTCTATTGATAGGTTATTATGTAGCAATGTTTATATCAAAAAGATCATTAAAGAAAATACCTCTAGCGGTATCTTTGAAGAGGGAGTAATATGAAAAAGTATATTGAATTAAGTAATGTATATAGAACATATACAAATGGTAAAGTAAAAACTCATGCTTTAAATAAAGTTAATTTAATAATAAATAAAGGTGAAATACTAGTAATATTAGGACCGTCCGGATCTGGAAAGACGACTTTACTTAACTGTATATCTGGACTAGATACACCTACAAAGGGAAGAATAAAAGTACATAAAAACTATATTTCTAGATATAATGAAAAAGAATTAACAAAATTTAGAAGAAAGCATTTAGGATTTATATTTCAAACTTATAACTTATTAGAAAATTTAAATGTAAAACAAAATATAGAAGTTGGAGCTTCTTTAGTTAAGAAAAAAGTCGATATAAATAAAATATTAGAGTTAGTAGATATGACTAACCACAAACATAAATATATGGATGAATTAAGTGGAGGAGAACAACAAAGAGTATCTATTGCTAGAGCATTAGCAAAATCTCCAGATATAATGTTTTGTGATGAACCAACAGGAGCACTAGATGAAGAAACTGGTAAGAAAGTACTAGAAGCTTTAGTTAATGTAAATGAAGAATTAGGAACTACTATGATAATAATTACACACAATCCAGGAATAGCAACCATAGGAGATAGAATAATTAAAATGAATAGTGGTTCTGTAGTAGAAGATGTAAAGAACAATAGAATTAGTCCTAAAGATATTTTATGGGGTTAAAAAATATAGTATAATAGATACGAGGTGACATATGTTAGTACTTACAAAATCTGTTTTGGCAATGATGATTAGTTTTTTCGGTTCGATTATACTAGGTTATTTTATTATTCCAATATTGAAGAAAAACAAAATTGGTCAAAATATAAGTAGGCACCTAGAAGAAAGACACAATAAAAAAGCAGGTATTCCAACTATGGGCGGAATAATTTTTATACTATCAACTTTTATTACAGTAGTAGTGCTTTTACTTATGGGAAAAGTAGAATTTTCATCTAACATGGCAATAGTCTTATTGGTGTTTTTAGGATATGCGGCAATAGGGTTTGTAGATGATTACTTGAGTTTAAAAAGAAAAATGAATAATGGATTAACAGAGATGCAAAAGTTGTTATTGCAACTTGTAATTGCAGTTATCTTTTTTGTTATATTTTTAAACTTTGGTGGTAAACCAGTTCTTGAAATATATACATTGAATATAAAAATAGATATGGGATATTTTTACGGTCTATTTATATTATTTGTTTTACTTGGAGCATCAAACTCTGTAAACATTACCGATGGTTTAGATGGTTTAGCAGCTGGTTTATCCGTTATTGCCTTTTTATCGTTAGGTATTATAGCGTGGGGTTCAACTTGGGTAGTAGGATATGAAGGACTTGCCATACTTTGTTTCATTATAACTGGAGCAGTATTTGGATTTTTATTTTATAATTCATATCCAGCCAGAGTTTTTATGGGAGATACGGGTTCTTTATCATTAGGTGCTACTCTTGCAACTATAGCAATACTTACAGATCACGAATTAACTTTATTAGTAATTGCAGGAGTATTCGTAGTAGAAACTTTAGTAGTTATAATTCAAACAGTATCTGTAGTTTACTTTAAAAAGAAGGTCTTTTTAATGACACCTCTTCATCATCATTTTGAAAAGTTAGGATGGGAGGAGCAAGATGTAGTTAAACTGTTTTGGATAGTAGGACTACTACTTGCAATGGCAGGAATAGGATTTGGTGTATGGATATAAAATATCACTTTATTGGAATAAAAGGTTCTGGTATGAGTGCCCTAGCACAAGTATTAAACGATTTGGGTTATTATGTACAAGGTAGTGATGTTACTCATCATCTATATACAGAAGATGATTTGAGAGTTAAGAATATATCTATATTCCCATTTGATGAATCTAACATTAAAGAAGATTTAGTAATAATTAAAGGAAATGCTTTTAATGACACTAATGTTGAGGTAAAAAAAGCGTTAGAACTGAATTTAAAGATGTATACGTATCCAGAAATGTTAGGAATATTAGTAAACAAATTTAATACATTATCTATATGTGGTACTCATGGTAAAACAAGTACTACAGCAATGATTGCTTATATAATGGATAAAACTATTGGAGTTAACTATTTAATTGGAGATGGAACGGGTCATGCTTCTATAAATAATGATAGATTTATAATGGAGGCTTGTGAGTTTAGAAGAGTTTTCTTACATTATTATCCAAACGACATAATAATTACTAATATAGAAGTAGATCATATAGATTATTATAAAGATTTAGACGATATAAAAGATGCTTTTAAAGAGTTTTTAGGACACGCTAAAGATAAAATTATCGCATGTGGTGATGATTTAAATATACGAAGTATAATAGATAATGCAATATTCTATGGTTTTGATGATAAAAATGAAGTAGTGATAAAAAACTTAATATTAGAAGAATCCGGATCTACTTTTGATATATATTATAAATCAAATCTATTGGGTACGTTTAAAATTCAATTATATGGTAAACATATGGTGTTAAATGCTTCAGCTGCCATTATATATTCTTATTTATCTGGTATATCTATCGAGGATATAAAAAAGTATTTATTAGAGTTTAAAGGTGCTAAAAGAAGATTTAAAGAAACTATAATTGGAGAAACTATTTTAATAGATGATTATGCACATCATCCAACAGAAATAAAAACAGCAATTTTATCTGCAAAACAAAAATATCCAAATAAAAAGATAGTATCTGTATTTTTTGAGAATACTTTTTCTAGAACAGCAAAACTATACAAAGATTATGCTGAAGTATTAAATTTATCGGATGAGTCTTTTGTTACAGATATTTTAAGTGATAGAGAAACACAAGATGAATACCCTAATGTAACTCCAAAATTGATTATAGACTTACTTAATAATGGACATTATTTGAATATAGACAATTTTATGGATATAAATAATTTTAATGTAATAAACCCCTTAAAAAAATATAAAAATAATGTTATAATATTTATGGG
>CAZJQU010000039.1:0-5886 GCA_964548645.1 uncultured Muribaculaceae bacterium
TTATTTGAAGTTTTTTACCAATAAATTTGTTCATATAATTAATTTCTAATTCTTTAGATAGCTTTAATAATATACTCGATCTTGCTTTTTTTGTTTTTCCATCTATTTGGTTTTTCATTGTAGAAGCTTTCGTACCATCTCTTTTAGAGTAAGGAAAAACATGTAGTTTAGAAAAGTTTATTTCTTTTATAGTTTTTATAGTTTCATTAAAGTCTTCTTCTGTCTCATTAGGAAAACCTACTATGACATCAGTAGTAATTGATATATCCGGTCTTATGCTTCTTATTAAGTTTACTTTGTCTTTAAAATATTTAATATCATATTTTCTATTCATTTCTTTTAATGTCTTGTTACATCCAGATTGAAGTGGTATATGAAGATGATTTGCTATTATATCTAATTCTTTTAAACATTTTAAGAATTTATCATCTATTTCTGTTATTTCTATAGAGGATAGTCTAACTCTCTTTAAATCCTCTATTTTTGATAAGTTAATTAGAACATCAGATAAATCATATTTACCAGTTTCTTTTCCATAATGACCCGTGTGTATTCCTGTTAAGACTATTTCTATATAGTTGTTTTTTACTAGTTCGGTTACTTCTTTTATTATATCGTTCATATCCTTAGATCTAATGTTACCTCTAGCATATGGAATAATACAGTATGAGCAATAGTTATTACATCCGTCTTGAATTTTTATAAAGCCTCTTGTCCTAGTATTAAATTTGGATAATCCCATAGTTTCAAAATCTTTATCTATTATATTTTCTATTCTTTTTATTGGTTTATTTGTTTTTATGTATTCTTCTACTAATTCAACCATATTAGATTTGTTAGTGTTTCCAATTATTATATCTATATTTGTATCATCTATTTTAGATACTTGTGTATAACACCCACATACTACTAAAATAGATTTTGGATGATTTTTTTTAACACTATTTATTATTTTTCTTGCCTTTACATCTGAATTATTAGTAACTGTACATGTGTTTATTATATATATATCACTAGTATCTTTAAAATCTACTAATTCATAACCACTATCTATAAATTTATTCATCATTACTTCTGTTTCGTAAAGATTAACTTTACAACCTAACGTATAAAATGCTACTTTCATGTTCCTCCTTTAAAAAAACTTATAACATTATAAGTTCTTTCTAAATTCTTTTAAAGATTTTAAGAATGCTTCATTACTATCTTGTTCTAAAACTTTATATGTTTCTTCCTTTGGAATAGTTATATTTGTATTTATTGTAGTACCTTTTATTAATTCATCATAAGATATAACTGCTGTTTTTTCTTGTTCATCTTCATATATATCTGTTATATCTTGTTTAGTGTCACTAGTTACCATCTTTATTTGATCTACTATCTTCTTTAAATCTCTAGTTTTTTCATTCGATTCATCTATAGATATATCTACTTTATTCGCGGACCTCTTTAATTCCTCTAACTTTTTTTCATCTTCTCTAAGTATTCTTATTTTCTTTTGTTTTATTGTTTCTATTGTGTTATTTTGAAGTACTGCCATTACAATGAGAACTATAAGAATTAAAAATAGAAGCAAAACAACATAGAAAACTAACTTTCCTACTTCATTTAATCTATCATAAAAAGAACTAAAACTTAAGAAATACAAATTAAATAAATACATGCCCCACTCCTTAACATATTAATTTTATCACAAATATAAAATATTTTCTTATAAAATAACCCAGTTTACATCCTTAAATACATTATACCAAAAAAACATTTTATATCAATCTCAATTGATAATATATCTATTGTTTGATATAATTTTATTAGAATAAATAGGAGGACCTATGGTAGAAACATTATTTACAGATAAAGAATTAAGTGAAGTATTAAAGTCTAGTAATAGTAGTAATAAAAATGAACATAAAATGATAGATAGATATGGAGAGATACTTACTAGTAAGACGTATGTTACAGATCCTGCAATTGCAAGAGAAGATGAAATAAAAAAAATTATGCTTACTCTATTTACTCCAGAAAAATCTCCTATTTTAGTGGGAAAACCTGGTGTTGGTAAAACTGCTATAGTAGAAGGTATTGCGTATAGAATTCAAAATGGGGATGTTCCAGACGCTTTAAAAGGATATACTATAATTAAAATAAATGCTGTAGCACTAGTAGGTAGTATAGTAAGCGAAGGGAATCAGGATGCTAAGATACAACTCCTTCTTGAAGAATTAAGCGAAATGAAAAATACAATATTATTTATAGATGAAACACATACTCTAGTTGGTAATAAAGAAAATGGTGGATTGGATTTTGCTAATATATTAAAACCAGCACTTTCTAGAGGAGATCTTAAAATGATTGGTGCTACTACAATAGATGAGTTTGATTACTATATTGTAAAGGATAAAGCTTTCTTAAGAAGATTAGAAAGAATTGATATAGAAGAACCAAATGCAGAGATGACAGTTAAAATATTGATTGGTACAATACCGAAAATAGAAAAAACTACAAATGTTAAGATGAACTATACTCCATTTATAATTGAACAAGTTATGAGATTTATAGTAGATATGACAAAAGAATATAATAGAGTTTTTGAATCAGCATCAAGGTATCCAGATGTATGCTTGGTAATAATAACTAAGATGTTCTCGCATGCAGTATTCGACAATAAGGGAGAAGTGACTTTTAAACATATATGGGAAGCAGTTAGAACAACTGAAACTGTATATCCAGACGTTATAAGAAAATATACTGAAATATTTAAAACACAGTTTAAAAGAGAACTAGATGAAGAAAATGTTGAAATATAAAAATTTTATTACATAATAAAAAATGTAGAATATCTACATTTTTTTATCTTTTAAAAATTTTGTTTTTATCTGCTCTTTTTTAAATAGTTATTGTATAATTTGAAATTATCATCTTCTAAATCTGTTAAAGATAAATTTTTTATTAATTCTTTTTGTGTCCTATCTAATTTAGATGGAGTTATTACTTTTATGGTAACAAACATATCTCCTTTTCTTCTAGATTGAACATTTTCTATTCCTTTTCCCTTTAATCTATGTCTATCTCCGCTTTGAGAACCCGCTGGTACTGTAAGTATTATATTGCCATAAAGTGTTGGTATTTCTTTTTTTGTTCCTAAAATAGCGTCTGTAATGGTAATTGGTAAATCTATATTTATTTCATCGCCTTCTCTTTCATAAAATTCGTGTTTTTTGACTTTAATATCTATATAGACATCTCCATTTGGTCCACCGTTAGATCCCACCTCACCTTTACCTGCCACTCTAAGTTGATTACCGTTATCAACACCAGCTGGTAAATTTATTTTTAGTGTCTTTCTTTTTCTTTCAATTCCTCTACCAGAGCAACTTGAACATGTTTTATCATAAGTAACACCACTACCACTACATAAATCACAAGTAGTTCTAGTTTGAAATGTTCCAAACATGGTTCTTTGTTCTTGAATCACACTTCCAGAACCTCTACATTTAGAACATGTATGTTCACCATGCCCCCCTTTTCCATCACATGTTTCACATTCTACATAGGTATCTACTTCTATTTCTTTTTCAACACCAAATACCGCCTCTTCAAAAGTAATAGTAGTAGCAACGCTTATATCTCTACCTTTTCTTCTTCTATTAGTAGATGTATTAAACCCACCAAAACCAAAAGAAGAACCAAATATATCTGAAAATATATCTCCAAAATCAAAATCATTTGGATTAAATCCACCTCCACCAAAACCACCACCATTATTAAATGCTTGATGACCATAGTTATCGTATTGATTTTTTTTCTCTTTGTCAGATAAAACAGCATAAGCTTCTTGCACTTCTTTAAATTTACTTTCAGCATCTTTTTCTTTAGATACATCCGGATGATATTTCTTAGCAAGCCTTTTGAATGCTCCTTTTATTTCATCATCTGATGCTCCTTTAGATACTCCTAATACTTCATAATAGTCTCTTTTGTTCATTATTCCTCCATTAAAATAAAAGAGTAATTAATACTCTTTTATTCTTTTTCTACGAATTCAGCATCTACGGTTTCTTCTTTGTCTTCTTTTTCTTCTTCTTTACTGTTTTTTGCTGCTTCTTCATATACTTTGGTTGCTAGAGCCATAGCTTTTTCATCTAATTTCTCTTTTTTAGACTTAATCTCGTCTATATCTTTATCATCTAATGCCTTTTTTAAATCTTTTATTAATTCTTCTGATTCTTCTTTATCTTTTTCATCTACTTTGTCACCTAAATCCTTAAGTGCTTTTTCAGTAGCAAATATTGCTTGTTCAGAATCGTTAATTAAGTCTGCTTCTTCTTTACGTTTACTATCTTTTTCTTTATTTTCTTCTGCTTCTTTTACCATTTTATCTATTTCTTCATCTGTCAAATTAGTAGATGCAGTAATAGTTATAGATTGTTCTTTATTAGTACCTAAATCCTTAGCCTTTACGTTTACTATACCATTCGCATCTATATCAAATGTTACTTCTATTTGTGGTACACCACGAGGTGCTCTAGGTATATCTCCTAATTGGAATCTCCCTAATGTTTTATTATCATCAGCCATACTTCTTTCGCCTTGTAAAACATGTACATCTACTGCTGGTTGATTATCTGCTGCAGTTGAGAATACTTGTGATTTAGATGTAGGTATTGTAGTGTTTCTTTCTATTAGTACTGTATTTACTCCTCCTAGAGTTTCTATTCCAAGAGAAAGTGGTGTTACATCTAATAGTACTATTCCACCCATATCTCCGGTTAATACCCCACCTTGTATAGCTGCTCCCATAGCAACTACTTCATCTGGGTTAACCCCCTTATGTGGTTCTTTTCCTATTTCTTTTTTTACTAATTCTTGAACCATAGGTATACGAGTAGAACCTCCTACTAATATAACTTGATCTATATCTTTTTTAGTCATTTTAGCATCTTTTAATGCTTTTTTAATTGGTTCCAACGTAGATTCAACTAAGTCTCCAATTAAATCTTCTAATTTAGCTCTAGTTAAAGACATTTCTAAATGTAGAGGACCATCTGCACCTTGTGATATAAATGGTAAACTAATTTGAGTAGTTACTACTCCACTTAAATCTTTTTTTGCTTTTTCTGCTGCATCTTTTAATCTTTGCATAGCCATTTTATCTTTAGATAAATCTACACTATTATCTTTTTTAAACTCTTTTACTAGGTAGTCCATGATTCTATCATCAAAATCATCTCCTCCTAATTTATTGTTTCCATTAGTAGATTTAACTTCAAATACACCGTCTCCTATTTCTAGTATAGAAACGTCAAATGTGCCTCCACCTAGGTCATATACTAATATAGTATGGTCCTTCTCTTGTTTATCCAAACCATAAGCAAGTGCTGCTGCAGTTGGTTCATTTATTATTCTTTCCACTTCTAAACCTGCTATTTTACCAGCATTTTTAGTAGCTTGTCTTTGTGAGTCATTAAAGTAAGCAGGAACTGTTATTACTGCTTTAGTTACTTTTTCTCCCAAGTAACTCTCTGCATAATCTTTCATATAAGATAAAATCATTGCACTTATTTCTTCTGGTGTATACTTTTTACCTTCTGCTTCTACTTTCTTATCACTACCCATAATTCTTTTTACAGACATTATAGTGTTTGGATTTGTTATCATTTGTCTTTTAGCGGCATCTCCCACTATTTTTTCGCCATTCTTAAATGCTACTACAGATGGAGTGGTTCTTCCACCTTCTGGAGTTGGTATTATTTTTGGTTCTCCAGCTTCTAGTACGCTTACGCAACTATTTGTTGTTCCTAAGTCTATTCCTATTATTTTACTCATTTTTCTCTCCTTTTATATTTACTTTGACCATAGTTGGTCTTATTACTTTATCTTTATATA
>CAZJQU010000040.1:0-5826 GCA_964548645.1 uncultured Muribaculaceae bacterium
TAAAAATTTTAATTTTGCTCATTTTTTCTCCTTCTTTAAAATTTAAAAGTTTTAAACTATAAAAGATTATAGCATAAAAGTATTATTATGTACACAAAAAAGAAGCATACGCCTCTTTAAAAATTATCTAGTTCTTCCACTTCTAGTTTTTACAAGATTTAATTTTAATATTATTGTTCTTGTAAATAATATATAAAATCTAGATAACTTTTCATATTTTTCGCAACTTTTTTTTCTTCTATAGACTATTTTTTCAATATATAAAAGTATCATCATGTATGTTTTATTTTGTGTTATAATTGTTTTAGGTGATTTATATGAAAAATCAAAATTTAAAAGTATCACAAAACTTTTTACATAATCCAAAAACAGTACAAAGAATAGTGGAATTAAGTAACATTACAAAGGAAGATACGGTATTAGAAATTGGACCTGGTAAAGGAATTATTACTGATAAACTATCTTCAAAAGCTAAAAATGTTATTGCTATAGAATATGACTATGAATTATATAAAAATTTGGTTGAAAAGAAGTTAGAAAATGTTTCTATTGTTAATACTGACTTTTTGAAATATAAATTTGAAAACTTAAATAATATTAAAATATTTTCTAATATACCATTTAATTTAACAACGGATATTTTTTCTAAGGTAATAGATAATTATAAAAATATTACTGATTTTTATTTTATAATGCAAAAAGAAACAGCATATAGATTTTTAGGGGAACCATACTGCTCTGAAACTAGTAAATCTCTTTTATTAAAACCAATATTTGAAGGTAAAATAATATTTAATTTTAACAAAACAGACTTTTATCCAATCCCAAACGTTAACATTGTATTAGTGCATTTTAGAAAAAAAGAGTTCGATGATTTAAAAGGAAAAAACTATACTTCTTATTTAGATTTAATATCATATTTATATGTTAACTATGTAAGTTATAGAGAAGCAACTAAATCAATATTTTCTTTTGAACAACAAAAAAAGATAAGAAAAGAAATAAATATAGATTGGGAAAAACCTATTAGTTCTTTAAAGTATGAACAATGGTTAAAAATATTTAATGCTTTTTATAATTATGGTAATGAAAAATCTAAAATTATAATAAAAAACAGTTATAAAAAAAATATATCTAGACAAAAAAGTATATCACAAAGACATGGTAAAAGATTAAGAAAGTTTGAAAGTTAATCAGATATATTTATACCACTCTTAAAATGCTTTTGAAAGAGAACAAAAGTAAATATAATTGGAAATAAAGATACCACTAATGCTATCATTACTAATCCATAATCGCTAGACCATATTGTTCCAAAACTATTTAAAAACAAACTGTTTGTAAATTTTTCTTTTGATTGAATTAAAACAATTGGAATTAAAACTGAATTCCAAGCTTCTAAAAAAGAAAGTAATAACGCTGTTATAAAAACAGGTTTCATACAAGGTATATATATAGATGAATATATTTTAAAATCATTTAAACCATCTATTTTTGCTAGTTTAATTAGTTCCATGGGCATTAATTTCGAATTTTGCTTAAATAAGTAAATGTTAAAAGATAATGTAATCGTACTTATTATTACAGCGGTATATGTATCAATTAAATTTAATGTGTTAAATATAATAAAAAATGGAACAACTGTTATAAAAACAGGTATTAATATTGGAAAAAAAGAAAAGACAAATAACGTTTTTGCTTTTTTATTTTTACCATATATCGCATAACCATAACCCGCTAAAGAGGATATAATAGTACTTATAAAAGCCGCAACAGAGGATATAAACAAAGAATTAAATAAAGATCTAAAGAAGTGTTTTTCTTTTAATAAAGAATTAAAGTTGTTTATTAAGTTATTAAAAGATATATTGCTGAATATTGAATTTCCTTTAATTGCTGCACTAGTACTAAAACTAGAAATAATCATAATGAAAAAAGGTATCAAAAATAGTATCGATATTATAGAAAGTATTATTATATTTTTTATATTACTATATTGTTTCTTCATTCTTAACCATCCTTTTTATAAATGGGATACTAAATATTAAACAAATTATAAATACTATTAAGCCAAGTGCAGAAGCATAACCATATTGTGAGACATAAGTAAATGCTCTATTATACAAATAATTTACTGCTGTATATGTTTCCATAGATGGACCACCTTTTGTTATTATAGAACTTTCTACGTGTAATTGAAATGTAGAAATAATTACCAAAATACTCATAAGAATTAAAACAGGTTTAATCATAGGTAATACTACCTTTCTAAATATTACAATATCAGAGGCACCATCTATTTTTGCTACTTTATATATATCACTATTTATATTTTTCATCGCTGTGTATAAAAATAATATATAAAAACCTGACCAAGCCCATATACATACTAAAGCAATATATATTTTCGCACTCCAAACACTGTTTAAAATATTAAAATCCGTACCAAAAATAGTTAATTTATTCATTAAATTTGATATGACTCCATTTGAATAAGACAACTGTTTAAAAAATAGTGAGTATGCTATTGGAGAAGTAACACAAGGAATATATAAAATCGTAGTAAAAAAATTCTTTAATTTTTCTGACTTTAATTTAAATATTTTGTATGAAATATATAAACTAAACAGCAATATTATAGGAACTATAATAACTGTAAAAGTTAAAGAATTGATTATTGTTTTTATAAAAACTTCATCATTAAATAAAACTTTATAGTTTTTTAATGATGAAAACTTTAAATTATTTCCCCTTCCAGAAAATAAAGATATGAAAATAGAATAAAAGAAGGGTAAATAATTTAGTATAAATATTATTAACAAACTAGGCAAAATAAAAATAATTGTATTTTTATTTTTTTTCATTGTTATTCTAAGACAACTTTCTCTGCTTCTTTTTGCATTTTTTCTACAGCTTCATCTATACTTAATTTTCCATCTAGATATTCTTCTAAAACAGTTCCAACATAATATGTTATTTCATACGTATGTAAACCATATTTTACAGGTTTAATATGCTTAGAGTATTCTGCCATAATTTTAGTTATTTTTTCTCCTCCATAAAAGTCATTTCCTTTAATATTTAAATTTTTTATAAAATTTAGATTTGTTGGAACTATTGAAAATTCTTCTGCTGCATAATTAGCTAATTCTTGACTTTTACCAAAAGTTTTTACTACAAAATCTATTGCTATTTCTTTGTTTTCTTTATTTAAAACAAACCAATTTCCCCCACCTAAATTTGAATAATTAATATAATCAGAAGATTGAGTCATTCTTGGCATTTCAGCAACTCTCCACTTACCTGATTGTTTCTCATAACTTTGTATTATCGGTCCCCACCAAGAAGCACCAACTAAACTTGCTATTTTTTCGTTGCTTATTGACGAAATAATATCATCCCAACTATTTGATTTATATACAATCTTTGAGTCTATTGTTTTTTTAATAGTATCAAAAGCATCTAAGAAAGCTTGATTTCCTTTAATATTAGCTTTACCATCATTATCAAAAAACCATGTTCCAGCAGATTGATATAATAATCTTCCTTCCATATCACCCGCTGGTACTATAGTAAGCATATCTATTCCTGTTTTTGATTTAACCTCTTTACCAATTTCTATATATTTATCCCAAGTTAAATTTTCCATGTCGCTTTCATTAAATCCGGCTTTTTCTATTAAATCTTTTCTATAGAATAATACACCTACCCCACTATCATATGGTACGGCATAAGTTTTTCCCTCATATACAACATTTATTCTTTTAAATTCTGCAAAATCATTTAGATCAACATAATCAGTTAAATCCGCAAAGTTCTTACCATAGTATTTTATAAATTCTAAAAAATTATAATCTTCATCAAAAAATACATCTGGTAAGTTTTTTAAAGAGTTAGTCGAAAGATAAACTTTCAATTTTTCAACCATATCTTCTTGACCTATTTTTATTACCTCAAAGTCTATATTATGCTTATTATCTCTTTTATAGATTTCAACAGCTTTTTCTGCTATTGGTGCTGTATTATCATATGCCCATATTATTATTTTTTTATTATTATCTTTTTTAGTTCCCAATATTAAGTAAGAACCAATTATCACTATACTTACTAATACAATTATTAAATTTCTTTTTTTCATTTTAAATTCTCTCTTTCGTTTCGGAATCAAAAAAATGTAATTTTTCTAAATTGATTCCCAATTTTATTTTTTTATATTTTTTTAAGTCTATAGATGAGTCTAATTTAAAAACAATTTGTTCAGATTTAGTATTACCATGTACTAAATATTCTGAGCCAATTAATTCATAATATTTTATTTCTACGTTAAATTCTAATTTTCTTTTAATATTATCATAATTTATATGCTCTGCTCTAATTCCTACATCTACTTTATTAGATGTTATTGATTTCGATATCTTTATTTCGTTATCAAAAAGCTTAATATAATTTTCACCATCTTTATTTAATACTTCTATATTTTTAAAAATGTTCATCTTTGGACTTCCTAAAAATTGTGCAACAAATTCATTTTGTGGATTTTCATATAATTCTATTGGACTTCCAACTTGATTTATTACTCCATCATTTATAACTATTATTTTATTTGCTAGTGTTAAGGCTTCAATTTGATCGTGCGTAACATAAACAATTGTTGCATTCAAACTTTTATGAAGTCTTTTTAACTCTTCTCTCATTTCATTTCTTAAAGATACATCCAAACTCGAAAGTGGTTCATCCATTAAAAATATATTGGGTTCTCTAACTATTGCTCTTGCTATCGATACTCTTTGTTTTTGACCACCAGAAATTTTGTTTGGTGTTCTATCTAATAAATCTTCTATTTTTAAAGTTTTTGCTATCGATGTTATTTTTTCTTTTATTATTTTTTCATCTACTTTTTTGTTTCTAAGAGAAAAAGCTATATTATCGTATACGTTCATATGTGGATATAAGGCATAATTTTGAAATATCATTGCTACATCTCTATCTTTTGGTTCAATATTATTTACTAATACTGAATCCATATAAACTTCTCCACTTGTAACATTTTCTAATCCAGCAATTATATTTAAAATAGTGGTTTTTCCACACCCAGAAGATCCTAATAAAACTAAAAAATCATTTTCTTCTACTTTAAAGGAAATATCTTTAATTACAAAATTTTTATTATCAAATGATTTGAAAACATTTTTAAATTCTAATTTTCCCAAAAGACCTCCTTTCTTACAAAATATTATGTTTACTATAACAAATATTTTTTGTTTGTAAACATTTATTGACTAAAGTTATCAATATTTATTTGATTTATATCTATAATTTTTATGTTGTATTTAGATTTATTTACAATCGAACTCATAGTTACACACGCTATTATAATTAAATCAACCTTTAAACTAATAGAATAAAGAATTATTTTATCTA
Source organism: uncultured Muribaculaceae bacterium (assembly GCA_964548645.1). Taxonomy (GTDB): domain Bacteria; phylum Bacillota_I; class Bacilli_A; order RF39; family UBA660; genus JAAYGD01. The sequence continues at coordinate 5,422 of CAZJQU010000040.1, forward strand.
ATATTTTAGTTAATTCTTCTTTAGTTTTATCATCATAATAAATATAGTAATTGTTTGGTTTAAACTTAATTATCTATAAACTCCCATTTTAATTCTCATATCTTCATATTTTATTCTAGCCATTTCATTTACTTTATTAGAGCCTTTATCTAATAAAACATCTAATTCTTTTTTTTCTATCAAATATTTATATTTCCTTTGAACTTCTTCTAAAAACTTAACAACAACATCTGCTAATTCTTTTTTAAATTCTCCATAATTACTGTCTTTAAACTTATTTTCTATATCTTTTATACTAATATCAGTTAAACCAGAATATATATTAATTAAATTAGATATTCCAGGTTTATTTATTTCATCATATATTACTTTAGATTCACTATCGGTTGTAGCGCCCATAATCTT
>CAZJQU010000041.1:0-5445 GCA_964548645.1 uncultured Muribaculaceae bacterium
CATATTGTATTATAGGAGGTCTTTATGAATACAGACTATTTAGTAGAGATACATAATTATATGTTAGAAAATGAAAAGAAACTAAAAAAGATAATGGGAGAATTACAATTAAATTTAGAAACCATAACCTTTAATGAAGATGGTTCTTTGTCAAATGATTTTGATTCTTTAAGTCCGTATTATTCTAGTGCGAAAGAAAGTGCAGATGTTTTTAGATCTTATATAATTGGAAATGAAATCAAAGAATTACAAGTAGACAAAAAAGCATATGAAGCAAAAAAGAAGTATGATAAAGAGTTGCTGACTATTGCAAATCAATTATTAAGGGAAGAGCAAATGGCTATCAGGAGAAAAGATAAAGAAATTCAAGATTTAAATATTGCGTTTTTAAGTTCTATGGATGAAAAACAAGAAAGAGATGCTATGTCACTTGAGGAAAAAAGACTGGAAAGAGACACATTAGTTGAAAGAGTTGAGTATTTTAAATCGGAAATAATGAAACTCAACTCATCGATAAATGGATATAATGAACACATTGCATTAAATAACAGTGAAATAAAAAACTTGAGAGAAGAGCACGCAACCTTAATAAAAAGAAGAACAAATAGAAGCGAATATTTAGATTTAGATAAAATAAAAAATGACTTAAGTTCGCTTTCAAGTGTTGTTGAAAGTTTAGAGATTGTCGAAGATCAAATAAATGCATTAATAAAAGGAGAAAAGAACAAAGTACTAGAACAAAAAGAAGAGGTTTTAAAACCAATTAGTGAAACTTCAGAGATGAGCAAGAGAACAGACCTTCATGTTGAAATGCCTTTTCCTGTAGAAGAGCATGCACTTATTACAACACCTGAATCAAAACCTAATGAGTGGAATATGGATGGATTTAAACTTGATTTTATAGAAAAATTTGGTTATATACCTGATAAAGATGAAAGAAATCTAAACGCAAACTACAACGGAGATTATAGCAAATTAATCTCGCACCCTAAAGATAAAAGAGAAACAGTAAGAGAGAGAGTTGTAATAAAGATAAGAGAAATATCTTCAAGTATTGTAGAAAAGATAAAACAAACATCAAATAAAACATTTAAATCTAGAGAACCAGTTGTAGAAGATTCTTTACTAGTCCCTACAACGGAATCTAGAGTTAGATAGGAGAAAGTATGTTACGTGAAAATCAATTAGTTGAATTAATGGATGGAACAAGCTTTATTATTTTGGATAGTGTAAGCTTTCAAGAAAGAACTTATTTATATGTTGCAAAAGTAGATGACGATTTAAATCCAAGTGGGGAATTTGATATTGTAATGGAAAGTATCATTGAAGAAGTACCCACTCTAGATTATGTAGAAGATGAAGAATTATACGAATCTTTAAAAGCAACTTTTTTAGAAAGAAGTGAAATAGACTCTAATATTTAGAGTTTTTTTCTTCTATATAAAAGAAAAATAATATTTTTATAAAATATTATAATATAGGAGAAAAAAATGGAAATATTAAAACTTAAAAATATAATTAAATTTTATAATTTAAACAATAAAAAGAACTATATATTACAAGATATAAATTTTACCTTTAATAGAGGTGAAATTATTTCTATACTTGGAGAAAGTGGAAGTGGAAAATCTACTCTTTTAAATATAATTGGAGGTTTAGACAACAAGTATGATGGAGAAGTAATCTATAATAATGATGATATAAAAAATGATTTAGATAACCATAGAAAAAGAAATGTTGGTTTTGTTTTCCAAAACTTTAATTTAATACCCTATTTAAATTTAATAGAAAATGTTCAAATACCTTTATTGTTAACTAATTTTAATAGAAAAAAGAAAAGAGAACTCGCAATTGAAGCACTTACTAAGGTTGGATTAAAAGAACAAATTTTTAAAAAACCAAATCAATTATCTGGTGGAGAAAAACAAAGAGTTGCAATCGCTAGAGCCATAGTAAAAAGTCCAAAGATATTAATATGTGATGAACCTACTGGTTCTTTGGACTCAAATAATACAAGAGAAATATTAAAAATATTAATATCTTTAGCGGCATCAGGACACACAATAATTATTGCAACCCATTCAGAACAAGTATCAAAAGTAAGTAACAAAGTGATAACTATAAAGGATGGAAAAATTTGTGATACTGTTATTTTAAACGAATTTTTAGAGTTTTACGAAGAAAAACCATTGAATAATAAATCAAAAAAAACATCCTTTATAAGTGCTATACTTTTATCTTTAAAAAGTACAAGGCAAAAATTAAAAAGAAATATGTTAGTCTCTATAGGAACGTCAATAGGAATAATGGGACTTTTAGTGGTTCTATCTTTAAGTAATAGTGTAAAAACATTTATAAACGATGTTGTTATTAAGTCGAAAAATGATAAAATTTTAGACGTTTATAAAGAAAAACAGGATGGAAACAATTTAAAATCATTGTCTTTTGAATTAAATGATATAAAGAAGTTTGAAGCATTAAAATATATAGATAATATTTATTATGGATACAGTGAAAAAGGGGCTTTTCACCTAAAAAATAAAGAGTATAGATATGATTTTGATAATATAAAGACATATTCGAAATCATTAAAGAACGAATTTTTAATAGAAGGAATATTTCCGAGTGAAAATGAAATCTTAATCAACTATTATATGTATGAAAAATTAGATAATAATTTACTAAATGAATACATAATATTAAAAAATGATGATAGAGACTATATATTTAAAGTTTCGGGTATATATGAAGATGGTCTTAATGAAAGAAACATATATTTTAATTATGACGATATAAGTAGTGTGTTTTCTCTAAAACCAAATATTTTGTTTTTAGAGACTGATGATATATTAAAATTAAATTCATTTGTAACAAAAGAGGGATATTTTTTCTCTTATATAGAAGAGTCTCTAAAGTTGTTTAATGAAACATTTGATATTATAATTTATATACTTGGAGTGGCATCAATATTATCCTTAATGATTTCTTCTATTATGATAATGGTTGTTTTATATATAAGTGTATTAGAGAGGACAAAAGAAATTGGTACTTTAAGAGCTTTTGGCTTTATGAAAAGAGACATAAAAAAGATATTCATTTCCGATGGTTTTTTGTTTGGACTATCATCTGGAGCTTTAGGAGTAATACTATCAAATCTCATATTAATATATATAGATAAGTTTATAAATAAAACGTTCTCAATAGAAATAAATAGTATAAATTTAACATATATATTTGTAACTTTATTATTAGGCATATTGCTAAGTATATTATCCAGTTTATATCCTTCAAAAAAGGCTTCTAAATTGAATATTATTGATGCTTTAAGATATGAATAAAATTTGTTATAATATAATAGATTGGAGATAATATGAACGAAACAGTAATTGAACAAATAGAAACAAATTTAAACATTTCAAAAAAGCAAATAGGAGTAGTGTTAAAATTATTAGAGGATGGTAATACAATTCCTTTTATTGCTAGATATAGAAAAGAAATGACAGGAAATCTAGATGAAGAACAAATAAGAAGCATAAGCGAGGTATATGACTATCAAGTTAATTTAATGAATAAGAAGGAAAATACAATTAAGTTGATAGAAGAAAAAGGAATGCTTACTGATGAAATAAAAGATAATATATTAAAAAGTACCAAGCTAATAGAAGTAGAAGATATTTATAGACCATTTAAAGAGAAGAAAAAGACAAAAGCGACAGAAGCCATCAAAAACGGATTAGAACCCCTAGCAAAGCTAATAATGACATTACCAAACGAATTAACAGGAGTAGATAAGTATATAAATGAGTTTATAAAGTCAGAAGAGGATGCTATAGAGGGAGCAAAACACATAATTGCAGAAATAATAAGCGATAACCCATATTATAGAAAGTGGATAAGAAAACAAGTATACTTAGATGGTATTATTCTATCAAAAAAGAAAAAAGATGCTTTAGATGAAAATAAAACATATGAAATGTACTATGAATTTAGTGAACCAGTAAAGTCAATAAAAGCACACAGAATTTTAGCGATCAATAGAGGAGAAAATGAAAAAGTACTTACAGTTAATATATCTATAGATAAAGAAAGAATAATAGAGTATTTATCAAAAGACAATATAAAAAGTGATACATCCATTTGTGCTAAATATGTATTAGAAGCAATAGAAGATAGTTATAAAAGACTTATATTTCCTAGTATAGAAAGAGAAGTAAGAACAGAATTGACAGATGAAGCAAACGAACAAGCAATTAAAATATTTTCTAATAATTTAGAAAATCTACTTTTACAACCCCCAATGAAAGGAAAAATAGTAATGGGTTTAGACCCTGCTTTTAGAACGGGTTGCAAACTTGCTGTTGTAGATGAAACAGGAAAATTATTAGAAAAAAGTGTCATATATCCACACGAACCAGTAAAGGATGTTGAAAATTCAAGAAAAGAACTTATAAGATTGTTAGATAAATATAGAGTCGACTTAATAGCAATCGGTAATGGAACGGCATCTAGAGAGTCCGAAAGTTTTGTTGCAGAACTAATAAATGATTATAAAAAAGATATAAAGTATGTAATAGTAAATGAGGCGGGAGCATCAGTATATTCTGCAAGTAAGCTTGCAATAGAAGAATTTCCAAAATTACACGTCGAAGAAAGAAGTGCAATAAGCATTGCTCGTCGTTTACAAGACCCACTATCTGAATTGGTTAAAGTAGAACCTAAAAGTATTGGTGTAGGACAATATCAACACGATGTTCCTCAAAAAAGATTAGATGAATCCTTAGATTTTGTTGTAAGTAAGGCTGTAAATAGTGTTGGAGTAAATATAAATACTGCAAGTGCTTCTCTATTGAAATATGTATCTGGTCTTACAAAAAGGTATATAGATAAAATTTTAGAATATAGAGATAAAAAGGGAAAAATAGACTCTAGATTAGAACTTGAAAAGATTCTAACAGACAAAGTTTACGAACAATCAATAGGGTTTATTAGAATAATGGATGGTTCAAATCCATTAGATAAGACGAGTATACACCCAGAAAGCTACAAAGTAACTATAGAGATATTAAATAAATTAAATTTAGATAAAAAAGATGTGGGAACAACACAGCTTATAGAAAAAATAGACAATATAAAACATGAGGATCTAAATATAGACGATTATACCTTTGAAGATATAATAAACTCATTGAAACAACCATTGAGAGACTTAAGAGATAGTTTTAGTGCTCCAATACTAAAGAGCAACATTCTAACTATAGAGGATTTAAGTATTGGGATGAAACTACAAGGAACAATAAGAAATGTAGTAGATTTTGGCGTTTTTATAGATATAGGATTAAAAAATGATGGACTTGCTCATATCTCAAAATTGAGTAATAAGTTTGTAAAGCATCCTAGTGAACTTTTCTCTGTTGGAGATGTTATTGATTGTTATGTTGACGATAT
>CAZJQU010000042.1:0-5388 GCA_964548645.1 uncultured Muribaculaceae bacterium
CATGTAAACTCCTAAAAAAACATAGAGACTGACCCCCTGAAGGAACAGTCTCAAAAAGAATAAAAAGGGGTTGGCTAGTGTGATACTAGCATACCAATCCAATTTCTTGAATTGGTACTCATATAATACTCATTAATTGTGTTTTGTCAAGCATTTTTATGGTACAATTTTATAAAGGTGGATATTATGAATGATATTAAAAACATAAAGGGAATAGGTCCTAAGACTAGTTCATATTTAAATAAATTAGAGATATATAATATCTCCGATTTAATTGTGCATTTTCCTTTTAGATATGAAATATTATCTAGAAGCAATATAGAAGAATTAAAACAAGATGATAAAATAATAATAGATGGTGTAGTAGGAAGTAAACCTACGGTATTTAGGTTTAAAGGTAACATGAATAGAATGAACTTTAGTTTAAATACAGACTCAAATATATTAAAAGTTACTATATTTAATAGAGCATTTTTAATGAATAGTATAGATGTTGGAGTTAAACTAACCGTAATAGGGAAGTATGACTTAAAAAACAATACCATTATAGCAAGCGATATAATGTTTTTTTCCTTAGAAGATAAACCTACTATAATACCAATACATAGAACTACACAAGGATTACCTAGAAAGACTCTTCATAAGATAATATTAAATGCATTAACGTATGAAAAAGAAGTAATAGATTATATTCCTGAATCCATTGTAAAAGAATACTCATTTTTAAATAAATATGAAGCATTAAAACAAATACACAATCCAACAGATTTAGATATATTAAAAAAATCTATGATAAGGTTAAAGTATGAAGAATTATTTGTATTTATGCTAAAGATTAATTATTTAAAGTTATTAAATAAAAATAACACTTTAGGATACGATAGAACAGTAGACAAGAAATATATGGATGATATATTAAAAAAACTACCTTTTTCATTAACGATAGATCAATTAAAAGTATTAGATGAAATAATTTTAGACTTAAATAGTAAGAATAGAATGAATAGATTATTACAAGGTGATGTTGGTAGTGGAAAGACTATTGTTGCACTATTATCTAGTTATTTAATGGCAAAATCAAACTATCAAACGGCTTTTATGGTTCCTACTGAACTCTTAGCAAAACAGCACTTTATTAACTCTATAAATCTGTTTAAAGATATAAATATAAGATTACTTATAGGAAGTACTACAAAAAAGGAAAAAGAATTAATATATAGTGAAATAAAAGAAGGTAAAGTAGATTTAGTAATTGGAACTCATGCACTACTTCAAGAGAAGTTAGAGTTTAGTAATTTAGGTTTAATAATAACAGATGAACAGCATAGATTTGGAGTTAATCAAAGAACTACTCTAAGAAATAAAGGTAATATGCCAGACATACTATACATGTCAGCAACCCCAATACCGAGAACATATGCTTTAACTATATATGGAGATATGGATATAAGTACAATTAAAACATTACCAAAGGACAAAAAAGAAATAATAACTTATATAAAAGAACCAAGTGAAATAAAAGATGTATTATCTAAAATAAAAGAAGAGTTAGATAAAGGACATCAAGTATATGTGGTCGCACCTTTAATAGAAGACGAGGAAAATAAAGACAGTGTAAAAAAACTATTAGATAGATATAACTTGGCATTTAAAAGTTACTCTATAGAAATGATTCATGGTAAGATGAAGCAAGATAAAAAAGATTCAATTATGAAAGACTTCTTAGATAAAAAAATTGATATATTGATATCTACTACTATAATAGAAGTGGGTATAGATGTTAAAAACGCTACACTTATGGTAATACACGATTCTGAGTACTTTGGATTATCTACCCTTCATCAATTAAGGGGTAGAGTAGGTAGAAGCGATATTCAGTCTTATTGTATACTTATAGGAGATAAATCTAATCCCAGACTAAAGATAATGGAATCAACTACTGATGGATTTAAAATATCGGAAAGCGATTTCGAACTTAGAGGCTCAGGCGATTTATTTGGTATTAGACAAAGTGGAGATTTGTCATTTAAAATTGCGGATATAAGGAAAGATTACAAGATACTATTAAAAGCTAAGGAGGATAGTTTAAATTTGTTAAACAATGATAACTTAGATAACTATCCTATACAAAAGAGTATAATAGAAGGTATAATAAGGAAGGATTAATGTTCAATAGAATATATATAGAAATAACCAACATTTGTAATTTAAACTGTTCTTTTTGTAAAGAGGATAGAAGAAAAAAACAATCTCTTTCGTTAGAACAATTTAACCATATCTTAAGTAAAATAAAAGGATACACAAATCATATATACTTGCATATAAAAGGAGAACCTTTGATACACAAGGATATAGATAAGTTTATAGATTTAGCTAATAATTTAAATTTTAATATAAATATAACCACAAATGGAAGATTAATAAAAGATAACATTGATACTTTAAATAAGGTTAGACAAGTTAATATATCTCTTCATAGTTATGATAATTTAGAGGACATTAAAGAGTTATTTAAAACTATAGAAAGTATTACTACAAAAATATCTTTAAGAGTATGGAATAATAATGAAGATATTAAAAAACTATTAGAAAATTATTACAAAATAAGTATAACTGATAAAAGAACTACAATCAAAAACAATCTCTTTGTAGATATAGATAAACAGTTCACTTGGCCAGATATCAATCTATCAATTATAAGCGATATAGGTACTTGTTATGGACTTAGGAGGCAACTAGGCATATTAGTAGATGGAACAGTAGTTCCTTGTTGTTTAGATCAAGATGGTGTTATTAATTTGGGTAATATATTTGATAGTGATTTAAATACAATAATAGAGTCCGATATATCTAAAGACATAGTCTATAACTTTAGAAATAATAAACTAAAAGAAGAACTATGTAAGAGGTGTGGATACATTGATAGGTTTAAAAAATAATTATTGACAAAACAAAATATTATAATATACTAAAATCAAAGGAGAGTTATGATATGAAAAATTTAGATAAAAATCTATCTAGAATTTTATATATACAACTTGCTTTAGAAAATTACTGTTTAATATCGGGTACTGAGAATGATAAGGTAAACGAAGCTTTTAATTGTTTAAATAATTTTAGATCAACAAGAAAAACTATGGGTGAAAAAGAACAAGTAAAAGAATCTAATAAAGTATTGAGTAAATTGAACTGTGCCTTAGATAGTGTTGGAAGGGATAAGTTTATCTTTTATGATGACGGAGATATTAATTATATATCTTCTGGGTCTTCAAATCAGAAAGGAGGTAAAGTAGAAACAAAGACTAATTCAAATGACTTATTCAACCAAAATTTTAAAAAAATTTTAAAAATAAAATCAGAAATAGAAACTTATGAAATTGCTTCAGGAAATATCAATAAATTATCAAATGAAGCTTTTAAAGCTTTAAATAATTTAGAAAAACAAAAAAACACACTTGATGAAATACAAAAAATAAATATGTCAAATGAAATTTTGAATAAATTTACTATAGTATTAGAAGAAATAAAAAATAATTGATTTTATGGAGGTGCAATATGGGTCCAGGTAAAAAGAGAGATTGGGGATATGCTAGTTCTGATGAAGATGGGAACCTAACTTATACTAGCTATGAAAAAGATGGCAGTGTAAATCGTTATAGCGATAGAGGAGATGGATATCATACACATGAACATTGGAAAGATAAGGACGATTATAATTCTGGAAAAGATCCCGATCAAAGTAGATATGATAAAGGAAAAAGTGAAAATCCATCAATAGGAGAGGTTCAAAAAAACGGTGGTTGTTATTTAACAACTGCATGTATGGAGCACTTTAAAACTCTTTTCGAAGACGATTGTTATGAACTCAGAGTTCTTAGATGGTTTAGAGATGAATATGTAGATAAAGCGGATATAAATCATTATTATAAAACTGCACCAATTGTTGTGGAAGCTATAAACTCATTACCAGAACACAATAAAATTTATGATTATATTTATGATAATGTTGTATATACATGTGTAAAAAACATAGAAGAAGGGCAACATAATAAAGCTTATGATACATATATGAGCAACATGTTAACGTTTGAAGAACAATTTGCAAAACCCTTACTACAATCTAAAGTTGTAAAAACATTAAAATTAATAAAAACCAGATAAAATAACTTATCTGGTTTCGAAATTAATGATTACTGTCTTGATACTATATTGTTAAAGAAAAAATAGAGAATTATTTCTCTATTTTCATTTCTATCATTTTCTCTCCATTTATAGCGTCCATACTAACTTTAACAGACTCTATAATATTTCCTTTTTATATCATCATCTTTAATATCTAAATCTTTAATTAAACTCCTCTCTATAAACATTTCTTTAGCAAAACTTTTACTAAACTTACTCATATTGAGTCCTGCCTCTAAACCTTGCTTTTTATACTCTTTATCTTTTAATTTGCCAAACAATTTAAATAGGAAAGTAGGTATAGTAATTATCCTTCTATCTATTTCCATACCTTTATGAAATAAAAGTAATATTTCCTTCCAAGTCATATTATAGTATCCAACAGGATATATTTTAGTACCAGTATTTTTTAAACTAGAATTAACTATTAAATCTCCAACTTGATTAACAGTAACCATAGTAGTACCACCTTTGGGATATAAAGTAGCACCCCTCATATTTAGTATTTCCTTTAATAATATAGTCCATACAGGTTTTCTTCCTTTTTGAGTTCCAAATATATAAGGAAGTTCTAGTATTACTATATCTATATAATTAGAATACGCTAGAGCCATGTTCTCTTGATCAACCCTACTTTTTATATATGGATTATTGATAGCTAGCTTATCTTTAGGCCAAATCTTATCAAAGTATGAGAAGTAAGAACCCAATATAACTACCTTTTTAACACCCATTTCTATAGCAATCTTAATCATTTTTTCTAGAGGATCTATATTATACTCTTTAAATAAATTATATATAGGTTTCTTACCAGTAACTCTATCATCTATGCCGGCTGCAAAGACTAAAACATCAATATCTTTTAAGTAACTCCTTAAGTCAGAATCATTCAAATTTAAGTAATTAGCAATATCTATCTTTAATTCTTTAGGGAGTTCTATATTGGGTAGTTCTAAAGCAATAGTGCTTACTTTATGACCCAATTTAATAAACTTTAAAGCAGCATCACTACCTAACAAACCAGTTCCACCGACAATAAATATATTCATAGCATCTCCTTTTAATAATTCTATAATTGTATGTATAATTAGTCAACAATATAGTTGACTTTTATATTAAAATACTTTATTATTAAATTAGTGTAGATGATAAATAAATGTCTACACTCACTCGAAAGAGTGTGTTCAACCAAAACCCCCTGAAGAG
>CAZJQU010000043.1:0-5376 GCA_964548645.1 uncultured Muribaculaceae bacterium
AATGCCATAAGAGCAATAGTTAAATCTTTATAACTATACTCCTTTAAATTAGATATTATTTTATTTACATTATTCATATGTTTTTCCTTTAAAAATTATTTATTTTTATTATCTATTTTTTGTATTAAAATTCTTGCATAGTTTGATTTTCCGTTTATTGCAAGTCTCCCCCCGATTAAATATTGTTTAGGAACGGTATATCGATCTAGACCTACGATTTCAAACTGAGTAGGATTAAACTTATCTAAAAATGTTATTGGTACTCCCATTACCTCATAATAATCGCATGGAATATCCGCTACCTTATTTACATTAATAGCGTCATAATTGTCGTATTTAGGATATTCTTCTGAGTTGTATTTTTTATAAAGAATAAGGTTTTCATGTCTTTTTGCTATATCTAGGTTTGTATCCCATCCATACCTTATTCTCTTTAATTAAAGGGAAAAAATCCTTATAAGTAACTGCATTTTGATTTCCTATTATTAAGAACTTCTTTTCATACTCCATTAGTTGTGCTACATATTCTCTAAATAAACTAAACGGTGGATTAGTTACTACTATATCTGATTCCTTTAATAATTCAATACATTCTTTACTTCTAAAGTCCCCATCTTCTTTCAGTGTTTGTACTACATTATCTTTGTATTTCAACAAAGCTTCTATGTCTTCAATGTCTAAAGAACCATCTTTATTAAAGTCCAATACTTCTGTTATTTCTATTTTATATGGTATTTTATCTGTTTTTCCTTCTATTTTTAATCCTTTTACATCAAATAATGATAATTGTTCTCCAATAACGGGAGAACTGACATAACAAGTTGCTATTAATTTTTTAAACCTAAATGATTAAAATTCATTGCAAAATATTTAAAGAAATTGCTTTCAAAGGGGTCATCACAGTTACAAAATACTATTTTATTATTAAAGTGTTTCTTATAATGCCTTAATTCTTTCATACCCTACTCCCATTCTCATATATAAATTATACCATCATTCAAGTATTTCTTTAACCCTTTTTCTTAGTATTGGTACTAATTCTTTTTCAAACCATAAATTCTTGTTTAACCATCTAAAATTAAGTGGTGATGGGTGTACTATTGGAAAGTACTTAGGTAAATATTCTTTATATGCTCTAACAGTTTCTGTTAGATTTTCTTTTTTATTTATTAAATAATACTTTTGAGCATAATTACCTACTAGTATTATAAGTTCTACATTAGGCATTAAATCTAATATCTTTTTATGCCACTTGCTAGCAAAATCTTTTCTAGGTGGTAAGTCCCCACTCTTCCCTTTACCCTGATAATAAAAGTCCATAGGTAAGATTGCTATTTTTGTTTTATCTCTAAATGTCTTATCATCTATTCCTAACCACTCTTTTAATCTTATACCACTTTTATCATCCCATACTATATTTGTTTCTTGTGCTTTTTTCCCTGGTGCTTGTCCTATTATTACTATCTTTGCTTCTTTATCCACAATAAAAAGAGGTTCATATCCTAATTTTTTAAATTGTATATTCGTAGGATCATTTATGATTTCTTTTCTAATTGTATCAAAGGTTTTATTCATATTACCCCCCCTTTACATATTGTACTTATCATTAAATGATATTTGTTCCTTATCTTTAATATAACCATTTATAGTGTTCATATTTACATTTTCTAAACTTCTAAATATATTTATATCTATATTTTTATTCTTCTTCTTTAATTCCCTAATCAATTCTTTTATTTCTCTTCTCTTACTAGAGTATTTTAAACTAGTAACAGAACAAGCACAGTTTAAGAACTTTAATTCATTAGAACTAGCCCAATATCTAACATCTTCTTCTTTTATATAATACATTGGTCTAATAAGTTCCATACCCTTAAAGTTATCACTTCTTAACTTAGGTGGCATCCCTCCAAACGTTCCATTATAGAATATGTTTAATAAAGCTGTTTCTATAACATCGTCGAAATGATGCCCAAGTGCTATTTTATTGCAGCCTAATTCTTGTGCTCTAGCGTAAAGGTGTCCCCTTCTCATTCTTGCACACATATAACAAGGATTATTATCTTTAGTTTCTAAATATTCAAATATATTAGAATCAAACATTTCTATTGGAATATTTAGTATTCTAGCATTTTCATTTATTTGGTTAATATTATCTATATGGTATCCTGGATTCATAACAATAAATTTAATATCAAATTTATACTTACTATGTTTTTTTAATTCTTGAAAACATTTAGCCATCAAAAATGAATCTTTTCCACCACTTATACATATTCCTATTACATCATCTTCTTCAATTAAGTTATAATCCTTAATTGCTCTTAAGAACTTTACCCATATACCTTTTCTATGCTTTTTTATTATTGAACGCTCTATATCAATTAAGTTCATTATCTCACCCACTTAATTTTATCATAAATACTTGCATATTTGGTAATATTTGATATAATATTAAACATAATATGGAGGTGAAAGATATGGCTAACATCAAAAGTTCTATAAAGAGAATTAAAACTAATGAAAAGAAAAAGAAGTCTAATGTTCCAGTTAAAAGTACTATGAAAAGTATGATTAAAAAGTTAACTAAAACAGAAGATAAAAAAGAAGCACTTAATAGAGCAAATAAAGCAATAGATAAAGCAGCTAAAAAAGGTATAATTAAAAAAGAAGCTGCTGCTAGAAAAAAATCAAGATTAGCAAAAAAAGTAAATAAGGAATAAAAACCTTGTTTTTTTTATTTAATAATATTATTATTAGTATAAGGAGCATTATGAAAAAGATATTAAAAGGATTACTTGTATTAGTAATATTATTCTTTGGTACTGTTACTATATATAAACTATCAAAAGAAAATGAGACCGCAATATCTATAGTTGAATATTACACTAGAGAGCATTCTAAGTTAGAGAATAATGAATATAAATTAAAATATAATGGTACATACGTACATCTTGTTGATGACTTTGTTCCAAAAAATAAAGTTGATTTAATAAATATATATTATACAGTGCTTACATCTGGTATGACTGAGTTTACTTTTTATTGTGATGTTGATTATGATGAGTGTATAAATGATGTTAGAACATTAACAAAAGATGATATGGTACTATCTCATATAAATGGATTTGTACACGTTTATAACTCTTATACTTCCATATCTACCGATTTTAAGAATAATGGAAAAGTAACACTAAAGATACAAAAATTATATACCCAAGAGATGATAGATAAAATAGATAGTGAGATTAAAAAATTATACAAAGAATTATATAATAAAGATAAATCAATAAAAGATAATTTAAAGAAAATTCATGACTATATAATTGATAATACTAAGTATGATTTAGATTATGTAGATAAAAAAACAGAAAGACTATCAAATACTGCTTATGCTCCATTATTTGATGGATATGCGATATGTAGTGGATATACTGATTTAATGGCATTATTTCTATATGAAATGGGTATAGACAATGTAAGGGTATCAAATGAAACACATACTTGGAACTTAATAAATTTAGAAGATAAACAATTAGCTATAGATTTAACTTATGATGACCCTGTAAGTCAAGATGGTAAGAATAACAAAAGACACACATACTTTCTTATAACCTCAGAAGAATTATTAAAATTAGATGACGATCACGCTTTTAATAAAGATATATATTTAAAATAAAAAGGACTAAGTCCTTTTTAAATTTCTTGCATTACTGTTATTATCATTGGTTTACATTCAGTTTCTAGATATAAAAATCTACCAACTTCTTCTCTTATAGAGTTTTTTACATTGTTGTAATCTATATAATTATTTGTTATATTTTCATTTAACTTCTGAAGAGATAATTCTTTTATTTCCTCTATCATATCAGAATTTTCTTTAACATATATGAAACCTCTAGTTATTACTTCTGGTCCCGCTAAAATCTGTTTAGTTCTCTTATCTAATGTAGCACTTATAATTACTATTCCATTATCAGATAACATCTCTCTATCTTTAATTACTATTTCTCCGACATCCTCTGTAGAATTACCATCTATCATTATATTGCCAACTTTAACCTTCTCAAATTTATCTACTAATAAACCGTTTTCAAAGGTTGCAACATCTCCATTTTCTTTTAATAATATATTTTCACTAGGCATACCTATAGTAGACGCTACTTCAGCATTTTCTACTTGATGTCTATATTCTCCTATTACAGGAAAATAATACTTAGGATTAAGTAAATCTAACATTAACATTAAATCCTCACTAGATGCATGATGAGATAAATACTTCTTAGTAGATAATATTATCACATCAGGTCCTATTTTTGCTATTTTATCTGATATTTTAACTGCTGATTTTTCCAAGTCATCATTAATTGGTTCTAGGAATACAAATGTATCTGTTGGTTTAACAGTAATAAACTTATCATAACCACTTAATATCTTCTCTATATTTATAAATGGTTTATCATTATCAGATGATGTTATTACTAATACATCTTTATCATTTAAATTAGATAAATCTCCAATTCTTTCCTTATCAAACTTTACATACCCTTCTTCTAATACATAGTTAACTATCTTTTGTAATCTTTTACCCATTACTACTAGTTTTCTTTGTGTTTTAGACACTTCATTAAATAGCTCTTGTAAACGATATATATTAGTAGATATTACATGGAATATTATTCTATCTTCTTTTCTTATCAACACTTCATTTATTAAACTAGATAATCTATGATTAGGAGATGTATATCCTTTTTTATCCGAATATAAAGATTCAGATAAAAGACATAGTACACCTTGTTTACCTATATATGCTAGTTTACCTATATCTGTTTTATATGGTTCTCTCATAGTAGAATCAAATACAAAGTTTCCAGTATAAAATATTGCACCATCTTTAGTATTTAACACATAACCAACACTTTCTGGTACAGAATGTGTAAGACTAACTGGAAATATACTGTTTTCTCCAAATACTATTCTCTTATGTGGAGATATCTCTACAATGTTATTAGTAGGTATATTTATTTCATCTAATATTCTTTTTATAGTGTCTACTGTGAATTTAGTTCCATATATCTTAACATTCGGTAAATCCGTTATTATGTTTGGTAAAGATCCTATATGTTCATCGTGTGGATGTGTTATAAATATACCCTTTACCCTATTAATATTTTCTTCTAGATATCTAAAATCAGGAATAACATAATCTACTCCTAGTAAGTGTCCTTCTGCATATTTAGAACCTGCATCAAATACAAATATATCGTTATCAACCTCAACAACATACATGTTCTTTCCTTTTTCGTTTAGTCCCCCTAAACTAAAAATTTTAATTTTGCTCATTTTTTCTCCTTCTTTAAAATTTAAAAGTTTTAA
>CAZJQU010000044.1:0-5145 GCA_964548645.1 uncultured Muribaculaceae bacterium
ACATACAGTTTTAAAGTAGATAAAAAAGATATGGAACCAATATTAAAAGATGGAGCACTTAAAGATTTAAAATTAAAATCCGATGTATCTGCTAAGTTATGGATAGATAAAGATAGTAGAGTTTATAAAGTTATATATTATCTATTAGAAGGTAAAGATAGAGTAGAAATAAATGCTAGTTTCTTTAGAATAAATGCAATAAATGATATGAGTAATATTGTAAGATAGGTTTACCCCTATCTTTTTTTTATGATATAATTGTATACTAGGAGGGCATATGAAAAAATATAAAACAATGGATGGAAATGAGGCTTGTAGCCATATAGCATATATGTTTAGTGAAGTATCTGGAATATATCCGATAACTCCTTCTTCAGTAATGGCAGAACATGTTGATGAATGGTCTGGACAAGGAAGAAAAAACATATTTGGAAGCGAAGTAAAAGTAGTAGAAATGCAAAGTGAAGCTGGTGCAGCAGGAATGATGCACGGTTCTTTACAAAGTGGAGCATTAACCTCTACATTTACCGCTAGTCAAGGATTATTATTAATGATACCTAATATGTATAAGATGTCAGGAGAGATGTTACCGGGTGTAATGCATGTTGCAGCTAGAAGTTTATCTACTCATGCACTTAGTATATTAGGAGATCATCAAGATATATATGCAGCAAGAATGACTGGATTTGGAATAATAGCAAATAGTAGTGTTCAACAAGTAATGGACTTATCTGCTATAAGTCATTTAGCGGCAATAAAATCTAGTTTACCATTTATGAACTTCTTTGATGGTTTTAGAACTAGTCACGAACTTCAAAAAATAGAAGTATTAGAAGAATCTGATTTAACACCTTTATTAGATAAAGAAGCATTAAATAAATTTAGAAATAAGGCATTAAATCATAATAAAGTAGTAAGAGGAACCGCAGCATCTGAAGATGTATATTTTCAAATGGCTGAAGTTAGAAACAAAGATTACGATAACCTGCCAGACATTGTAAATAATTACATGAAAGAAATTACCAATATAACAGGTAGACATTATGCTCCTTTTGTATATTATGGAAATCCTAATGCTAAGAACATAATAGTAGCAATGGGTTCTGTATGTGAAACAATAAAAGAAACAATAGATTATTTAAATGGTGAATATGGATTGCTAGAAGTTCATTTATATAGACCTTTTAGTTCAAAATACTTCTTAGATGTATTACCAAAATCAGTAGAAAAAATTGTAGTACTAGATAGAACTAAAGAACCGGGTGCTATTGGGGAACCTTTATATTTAGATGTTAAATCAATAGTCAATGTGCCTGTATATGGAGGTAGATACGGTCTATCTAGTAAAGATACTAATCCATCTCAAATAAAAGCAATATTTGATTATATGGATAATAATACTATATTCCATGGTTTTACTATAGGAATAGAAGATGATGTTACTAATCTAAGTTTAAAATTAAATCCTATAGTAACTAATCCAGATGTTACAGAGTTTTTAATATATGGATATGGTTCAGATGGAATGGTAGGAGCATCAAAAGATATAATAAAACTTATTGGAGATAATACAGATAGTAAAGTACAAGGTTATTTCCAATATGACTCTAAAAAGAGTGGTGGACTTACAAGAAGTCATATGAGATTTTCAGAAAAAGAGATAAAAAGTACATACTTTGTAAATAGTCCTAATTTAGTAGTATGTTCTAAAGAAAGTTACTTAGGAAAATATGACATGTTATCTAGCATAAAAGAAAATGGAACATTTATATACAACACTAGTTTATCTGATGAGGAGTTTAATAAAAAATTAACTAAATCAGAAATAGATACTATATTACGTAAAAACATAAAAGTATATACTATAGATGCTTATCATATTGCGGAGAAAAATGGTTTAAAAGATAAAGTAAGTACAATATTAGAAGTGGGAATATTAAAATTATTAAATCTATCTAACTTCGATTTAATCTTATCAAAGATGAAAGAATCGATTAAAGAAAGATTCGGTATGAAAGGTGATGAGATAGTAAACAGCAACATAAACTCTATAAATGAAGCATTAGACAGTTTAAAATTAGTTACTTTAAATCCTAATATATATAAAGAAGAAACTTTATCATTAGATTCTGGTATGAAAATATTCGATTATATGAATGATCTAAAAGGAGATAGCTTAAAAGTAAGCGACTTTTTAGAAGTAAAAGATGGAACATTTTATACCGGAACAACAAAACATGAAAAAAGATCTATAGCAGAATCCATTCCTGTTTGGGATAAGGAAAACTGTATACAATGTAATCAATGTTCACTCGTGTGTCCACACGGTGTAATTAGACCATACTTGCTAAACGAAGAAGAATTTAACAATGCACCAGACAGCATTAAAGAAGATGTACTTCAAGCAGTAGGAAGCGAGTATAAATTTAAAATAGGTATATCTCATATAAACTGTATGGGATGTTCAGTGTGTGCTAATGTATGTCCAGGAAAAATGGGTAATAAAGCATTAATTATGACTCCTATGGAAACTGCTAAAAAAGATGATAAATATTTAAGAAATATAACTATAAAACAAGACCAAGTAAAAAACACCGTAAAAGGTTCTCAATTTGCTAAACCACTATTTGAATTCAGTGGTGCTTGTGCTGGTTGTGGAGAAACTCCTTATATAAAACTTCTTACTCAACTATTTGGAGAACGTTTAGTAATAGCGAACGCTACAGGTTGTTCATCTATATATGGAGCATCACTTCCAAGTATTCCATACAACATACCTTGGGCAAGTTCATTATTTGAAGATAATGCTGAGTATGGGTATGGAATGTTAATAGCAACCAATACATTTAGAGCTAGAATAAAAGATATAATGGAATCAAATTTAGAAACTCCTAATGGAGAATTATTTAAAAAATGGTTAGATAATCCTAACGATTATGATTCTACTAAAGAAATATATAATCAAATAAACTACGATTTAGTTCCAGAATTAAAAGAAATAAAAGAACATATAGTGTATAAATCAATATGGAATATAGGTGGAGATGGATGGGCTTATGATATAGGCTTTGGAGGAATAGATCACGTATTATCATCAAATGATAATGTGAATATATTAGTACTAGATACAGAAGTATATTCTAATACTGGTGGTCAAGCATCAAAATCATCTAGTAGAGGTGCAATAGCGAAATTCGCATCTGTTGGAAAAACAACCACTAAGAAAGACTTAGCAAGAATATCTATGTGTTATCCAAACGCATATGTAGCACAAATAGCTATGGGTGCTAATATGCAACAAACATTAAATGCATTCATTGAAGCAGAAAATCATGATGGACCATCTATAATAATTGCTTATTCACCATGTATAAGTCACGGAATTAAAGGTGGTATGCAAAACTCTAAAGAACAAGAAAAATTAGCAGTCAAATCAGGATATTTCCCAATATTTAGATATAACCCTAGTGATTCAAAATTCACATTAGACTTTAAAGAACCAGACTTTAATACCTTTGAAGACTTCTTAAAGACTCAAACTAGATTTAGTATGTTAGAAAAAGTAAACACGAATTCAGAAGAAATACTAGGTAAATTAAAAGAAGATGCTATAAAGAGATTTAATTATTACAAAAATTTAGTAATTGAATAGGAGTCTAATTATGAAAGATAAATTCAGTTTAGCAAAAAGTATTTACTATATTGGAATTATAAATTATCTTGGAGATTATATAACAAAGACAGACGAAGATGGATATAAATCGATTTACTTTGGTGCTGGTTTAAAGGTAAGAGCAATTCATAAAATATATGAAGGTAGTTATGATGATGCTTTAATCGAAAGTTATAGCGGAGAAAGTATGCAATATATAAAAGGTGTAAATCCAAAGAACAAACAACTTATAGATGGAGTAATAGTTTCTATTGAAAAAGACAATGTAGAAAAAGGAAAAATATATATCGGAAAAGAACAAACGTTCATACCCAATCTTTCTTTAGAGGAAAAGAGTAATTTTATCGAATACATGATTAAAAAAGATAATATGTTAAAAGGGGGTTTTATAGAACTCCCTACAAATAAAGAACTAGACTTTTCTATAGAAGATCAAAAAGAAATCTATTATCAATCTATGGATATGATTCGCTGGTTTGATAATAGAATGTTAGAAGCGAAAACACTAAAAAAACAATGATTATCATTGTTTTTTCAATATATCATATATATCTTCAATATCTTTGATTTTATTGTCTGTATATTTAGGTATCATATGTATGTGGTAATGCTTAATGTCTTGACCTAAGCCATTATTTTGTAGCAAGGTTATTCCATCTGGATTTAACTTAGTGTTTAATAACTTATACATCTTTTTTATTATGACATTTATATGGTTCATTACCTCTAAATTAATATCTTTTATGTTTTCATAATGCTTAATTGGAACAATTAATATATGACCGTTAGAACTTGGGTTAATATCCATAAATACTTTGAGTACTTTATCTTCAAAAACAGTGTATGAACTTAATTCGTTATTCATTATTCTACAAAAAACACAATTCATATCTCCTCCTACAAATATTTTAACACTAAAAGTGTAAAGAAGCAAAATAAAGTGTTTACAAGTGAACAAATGTTTCATATTATAATAATAGAGGTGATAATATGGATAAGGAGAAATTTTTAGTTTTAAAAGTAGGTACTAAGAGTGGTAGTACTTATGACGTATATAAATATGATGATTTATATATATTAAAAAGCAGTTCAAAAGCATTCGGAGGAGCTGATTTTATAGTGTTTAACAATCTACATATAGATGAAAGATTAAATTTTAATGGTAAAGTATACTTCAATGCCCAAATTGAATTATATGAGAAGAAGTATAGAATAATACCTAGAAATAAAAAGAATAAAGTTTTAGACTCTGAGTTAGAAGCAATACAAAGAACTACTAAGATAGAGGAATTGGAAATAAAAAATAAAAAAGAATTAAAAAATTTAATTAAAAATAAGATTATATCTATAGAAGAAGAATATCTTGAAAAATACGATTTAGACTAATCGTATTTTTATTTGACAAAATTAAAAAAAGCAATATAATATGCAAAGAAAAGGGGGCACTATGAGAATAATTGAAAGATTAGAAA
>CAZJQU010000045.1:0-2441 GCA_964548645.1 uncultured Muribaculaceae bacterium
CCATATTCTTTTACTGATGCCATAGTTTTTTTTGTTATTATATTAACTACTACTTCTTGAAATGATGCTGCTAGATTTTCTTTATTAATAGTTTCATTATACAAATTTTTTACTGCTGTTTTAAGACCACTAAAGCTAAAATCATATGAGCCATCATCTAAGGGGGTTGGTAAACTGTAAGTTGGGGTTCCTGTTTGTGCTAGTTTATCTAATAAAGGACCTCCTGGATATGGTAGATTTAATATTCTTGCTACTTTATCGTATGTCTCTCCTACTGCATCATCTTTAGTAGATCCTAACTTTTTAAAACTATAATCCTTATCCATAAATATTATATCTGTATGTCCACCGCTTATTATTAAAGATATTAAAGGAAATTCGAATTCACCAACTAATCTATTAGCATATATATGACCATGTAAATGATTTACTGGTATTAGTGGTTTTTTATGTATAAAAGATAGAGTTTTAGCAGCTTCTAAACCAATTAAAAGAGATCCTATTAGTCCAGGACCGTTGGTAACTCCTATATAATCTATATCTTTAAATGTCATGTTAGCACTTGTTAATAGTTCTTCTAATACTAAAGTTATATTTTCAATATGCATTCTACTTGCTATTTCTGGAACTACTCCACCGTACAATTTATGAGTATCCATTTGAGATAGTACTACTGTTTTTATTTCTATATTTCCGTTTTTTATTATACTAGCACTTGTTTCATCACAAGATGTTTCTATCGCTAAAACATAAATATCTTTCATGTTATAACTCTCTATACATTAAGTAAGCATCCACTCTTCCAGATTCATAATATCTTTTTCTAGTAGTTGTTACTTTAAAATTATTTTTCTTATATAGCGATATTGCTTCTTTATTTGTTACTTTAACTTCTAAAGATATACTTTTTATATTATTTTGAGTCATATATTCTAGTGTAGCACTTAATAACTCTTGACCTATGCCTTGATTTCTATGGTTTATATGCACTATTATATCTATTATTTCTGCCCTATCTTTTAATATGTCAAATGATATAAAACCTATTATATTATCTGACTTTTCATATACAAAGCAATTTCTATGAGGTTCTTCATTAAATATATAGTCTAAATTTAAGTCTCTACCTAATACATTTATATCGTTTATATCTTCTGTTTTATATTCTCTTATCATTTAATGCCTCCAATTTCTCTTCCGCCTCTACTTTTTTTAAATAATTAGGAACTAAAGAATGAGGATTTACTCCAACCTCTTCTTTATAGTAGTTGTATATATTGTTTATATTTAAATTTGGAAGTGTATGTCTTATTTCTTTTATATCGATATTACCAATAAGTATATAGTTTGTTAATTCTTTTGTTTTTGTATATAGTTCTTCTATACTTATATACGATTCTTTTAATAGTTCATCGTAATTTGAATTATAAATTGAAGCGTATACGAATCCTCTTCTAGCATCTATTACAGATACGTAATAATCATAATTTGTATATGATAAAGCATATGCTTTTAGTGTAGATATTGGTATTAATTTCAAATTAAAAGACCAAGCATATGTCTTTGCTATTGTAACTCCGATTCTAAGGCCTGTAAAAGACCCGGGACCGTTTATTACCATTATATTAGATATATCGTTAGGTTTAATAGATTGCTCGCTAAAAAGAGCTTCTATAGTGGTTATAGCGTGCTTTGAGTGTTCATTTATAGATTCTATTTTTTTTTCGTATACAATTTCGTTTTTTATTATAGCTACATCTAAATATAAAGAAGATGTGTCTATAAATAGAGTTATCATAATACTCCCTCACACATGTCTTCATATTGTTTGCCATGAGGTGTTATTACAAATATTCTTACATCTTCATCTTTTGTTACTATTCTTATATCTAATCTTTCTTCGGGTAGATAATCCTTTACGACATCTGCCCACTCTATTATTACAACACCATTTTTTGTATAGTATTCTTCTAGTCCGATTTCTTCTGGTGATTTATCTAATCTATAGAAATCCATATGATATAAGGGAAGTTCTCCATTGTAATATTCTTTTATAAGATTAAAAGTAGGAGATGTTATACTCTCTTCTATTCCAAGTGCATATGCAAAACCCTTAGTAAAAACGGTTTTACCACTTCCTAAATCTCCTTCTAAACAAATTATCATGTTTGGAAATTTTTCTGACTCTATATTTTGAGCAAGTTCCATTGTTTCTTCTTCATTTTTAGTAGTTATTTTGTATTCCATCATATCACCCATAAATATTATAACTAAAAACAGTTGTTAATACAACACTTTTAATTTTTATAAGTATTGCATATTTGTTCTTTTTTGTTGTTATAGTAACTGTGAAACTCGTATATTTTGCTCGATATATCTTTTATAGATAGTTGTTCTCCTTGTCCGTGATTTGTAAGTACTACTATTATAAATGGATTTTT
>CAZJQU010000045.1:2541-5066 GCA_964548645.1 uncultured Muribaculaceae bacterium
AAATGATTTTCAGTATATATTAATTTTTTATCTAAAAATGCTTCGTCTCCTAAAGCCCGTTCATATATATATAGTGCACTTAGTGTTTTTATTAAACTAGCACCAAAATATACCTTATCTTTATTATAAGTATATTTATATTCAGTGTTTATATCGTAATAAAGTATACTTGCGTTGGGATATTTTTCTTCAAAATATTTGTTCATATCGTTTAGTTTTGAGTTAATTTGTTTATTATTATATTGAGGGGATTCCATGCAAACATCGTGGTTAAAAATTTTCATTGTCTCATTTGATATTAGTTTATTTCCTTCGTTAATTGTACTCGTTTCTACATACCCTAAAGATATTGCATTAACAAAAACATATACAAAACCCATAGAATATATTATCATTGCCGGCTTTGACTTTAATAACGAGAAAATAAATTTAATACTTATTTTTAGATGTTTTATTATTGACAAGAAAAAACCAAAAATAAAATTAAATATTTCTAAAACTAAAATAGTAAATTCATTAATAAATTTATTAAATCTAATAATAGATAAACTTGAAATCATTCTCCTCACCTATTATTAGTATACACTTCTTTAAAATTTGTAAGTGTAAATTTGTGTGTGTTTACATTATTTTATACAAATTTCTTGTTTTTTATCATTAAAATATTTATGAAATTCGTATATTTTGCTCGATATATCTTTTATTATTGTCTCTCTATCTTTAAAACCATATTTTGTTAAAACTACAACTATATATGGATTTTTATCCTCCACTATTCCAATATCGTGAAAAAACATATCGTGATCTCCGTACTTATGTAGTACATTTGTGTCATTTATAGTTAAATAATTATAATAATCACTATCAAAAGCTTCCCTTAACTCTTTGCCTAGTAACTCATTTTTTGAAATATATTCATTTAATTTATACATATAGTTAAAGGCATCATTTAAGTTTATATTTCCATATGTATCTCCACCAATTAATGTATAGTCATTTCCTATACTTTTTCCATATTCTTTTAAATTGTTAATTCCTATATAATCTATAAGCATAAAGTGAGCAGAATTGTCGCTTACATTTACTGAATATTTTACCAAATCTCTTATTGTAATTGGTTCTCCAAGCTTTCTTTTTTTCATTTCTATACTATCTACTTTTATATAGTTATTGGTATAAACTTTAGTTTGATCTAAAATTGAGGGATCTTCTAATGCTCTATCGTATGTATATAAAGCTTCTATAGTTTTTATCAAAGAAGCTGCATAGTAAACTTCTTTTTCGTTATATGTATAATCCATAGTTGAATTTATATCATAATATTTTATACTTGTATTAGGATAGTTATTTACTATAAAGCTGTTTAATTCTTGCCTTTTTTCTAATATTATTGGGTTAGATGGAAATTCCATTAAACATGATTCATATTTTAATAGTTTTATACTTTCTTCTTTCAATATTTTATCTTGTTCTATATATATTATTTTAGTAGTTTTGTTTAAGAAAAATAAATATATAGAAAAAACAAGAAGTATTAGTAATGCTCCTAGAAATATATATTTTAATACGATAAAAAACTTATTATGCATACTCTCACCATTATAATTTTAACATATATTGAATAAAAAAGGACTTAAATTCTTTTAAATCCTACTATTGTTCCTTCTTTTTTAGTTTTAATTTTTTTGGATAATGTTAGATTTCTTATGTTTTCTTTTTTTTCTAAAACCTCATCAAAACCATCGGTATAAGATAAAATGAAATTTACGTGTTTTAATGACCAATCATAATAATTTACCTTTTCTAATGCTTTTTCTTCTCCATTTAACACACCAAATGAATACGGATTATCAGAATTCACATATTGACTTCTATACCAAGATCTAAAGTGTCTATCACTCCAATAATTGTAATCGCTTTCTGCAATAATTGGATTTCTTTTTAAAACATCTTTATTTCTTAAAGCTTCTAAATCTTTAACTGAATCTCTTGTTTTATAAATTGTATCAAAAAATTTATCTAGTAATATTATATTTGAATCTCCGATATTGAAAGCTTTAAGAGAATCTTCTTCTATAAATCCGCCAGAAGCTGTCATCCCTAAATAGTTTTTTCCCAAGTAATCATTTGGTCCTTTAATAACCGTTTTATAATAATCCATTATTTCTGTATTTATAATTCCTAGAAGTTTTTTTATATCTTTATCGTTTGATAAAACAAAACCCTTTGCTACTTTATAAACTATATACTGTAATTTATCGATATCGGGAAAATATTTATATGTATCGATTATTTCTTTAGGGGTTCTTGGTATTTTAAATTCTTCTCCATTTTTTAAATCTCTAGTGACTCCATCCGCAACAAAAAATCTAAGACCGTTTACAATAGATAAATCACAATCTATATATCTTCCTAAAAAGGAAGGTATTCTACTATCTGATTGATGTATATCAATTATTTTTTTAAACATAATATCTCTCCTGTGGTAATTATTATATAATATTTTATAATATTGTCAATTTTTA
>CAZJQU010000046.1:0-3769 GCA_964548645.1 uncultured Muribaculaceae bacterium
GTTTTAGCGGATCATTTTTACTATACAATCAAAGATGTTTGGTTTGGCAAATAGAATGTTTATTATTCCATTGCAATTAAATTCCTTTTAATATATAATTAATGTAGATAGTAAGGGGTTATCTAAGAGGTGGTATATTGCAATTATTACTAATAAAAAAGGATAAAATTGATACTATAAAATTGCCATCAAATGTTTTTGGTAGTTATTGGGTTGTGGACAAAAACAACTCTAAAAAAGACACTAACTTGATAAATATAATAGAAGAATCAGGTAAGTGGAAGATAGTGAGTAACGAAGAAAACAAAATTATTGAGAGCAATGGAACGGTTGTTGATTCAGCTATATTAACAGAATATAGTTTTTATTATATTCAAACAAAAGAAAAGGCGGTATATATATTATACTCTTCACCAATATATGACAAAAGTGTTATAAAATTAGACTTTAATAATTTAAATGAAATAAATATTGGTAGTGAATCCATAAATGAAATAGTATATAATCTTCAAGTAATTGGTAAACAAAATACAAAGTTTATATTTTCAAATAATAAATGGACAGTAAGAGATTTAAATAGTAAATTTGGAACTTATGTAAATGGAATTGCTATAACAGAGAAAACACTATCAAATGGAGATGTTGTTTTTATAATGGGTTTGAGGTTGATTATTATTGGTAATAGTTTATTTATTAACAATCCCTTTAATTCTGTGTCATATAATCAAAATCTATTTAACTTATCTAGAACTACTGATTATAATTTTGTTGAAGATGGAGAAGAAGATGAAAATGTTGAACTTTATAAAGAAGAAGAATATTTCTCCAGATCTCCGAGATTTAAGACATTGATAGAAAAAGAAGTTCTAGTGATAGATGCCCCGCCATCAAAAGAGTCAACTGAAGAAATGCCATTAATGTATATTATTGGACCAATGCTTACCATGAGCATGATGTCTTTAATGACGGTCTTTACTTCGCTAAACAGATATTTATCTGGAGAGGCGGAATTTAAAACAGTATTACCATCTTTAATAGTAGGATTTGCCATGATGATAAGCATGATTTTGTGGCCATTATTAAATAAAAATTACCAAAAAAAGAAAAAGATAAGGTATGAAAGAGAGCGTCAACAAAAATATGGTGGTTATATAGATTCTAGAAGAGACCAATTAGAAAGTATTGCAAAAAAACAAAAACAAATACTTATAGAAAACTACTTACCAGCACCAACTTGTGAAACTATAATCTTAAATAGGAACAGACAGCTTTGGGAGAGAAAAATAGAACAACCAGATTTTCTCTCTACGCGTTTAGGGATTGGAAATACTCCTTTAGAAATAGATATTAGATATCCAGAGACGCACTTTTCGATGAGTGAGGATAACTTAAAGGATGAATTAAATAGAGTGGTAAACGTTTCAAAAGATTTAAAAGATGTTCCGATAAGCATATCTTTTATAGAAAAAAACTATTCTGCACTAGTTGGAAAAAGAGAAATAACTAATGAGTTTTTAAAAGAATTGATATTACAATTTGTAACCTTTCACAGTTATGAAGATTTAAAACTTGTTTTTCTTATGGATCCAGACTATGAATCTGATTTTGAATATTTAAAGGTTCTACCACATGTTTGGTCGGATGATAAATCAGTTAGATATTTTGCAACCGGTTATGAGGAAAT
This sequence comes from uncultured Muribaculaceae bacterium, assembly GCA_964548645.1. GTDB lineage: Bacteria > Bacillota_I > Bacilli_A > RF39 > UBA660 > JAAYGD01. Next base: position 1,685 of record CAZJQU010000046.1, read on the forward strand.
GAAGGAAATTTCTACACATCTGGAACAAGAATTACAAGAAAGATTATCTGCAGAAGGTAGTGGCAACAAAGATTATAAATCGTTTTATCCATATTATGTTTTGATAACAAATAATTATAAAACTTCTAAAAACATTCAAATTTTATCTAATGTTTTAAAGCAAAAAATAAATGTTGGTTATAGTGTAATTGTAATAAATGAAACACTATCTAATCTTCCAAATGAATGTACTACCTTTATAAGTATAGATAGCAATAAGGGTGGTGTATTCGAAAGTGAATTAGTGTCTACAAAACAAAAGGAATTCTTTTTGGATAAAGCTCCTCTACATAACTTAAGTCAAAGTTTTAAAGTAACGGCAAATACACCATTGAAATTATCAAAGGAAATGTATGCACTTCCAAAAACATATACATTTTTGGAAATGTTTTCGGTAGGTAAAGTTGAACAGCTAAATGCTCTATATAGATGGAAGACAAACAACTCAATAGTTTCACTTCAAACACCAATAGGAATAGACAGTCATGGAATGATATCTATATTAGATATTCATGAAAAGGCTCACGGACCACATGGATTAATCGCGGGTATGACAGGTTCTGGTAAGAGTGAACTCATACTTAGTTATATATTATCACTTGCTGTTAACTATCATCCGGATGATGTATCTTTTGTATTAATTGATTATAAGGGTGGTTTTTTAGTAGGAGCATTACAAAATAATGAGTTAGGAATAAAGCTTCCTCATCTAGCGGGAACAATAACAAACCTAGATACAGTAGAGATGAATAGATCTTTACTATCTATTCAAAGTGAATTAAAAAGAAGGCAAAGACTATTTAATGAAGTTAGAGAAGAGTTAAATGAGAGCACAATAGATATATATAAGTATCAAAAACTTTACCACGAAGGTTTGGTAAAAGAACCAATGCCGCATTTATTAATAATTTCAGATGAATTTGCAGAACTTAAAACTCAACAGGCTGAGTTTATGGACCAATTGATAAGTACTGCACGTATTGGGCGTAGTTTAGGGGTTCATTTAATACTTGCTACACAAAAACCATCTGGTATAGTAAACGATCAAATATGGAGTAACAGTAGATTTAAAATATGTCTTAAAGTTCAAGAGAAATCAGATAGTATGGACGTAATAAAGTCTCCAGATGCAGCGAATCTAAAGCACGTTGGTAGATATTATTTACAAGTTGGTTATAATGAATATTTTTCATTAGGGCAATCTGCTTGGACTGGAGCGGCCTATATACCATCGGATAAAATAAAAAAAGAGGTAGATACCTCTATAGACTTTATAAATAATACAGGAACTATAGTAAAAGAGGTCGAAGAACAAAAAAGAAATCAAACAGAAGCGGTTGGAGAACAGATATCTTCTATAGTTAGTTATTTGTCAAATCTTTCTAAAAAAGAAAATATAACTATAAGACAACTCTGGTTAGATAGGATAGCAGACAAAATATTTATAGACAAACTTTCAAAAAAATATGATTACAAACCAGAATTAGGGATAATAAATCCAATAATTGGAGAATATGATGATCCATTTAATCAAGCACAGGGTTTACTTACGCTCCCAATATCTAAAGATGGAAACGCCATAATATACGGTTCAGCAGATAGTGGTAAGGAGCTTTTGTTAAATAGTTTAATTTACTCAACAATTACAAATCATTCTGTTGATGAGGTTAACTTTTATATATTAGACTTTGGTGCAGAATCTCTTAGAGTGTTTAGTGAAGCACCTCATGTCGGAGATGTGTTGTTCGCCGAAGATACAGAAAAAGTGAACAATATATTTAAGATGATAAGAAAAGAAATAAATAGTAGAAAAAAACTTTTTGTGGATTATTATGGTGATTATCAATACTACATAAAAAATAGTGGTAAAATGATTCCAACCATAGTTGTAATAATAAATAATTTTGAAGTATTTCAAGAAACATATGTTAATTTTGAAGAGGAAATATTGCAACTTACAAGGGAGGGTTTAAAGTATGGAATTATATTTATATTAACAGTAAGTACGTCAAATGCAGTTAGGTATAAACTTGCTAAAAACTTTAG
>CAZJQU010000046.1:3869-5018 GCA_964548645.1 uncultured Muribaculaceae bacterium
TTCTTAATGTCTCAGGAAATGTCAAAGCAAACGTATATTTTCATAGATGATGTTGACAAATTGAAGAAATTAGAATACGATAATTGGTATAGGAGTATAGTTAATGCTAGCCAAGGAATATGGTTGGGAAACGGCATAGCAGATCAATTCAGTTTAAAATTAGTTAGAGTTGGAAAAGAGCTATATCAAGAAATTGATAAAGACTTTGGTTATAGCGTAAGAAGAGGAATCCCTACACTTGTTAAACTTATAAATGACGACGATAAAGAGAGTGATATATTATGAATAAAGTTTATATAATATTATATGTTCCTCAAATAGGAGAAAAATATGAAATATTCTTACCAATAAGCAAAAAAATTGGAACAATATCAAAACTTTTAACTAAATCTGTACACGAATTATCTGATGGAACTTTTCCAATAAAACAATCTGTTCTATATGATAAGGAAACCGGCATCGAGTACGACCTAAATATCACAATAAAAGAATCAAACATACGTAACGGTTCTGAAATAATTTTAATATAAAAGGAGGTGAAATCTATATGGCAATAAGTTATAATTCTGCGACATTTGATTATGAAATGACCGAAATATCAACTAATCTAAAAAATGCTAATGAAATTTTAACATCTATGGTTCAGGAAATTGAAGGATTAGTACAACAAGGGTTACTTAAAGCTTCTGAATCTGATGCTTTGGTAAATTCTATTAAATTAAAAGCAAATAGAATGACTTCAGAAATGAACGATATGATTGCAGAAACTAAAATTGCATATCAAACTACCGCACAAAATATAATAAATGCAAGTAAAACAAATGCAAGTAATATACCTTATTAATTAGAAAGGAGAAAAATATGAAAAATCAAACAGTAATGACAGTAATGAGCGATGGTGGCGGTTCTGTAGGTACAAATTATAGTATTGATATAGAAGGCCTTAGAACAGCTAGAACAAACCTTGCTTCTAAAAAAGAAGATTTTACTACTGCGCTAAATAAAATGAATCAATCTGTAGAAAATACAAGAGGTGTAATAAGTTCGAGTGCAGATAAAGTAAGACAAAAGTATACTGAAGTAGCAGCAAGTCAAAGCGAATTGAAAGCGGCTATTGATGCATATATTAGTTATCTTGATACCGCTATT
>CAZJQU010000047.1:0-4936 GCA_964548645.1 uncultured Muribaculaceae bacterium
TTATATATATTTCTAAATTCTTCTTCTTCTGTCTTTGCTGTTCCTGTCATACCAGATAGCTTTTGGTACATTCTAAACATATTTTGAAATGTAATAGTTGCTAAAGTTCTAGTTTCTTCTTGTACTTTTACTCCCTCTTTAGCTTCTATAGCTTGATGTAAACCCTCACTATATGCTCTACCTCTCATTAAACGTCCAGTAAATTGGTCTACTATTATTATTTCTCCAGCATCAACTACATAGTCAACATCTCTTTGCATAGTGTAATTGGCTCTAAGTGCTTGATTTATATGATGTACTAATCCAGCATTATTTATATCGTAAATGTTATCTAATTTAAAGTATTTAGCAGCTTTATCGTTTCCATCGTCAGTTAAAATTACACTATTAGTTTTTTCTTCTATAGTATAATCTTTTTCTTTTTTTAAAGTTTTAACAAAAGAGTCTGCTGATATATAAAGATTCATAGACTTCATCGCACCACCAGAAATTATAAGCGGTGTCCTAGCCTCATCTATTAACATAGAGTCAACCTCATCAAGTATTGCATAATTTAGTTTTCTTTGAACTCTATTTTTTGCTTCTACTACCATATTATCTCTTAAATAATCAAATCCTAATTCATTATTAGTAGTATAAAGTATATCTTTTAAATATGCTTCCTTCTTTTCTGATGGTGACATTTCTCTTAAGTTAACACCAACACTCACACCTAGTAAATCAAAAATTTTACCCATCCATTCTGCATTTCTTATGGTCAAATATTCGTTTACTGTTATAACGTGAACTCCATCTCCTGTTAAGGCATTTAAATATGCTGGCATAACTGTTGTTAATGTCTTTCCTTCACCCGTTTTCATTTCTGCTATATTACCATAGTGTATTGCAATACCTCCCACCAATTGGCAGTGAAACGGTCTTTCTCCTATTGCTCTTTCGGATGCCTCTCTAGCATTAGCAAACGCTTCTGGTAATATATCATCTAAAGATTCTCCATTTTTTAATCTTTCTTTAAACTCTAAAGTTTTATTTATTATTTCTTTATCTTTTAATTTGGAATATTCTTCACTTAAATCTTCTATTTTATCAGCAAGTTTTTCAAACTTATTTAATTCTTTATATTCGTGATCGAATAATTTTTTTAATATGCTCATAATTCACCTCGCTTTTTATTGTATCAAAGTTTAGACAATAGTTAAACTATTTTATCTATATATTCTTTGAATTTAGTACCTCTTTCTTCAAAGTCTTTAAACTGATCCCAAGATGCAGAACCAGGACTTAACAATATTACATCTTTATTATCTGATAATTCATATGCTCTAGCGGTTGCCTCTTCTAGATTATTTACCATGTCTACTTTTATATTTAAAGACATCATGTCATTAAATATACCTTCTTTATTTTCTCCATAACATACAACGTGTTTTATATTTTTAAACTCTTTTAAATCTAAAAAGGATTGTCTTCTATTTAAGCCTCCAAGTAGGAGTATTACTGGTTCATCAAAAGAACTTAGTGCCATTTTAGTAGCAACTATATTAGTAGATTTAGAATCATTATATATTTTTCTACCATTTATATCTTTTACAAACTCTATTCGGTGTTCCACTCCATTAAATTCATTTAATACTTTAAAAATTGATTCATTAGATATATTAAAAATCTTACAAACTAATATGGCCGCCATTATATTTTCATAATTATGAGCTCCCTTTAGTTTAATAGATGAAGTATTTATTAGAAAGTTATTTTTATAATATATATTGTTTTGTTCTAGATATATATCTGTTTTAAATTTCGTAGAAAAATATAATTTACTAGATTTTATATCCTTACTTATCTCTAAGACGTCTTTTGAATCATAATTTAATATAGAAATATCACTTTTATTGTGCTGATTGAATATTTTTTTCTTTATGTTTTTATAGTTTTCATAAGTGTCTACATGATCTAAGTGAGCTTCAGACAAATTTGTAACTACCGACACATTCGTTTTAAACTTATCGGTATTCAGAAGTTGTTGAACTGATACTTCCATTAAAACTATATCATTGGGTTTTATTTTATCTAAAAAAGATATTAGTGGAAAACCAATATTACCTGTTAAATGGATATTATTATACTCTTTTTTTAACATTTCATATATCAATGTTGTAGTAGTCGTCTTTCCATTACTTCCAGTTACTCCGATTATAGTTACATCCTTCGGCATTAATTCATATGCGAGTTCTACTTCGTTAATTACTGGTATCCCCAACTCTTTTGCACTTACAACATATTTATGAGAATCTTTTATACCAGGATTTTTTACTAATATATCTATATCACTTTTAAATAAATCATCTGGATGACTTCCCAAAACAACATTAACACCAAGACTCTTCAATTCATCTATGTGTGATGTGTCTTGTTCTTCTTTTTCATCATTTATTATTACATTATTATTCTTAGATAATACTCTAGCGGCCTCGTATCCACTTCTTGCCATTCCTAATATAAAAATATTTTTATTGTTAAACATAGATCCTCCACAATAATTATATACCATTTTATGTAAAATTAACTTGTTTTTTAACTATATTATTTTTTTTTTGGTATAATTGTATTAGTATTTAGAAGATAGAGAGGCCGATTAAATGAGACTGATTGAAATTAGACAAAGACAGTTCGATGAGTTTGCAATTACCCATAAAAACAGAAATTTTTATCAAACATCTCAATATGGGGAATTTATGTCTAGAAATGGATATAAAGATGTTTATGTTGCCATGGTGGATTACGATGGTAATTTGGTCGCGGCATCTTTAATATTAATTGGAAGAGTATTTCCAAATTATAAGATGGCATATGCTCCAAGAGGTTTCTTAATTGACTTTTATGATTTTGATCAAGTTGGAAAATTTACATCTATGATTAAAGATTATTTAAGAAAGAAAAAAGTAATATCTTTAAAAATAGACCCTCCTATAGAGTATGTTGAAAGAGATAACGAAGGAAAACCTGTATTAAATGGACAAAATAATATGAATATAATAAATTATTTGGGAAGTTTAGGATATCAACACAATGGTTTTAACCTATATTTTGAAAATAAATTACCAAGATGGAATTCAGTAGTTTCAAACGTTAGAAAAACAAAGTCAATAACAGAAATTTTCTCTCCGCAAACAAGAGAATTGTTGGAAGAAGCAGAAAGAAAAGGTGTTGTTGTATTTAAAGGCAAAAAAGAAGATATAAAAACCTTCTATAGTTTAATAAAAAAAGATAAAAAAATTAATTATTATTATAAACTTATAAATATATTTAGTAACTTTAATATGTTAGATATATTTTTTACAAAAATAAGTGTAGATTTGTTCTTAAAAAACAGTAGGAGTCTTTACGAAAAGGAATTAATTAGAAATGCTGCGATAAATAATGAAATGCAAGTTGCGGAAAATAGAGCAGAAATATTAAACAAAAAAATGGAATCTGATAGATTACTTGGAATATATAAAAATGAAGTTTCTAAAGCAACTAACTTATTCGATGTAAAAAAAGATATAATTCTATCTACCTCTATCGTAATTAAATATGGAGATGAAATATTCTTCTTGGTGGATGGGGTAGATGAAAAATATAAAGATTTTTATCCTAATCATTTAATGACTAGAATATTAATAGAAGGATTTGCTAAGGCTGGATTTAATAAGTTTCATTTAAATGGTATAAGTGGAGACTTCAATCCTAGAAGTAATTTCTATAATTTGTATTCATTTAAAAAAGGATTCGGTTCAAATGTCGTAGAATACATTGGAGAGTTTGACCTAATATTAAATAGGTTTAAGTATAATATATATATAGCAACTCATAAAAAGAAGAGTTAAAAAAAAGAAGTTTTATAACTTCTTTTTAAATTATTATTTTATAATTTTAGTTACTAATCCAGCACCAACTGTTCTACCGCCTTCACGAATTGAGAACTTAGTTCCGTTTTCAATTGCGATTGGATGTATTAATTCAACAGTCATAGATACTTTATCTCCTGGCATAACCATTTCTACGCCTGAAGGTAATTCTACAACTCCTGTTACGTCAGTTGTTCTGAAGTAGAATTGTGGTCTATAGTTATTCATGAATGGAGTATGACGTCCACCTTCTTCTTTACTTAAAACATATACTTCTGCTTCAAAGTTAGTATGAGGTGTAACTGTTCCTGGTTTAGCAAGAACTTGTCCTCTTTCTACATCTTCACGAGTAACACCACGTAGTAATATACCAGCATTATCTCCCGCTTGAGCTGAATCTAATTGCTTACGGAACATTTCTATTCCTGTTACTACTGTTTTCTTAGTATCTTTTAATCCAACGATTTCAACTTCTTCGTTGATTTTTAATTCACCACGTTCTACACGTCCTGTTACTACTGTTCCACGACCTGTAATAGTGAATACGTCTTCAATTGACATTAAGAATGGTTTAGTATTATCTCTTTCTGGAGTTGGAATCCATTCATCAACTGAATTCATTAACTCAACGATTTTTGCTTCATAAGCTGCATCGCCTTCTAATGCTTTTAGAGCTGAACCACGAATTACTGGAGTATTATCTCCATCAAATCCATAAGAACTTAATAATTCTCTAACTTCCATTTCTACTAAATCTAATAACTCTTCATCGTTTACCATATCACACTTGTTCATGAATACTACCATTCTTGGTACTCCTACTTGACGAGCAAGTAATATGTGTTCGCGAGTTTGTGCCATAGGTCCATCAGTTGCTGCGATAACTAATATCGCACCATCCATTTGTGCTGCTCCTGTAATCATGTTTTTTACATAGTCAGCGTGTCCTGGACAGTCTACGTGTGCGTAGTGTCTGTTTTCTGTTTCATACTCAACGTGTGTAGTACTTATTGTTATACCACGTTCTTTTTCTTCTGGAGCGTTAT
>CAZJQU010000048.1:0-4840 GCA_964548645.1 uncultured Muribaculaceae bacterium
TAACTTTAAAAGGTGAAGCGGAAATGACATTAAAGCTTGGAGAAGAATATGTAGAACCTGGTTATACGGCATCTGATAAAGAGGATGGAGACTTAACAAGTAGGGTATTGAAAAGTGGAAAACCAAATGTAGAAGAAAGAGGAGAATATACTATAATATACTATTTAGAAGATAGTATGGGTAATAAAACCTCAGAAACTAGAATAGTATCTATAAAATAACTATAATTAAAAAATTATAGTTTTTTTATTATATAAATGGTATAATTTTTATGGTGATGATATATGGAAATAAAAGATTTAGAAGTATTAATAAATAAAGAATTAGATAAGAACAAATCTCTAAAGGAGTTACTTTGACTTAGAGAATAAAAAAGAAGCCTTAGAGTCATTAAATAAGGAAACTTTAGAGTCTAATTTTTGGGAAGATAATAATAAAGCAGAAGAAGTATTGTCAAAAATTAAATATTTAAAAGATATAATATTAGAAGTGGAAACTATATATAAATCATTAAATGATAAATTAGAAATATTAAACGTTTTAAAAGAAGAGTTCGATTTAGATTTATTTAATATGATAGATTTAGAATTAAAAGACATAATAATAAAACAAAACGATTTAGAAACAAAAACATTATTAGATGGCGAATATGACAGTTTTAATGCCATATTAGAGGTTCATAGTGGAGCAGGTGGAGTAGAAGCTTGTGATTGGGCTTCTATGCTGTATAGAATGTATACTAGATGGTGTGAAGCAAAAGGTTATAAGTATGAGGAGTTGGACTTTCAAAAGGGTGAGGAAGCGGGTATAAAGAGTGCTTCTATATTAGTAAAAGGATTAAATGCCTTTGGATATTTAAGGGGTGAAAAAGGAATACACAGATTAGTGAGAATATCTCCATTTGATTCCAATAAAAGGAGACATACATCGTTCGCGTCTGTAGATATAACTCCAGAAATAAAAAAGGATATAAATATAGAATTAAAAGATGAAGATTTAAAGATAGATGTTTATAGATCTAGTGGAGCTGGTGGTCAATCGGTAAATACTACTGATAGTGCTGTTAGAATAACTCATCTTCCAACTAAAACTGTGGTGACTTGTCAAAACGAAAGAAGTCAAATACAAAATAAAGAAAAAGCAATTATGATACTTAAAACAAAATTATATATGTTGGAACTAGATGAACAAGAAAGAAAAATATCTAATATAAAAGGAAGTAAAAATAAAATAGATTTTGGTTCTCAAATAAGAAGTTATGTAATTCATCCATACTCTATGGTAAAAGATCATAGAACAAACCATGAGACAAGCGATGTATATGATGTATTAGATGGAAATATAGATGGCTTTATAAAATCATATTTAGAAGGAGAAGGCGATGAATAAGAAAAAAACAAATGGTAAAGTATCGTTTTTAAGAAAATGGACTACAGTAGTTTTGGGTTTGTTCCTATATTCCATAGGATATAATTTATTTTTATTAAAAAATAATATAGTAGCAGGAGATATAGAAGGTGTTGCGACTATATTTCAAAACCATATAAATCCAGCACTATTAATATCTGTGCTATCCATAGTTTTGCTAATATCTGCATTTATATTTTTAGATAAAGAAAAAGCATATGGTTCAATCGTTGGTTCTATACTTTTTCCTTTATTCGTGTTTTTAACTGCTGATTTAATTTTGCATATATCTTTAGGAAATGATAGAATGTTGGCTGCAATATTTGGGGGATTACTCTCTGGATTTGGAGCGGGTTTAGCTTTTAAAATGAATTGTAATACGGGTGGAACAGATATACTACAACAAATAATGTCTAAATATTCAAAGATATCTATTGGTAAAGCAAAAATTATAATAGATGGAATAATAGTTATATTCGGTGGATTTGCTTTTGGGTGGGAAACTGTACTTTACTCTATAATATGTATCGTGACATTTGGTGTTGTAATGGATAGAGTTATGTTAGGTATATCTTCTACAAAAGCTTTATACATAATAACCGATAAGGAAGATGAGGTAAAAGATTTTTTACTACATAGAGCATCTCATGGTCTAACTATATTAGAAGCAAAGGGCGGATATACGGAACAAAAGCAAAATATAATTTTATGTTTAGTTCCATCTAGACAATACTTTTCTGTAAAAGAAGAGTTGGAACTATTGGATAAAGATGCATTTATAATCGTAACAGACGCATATCAATCTTCTGGTGGGAGGTAGGAGGAATAATGGATTTTATTAATATAAAAAATGTAATGAAGCAATATAAAAACGGCGTAACTGCAGTTTATGATGTTAATTTAACACTAAATAAGGGAGATTTCATTTTTATAATGGGTTCTTCTGGAAGTGGTAAATCTACATTAATAAAACTTTTATATAGGGAAGAAAAACCAAATAAGGGTGAAATAACTATTGCGGGAACTAATGTTGCAAAATTAAAAAACTGGAAAGTATATAAACTCAGAAGAAAACTTGGAATTGTATTTCAAGATTTTAGATTGTTACCCAAGTTAACTGTATATGAAAATGTGGCATTTTCTTTAGATATACTTGGTATGAAAAAAGATGAAGTTAGAGAAAAAACATTGAGAGCATTAGATTTGGTTGGTTTGAAAAATAAAGTAAAAGATTATCCAGACCAACTATCTGGAGGAGAACAACAAAGAGTTGCAATCGCTAGAGCAATAGTAAATGAGCCTAAGTTATTGCTTTGTGATGAACCAACAGGTAATTTAGATCCTAAAACTAGCATGGAAGTAATGAAAGTGATTGAAGAAGTAAATAAACTTGGGACTACCGTAATAATGGCTACACACAATATGGACATAGTAAAAAAACTTAAAAAAAGAGTAATACTTATGGAAAATGGTAAGGTGGTTAAAGATTATAAGGAAGGAACTTTTAAAAATGAAGTGGTTTAGAATATTAGGTAGAAGTATAAAAGATGCCGCGAATAGTGTATTTAGAAATATGAGTTTAAGTATTGCTTCTATTTCTTGTATAGCAATAACACTAATTGTAGTAGCTATTTCTATAATACTTTCTTACAACGTAGATAATGTGACTAAATTAATAGAAAAGGATTTTACTGTAGTAAGTTTCGTGGATAACACGGTATCTGAAGAACAAACAAAATTAATAGAAGAAAAAATAAGAGAAATAGACAATGTGGAGTCTTACAGATATAAGAGTAAAGCAGAAGTGTTAGAGGAGGCAAAAGCATCCGATGATGTATTTAAAGCAATAATTGCAGGATGGAGTGATGATGAAAATCCACTTCAAGCAGCTTTTCTAATAAAAGTAAAGGACATTAATCAAATAAAAAAAACAGGAGATGAAATAAAAAATATTGAAGGAATAGCACTTGTTAGATATGGAGAAAATGTAATACAAAACATGCTTAAAACATTCGATGTAATAGAAAAAGCATTAGTCGTTATAGTAATATCGCTTATAGTAGTAACTGCATTCTTGATATCAAACACAATTAAACTTACAATATTTTCTAGGAAAAAAGAAATAGAAATTATGAGAGTAGTTGGAGCTTCAAATACAAATATAAAAATACCTTTTGTAGTTGAGGGAATATTCTTATCTGTACTGGGATCTATACTCCCTGTAATTCTTACAATATATGGATATAACTATCTATATAACTATTCCGGAGGAGACGTATTTGCGTCTTACCTAAAGTTCTTAAAATTGGTAGAACCAGAACCGTTCGTATATATGGTATCACTAATTTTGTTAGTAATAGGAATAGTCGTAGGAACGCTTGGAAGCTCTAGGGCGGTTAGAAAGTATTTAAAAATATAATAGAAAGAGAGAATGGTAAAGTATGAGAGAATTAGTTTTTATAGTTTTAAATGATTGGCAAGGAAATTTAGATATAATTGGTGAAAAAATAGTTGAAGTATTAGCAAAATTTTATGATATTTTGATAGTACTTGTTCCTGTAACTTTGCTTGTAATGGGAACGCTAGACTTGTTAAAAGCTACTGGGGCACAAGATGATAAGGGTATGGCAGCTGCGAAATCAACTTTTGGAAAAAGAGCAATTGCGGCAGTTGTCGCTTTATTGGCTATGATTATAGCGAAAATAATATTTAGAGTGGTTTCTGGAGGGACTTGGAGCGGCTTTTTCTAATTTAAAACATTGCAAAAATATTGCAAAATAAAAAATGATATGTTATATTTAATCTATATATAATTCAGTGAGAGGAGTTTTTATGAACAATAGCGATAAATATCAAGATGATTTTCAAAAACCAACAGGTGTTCCGATAAATCAAAGTAACGTGAATGCCAGTGGTTACAATGATACTTATTATGAACAGAGTTACAGTGATAATAAATATAATGAATATGAGGAACCTAAGAAAAGTTTTCCTTGGAAAATAGTAATAATAATAATATTAGCTTTATTATTTATTTTCTTGTTTTGGTATTTCTTACTAGGTAAAGGATCTAATCAAAGTGGAAATTTTCAATATGAAAAACTAACAGCAGATTTATGTGAGAAGGCTTTGGAATACGAGAGGAAAAAAGAAGGAATAATTGATAGAAAAACTCCTGGAGCAACTGCTTATATAAGAGTTCAAAATTTGGTTGATGAGTATCTAATTGATAGTAAACCAATAAAAGACCCAAGATATAAAAAAGCTATATTTTCAAAAAGTGAATATAAAGAATATATATCTTTTGATTCGTATTTGAGATTATCTGTAGCATCTAACGGTGAACCTTATTGTGAAGGATTCGTAGATACTAGCGATGATCACAACAAACCAATTATATCTTTAAAGGGAACAACTCCTATTACAATAGCAA
>CAZJQU010000049.1:0-4391 GCA_964548645.1 uncultured Muribaculaceae bacterium
AATAAGGAGGGAAACTAGTGAAAAGGGATATATATTTGATACCAGCAAACACAAAAAAGGGACAACTTATGTTTAATATATTTAGACCAATAGATCTTGGAATTTTTGCAACTGGTTTATTTACTTCGTTTGTATTCTTATTGGTAATAGGTACAGCAACAATACCAAAAACAATAATAGTTCTCATTCCGGCATTATTTACAGCACTTTTGGTAATGCCAATACCAAATTATCACAATGTAATATCATTCGTGCTATCAATGTTAAACTTTTTAACAACTCAGAGAAAATATTTATGGAAAGGATGGGGATTTTATGAATTCACAAAAGAAAGGTAATACACCAAATAGAAGTACTGAGTCTTTTGTTCCAGTAAAAGCGATAACAAACGGAACTATAGTTTTAGATAACAATGACAAAGTAACCGGGATAAAAATAAGTCCAAAAAACATATTTATATTGGATGAAGATTCTCAGTATAGAATTATTGAAAATTTAAAGACGTTTTATAATAGTATAGAGTATGAATTTTGGTTGATAATTGCAGACAGACCCGTAGATATTACACTTTATTTAAGTCATTTACAACTTTTATACAACGATGTAACAAAACCTCAAATAAGAAAAATGATATTAGAAGACATGGAAAAAGGAGAGTACTTTATTAACAATAATGTTGTGGATACAGAGTATTATTTATTATTTAAAGAAAAGAATCCAGAATTAATTCAAAAAAAGATAAGATCATTAATAAATAATTTAGCAAATTGTGAGATAAATTCCTCGCAAACAACCAACGAAGATTTGAGAATTATTTTAGATAATTTCTTAAATGGTGGAATGAAAAGTGAGTTTAGGACGGTGATGTCTATATGAATATAAAAGCAGAAATAGCACCCAAAGATTTGGAATTTAAAGCAAGCGAGTTTGTTATAAGCGATAAGTATTGTACTATTTTAACTGTGATTTCCTATCCGAAGGTTATTCAAACAGGGTTTTTATCTTCTCTATCTAGTTTACCAGGGGTAAAATTGGTAATGAAACAAATTCCTGTTCCATTTACTAGTTTGTCTAAGATGTTAAATAAGCAAATTGCCGATTTAAAACAAAGATATACGGAAGAAAAGGATCAAACATTAAAGGAAAGAATAAGACAAGATTTAGAATCTCTAGAATATTTTACCAGCCAAATCGCAGCTTCACAATCAAAAATATATGACTTTCAGATGCATCTTATGATATCGGCAGATACTAAAGATGAACTAGATTTAAGAAAAGCAAATACTAAAAACTATTTAGAAGCTATGGATATGAAGGCGATTTCTCTTAGATTTGATCAAGAAAAAGTATTTAAATCTATGCTTCCGATATTCCCAAAACAAGATATAGAACATAGAGTTGGAACGCCAATACCAAGTCCAACAATTGCTGCTATGTATCCTTTTATATTTGATAGTGTAAAAGATGAGGGACTATCGACTCTTCTTGGAGTTGACTTCTCTGGAGGGGTTATATTATTTAATCAATTCTTATATCAAATAAAAAAAGAGAACAACAGAAACAATGCGAATTTAATAATATTGGGAACATCAGGTTCTGGTAAAAGTACTACAGCAAAATTAATGCTAAGAGGACACATAAGAAATGATTATCAGATTGTTGCTATAGATCCAGAGGGCGAAATATCAGAAATGACTAAGTTATATGGTGGAAATTTTATCGATTTAGGTAAGGGTGGAGAGTTTGGGATGATAAACCCACTTGAAATTATACTGGATGCAGATGAAGATGAACTAAAAGAAGGACTTGGTTATACGGTTTTAACTAAATCATTACAATTTTTAAAAGCATTTATGAAGTATTATGATCCAAGTATAACGGAAGATATTTTAACTCTATTTATAGAAGTTGTTCAAGATACCTATAAGAGATTTGGAATAGATTTTGATACAGATTTTGCTACAATAACACAAAGTATGTACCCGACATTTAGTGATGTATATGCGACCATAAAAGGTAGACTATCTCAATACATAGATAAAACTCATGAAAGAGATATAATGGAAAAATTGGAAATTAAAATAAGACCACTAACTAGAGAATTAAAGTATTATTTTGATGGACATACAACTATAACTGGTAATAAACACTTTATAGTATTTAATATAAGAGAGTTAATGAACGCAGAAACGAATATTAGAAATGCACTATTCTTTAATGTATTAAAATATGCATGGGGATTATGTTTAGACAAGTCAGTAAACACGGTATTATCTGTAGATGAAGCACACGTGCTATTAGCAGCTAATAACGAACTAGGAGCAGAGTTTTTAGCACAAGTACAAAGACGAGCTCGTAAATACAACACCGGAACAATAATCATCACACAACAACCAAGTGACTTTACTGGTCAATCGGTAATCGTTCAAGGTAAAGCGATATTTGATAATGCTTCTTATTACATTGTAATGGGTTTAAAGAAACAAGCAGTAGAAGATTTGTCTTTATTAATAGATTTAAATGATAACGAAAAAGAAAGCATCAAAAGATATAGTCAAGGAGAAGCCTTGTTTGTAGTAGGAAATAGAAGAATGAGAATATCAGTAGAAGTTACTCAAGCAGAATTAGATTCGTTTGGTAGTGGTGGAGGATATTAACTCAAAAATAGGTGGTGATTCTCTTGGATCCGAAAAATTCAAATAAGAAGTTAGGAAAAGAGAATATTTCTAATCCTAACTTGGGAAAAAGTTCGAAAAATATGGATTTTCAAAATTCAATTAATAAACCGTCTGGTGGGTCAAGTTTAAGTGACTCTTTTTCTGGTGGTGAATCTAGTGGAGAAAAGAAAAAAGGATTAATTGATAAGGCTGTAGATGTTGGTGGAGATATGGCAATAGATGCTGGTGCAGCATCTTTAGGTATACCGCCTGCTGCAACAGGTCCAATTAAAGACAGTGAAATTGTGGAAGAACTCAAAGAAGTAGCCTCGAAAAAAGTAAAAAGCACACTACGTATGTGGATTATTTTTGCTGCTATTGGTTTACTATCGTTTGTTCTACTTATTGGGGCACTAATGAAGTTGGTAGAACCAATAACTGCACTTGTAGAGGGTATAGTTGGTGCTGCTATAACCGTAAAAAACGTTGCGGAGGATTTTTTTGAAAGAACAAAAAACTTGTTTTTCCATGGATATTTTGATAGTAATGAAAAAACCTTGTTTGGTATTATACAATCAAAATCAAACAGTTTTTCTGCAAAATATGGGCGGACCTTAAATATTCCTTTAGTCTCTGCCGCTTTATTTTACGACGGAGATGAAAATGATATGCGTCCAATAGAATTTGAAGATGGTAAAGAGGTCCATGTCGGAAGAATAAGCAACGAAAAACTAAATAAAAGAATAAAGTATATAGATGATGTTTTAGATAGAATGTTAGCAATCAAGGAGTACAAATACAGATGTGATTATAAGTTGATGGGAACAGATAAAGGTGTGTATGAGTTAACTTTAGTAACAGAAAAATTTGTATTAGAAGAGGATGAATCCAAGGCTGGGCGGACTTGTAATGAAAACAACTTAACGGGAGATTCCCAGAATGATGATGATTTTATATTTGTTTATAAAGAAGTATACGATGAACAGGGTTTTGCATATAGATTAAAATATGATCTTATGGACGATGGTCGTACTTTAGTTGAGCATATATTCAAAGAAAAATTTGATGAAGTTGGTGGAGAGGACCCTATAATACAAGATATTACACTATATTATGAAACGTGGATTTTACTTTACGGAAAACCAAATATAGATATGGAATGTTATTTTCCAGGAACATTAGATAGAGAAGTAATGACTGTTTTTGCTCCTCCATTTAAAGGACATTACAGAATAACCTCAAGATTTGGTGTTCGTGCCAATCCTCTTGGAGACAGTGATCAAAAATACGAAATCCATCAAGGTATAGATTTAGTAGCAACGGAAGATACAAATATATATGCCGTAGCTGATGGAGTTGTCACAACGAGTATGTATTATGATAGAGCTGGAAACTATGTAACAATACAGCACAATGTTGGTAGTGATATTTATTATACTCAGTATATGCATATGAAAGAATTATCTCATTTAAGAGTTGGTCAATCGATTAGTCAAGGAGATCTTATTGGAGTCATGGGTTCAACTGGTAGATCAACGGGTCCACATCTTCATTTCGGTGTTTATGTAGTAAATGGAGGTTCTAAAGAATATAAAAATCCAGAGAATCTATTCTCAAAAGCAGAAAACTATACATATATTTGTGTTGATCCAGATGAGGAACCACTCGGTAGTTGTTCATTAAATGGTGCAATCGCAACATATGCATATGATGATGAAAAAAGTTTTAACTTAA